>DATHCK010000120.1:0-4787 GCA_035319545.1 Allostellaceae bacterium | reverse complement strand
CGACCGAGTGCGCGCCACTGCCGCGGGGTCAGCGCGATGACCATCACGCGGCGCCCATCGGCGGTCGGGAAGTCGCGTCCGAAGCTGCCGTAAAGATCGTTGCCGAGCGCCGGACGCGACGTGCCGTTGATTTGCACATCGCCGATGTAGCCAAGGTGGCCGACCATCGCGAGCATCACATCGGCGAGCGCGGCGACGACCTCCTGGCCCGCGCCGGTGCGGCTCCTGTGCCGCTCGGCGGCGAGCAGCGCGGTCGAGAGGTAGAGCCCGGTCGCGACATCCCACGCCGGCAGCACGTTGTTGACCGGCCGCGTTCCGTCTCCCGTCACCAGCGGGAATCCGCTCGCCGCGTTGACCGTATAGTCGACCGCGGCGCTGCCGTCGCGATTGCCGATGAGGCGCAGCATGATCACGTCGTCGCGTGCCGCCTTGAGGCTCGCATAGTCGAGGCCCACCAGGGGCGGTAGGTTGGTCAACACGATGCCGGCGCCCGGCCCCGGTGCGGTGGCGATCGCCTTCGCCAGCTCGCGGCCTTCGGGCTTGTCGAGCGCCAGCGCCACCGAGCGTTTCGCCTTATTGAGCCCCGCCCAGTAGAGGCTCGCGCCGCTCTTAGTGACCGGCCAGCGATAATGGTCGATCCCGCCCCGCAGCGGGTCGATGCGGATCACCTCGGCGCCTAGCTGCGCCATCGTCATGCCGCCGAGCGGCGCGGCGACAAAGGCGGAGAATTCGACGACGCGCAGATCGGCGAGCAGGTTGTTCATGCCGCCATTGAGCCGCAAGCCCGCTGCGGCAGCAATCTCATTCGGCCGGTGCTGCCGCCGGCGCCACTTCGCGCGGCAGCGCGATAAACGCCCGCATCGCATCGCGCCAGCCGCGCGCCCGCCACAAATCGCCGCCCAGCGCGACGAACCCGTGAAACGCGATCCACAGCGGGTTGTAGGAGTAGAGCGGCACGACCAGCCCATAGCGGCACGGCACGTCGTCGCGCTCGGCGGCGAAGCTGCCGAATAGCCGGTCGAAGACGATCAGCACCCCGCCAAAATTCTTGTCGCGGTATTCCGGGTTGCTCGCATGGTGCACGCGATGGTGCGATGGCGTGTTGAGCACCCATTCGAGCGGCCCGAGCTTCGGGATCCATGTCGCGTGGATGAAGAACTGGTAGAGCAGGTTGAGGTCGAGGGCCACGAATACCGGGCCGGGTTTGAAGCCCAGCCAGATCATCGGAACAAAAAAGAAGCCCGCGCTGACGAGCTTCCCCGTCCAGCCGACGCGCACCGCCGCCGATAAATTCAGCTCATTGGTCGAATGGTGCACCGCATGGTTCGCCCAGAAAAGCGGCAGCGAATGGCTGCAGCGGTGGAACCAGTAGTAGCAGAGCTCCTGGCCGATAAAGAGCGCGGCGAGCGACGGGAATGTGCCGAGCGGCACGGTCCAGACCCGATGCGCCCATGCCCAGCCGATCAGCCAAGCGACTGAGCTGAACGCCAGATAGGCATAGACGACGTACTGGCGCACCAGGATGTCGGCGAGTGAGCATAGCGCCGCGCGCCAATCATAGGCGCCGTGGCGGATGACGAGGAGCGTGACCGCCTCCATCGCCGCGAAGAGGATGACCGCCGGGGTCGACCAGAACAGGATCAGATAGAGCGTCTGCATGGCGCGGCTAGCCCGAGGTTCGACACGGCGCCACGCTGCGCTTCGCGCCGCTTTCGGTCTCGCCGTTTCCTGGCGGGAGGCTCGCCGATTTCTCGAAAGCCACGCCGATGTTCGAAATCGGCGTGGCTATTCCGCAGCCCGCATCGACCCCGCGAGCCGCTCCCGGCGGAAATTGGTTGGCGTTGTCCCGGTCTGCGCCTTGAAGGCGCGATTGAACGGTCCGATCGACTGAAACCCGGCATCGAGCGCGATCGTCAGGATCGGCACCTGCGCCTGGCTCGGGTCGGCCAGCGCGGTGATCGTCTCGGCCAGACGGTAGCCGTTGACAAAGCTCGAAAAATTGCGATGTCCGAGACGCTGGTTGATGAGTCGGCGCAAGCGGTATTCGGGGAGGTTCAGCCGCGCGGCGAGGCTCGCGATGCCGAGGCCTTCCTCCCGGTAGACCCGCTCCTCCTCCATCAGCCGCCGCAGGTTTTCGAGCTGCGCACGCTCCTCGGGGTCGATCGCCACCGCGGCGGAGGCCGCCGGGTTGAGTGGGCGCGGCTCGCTATCGGGCGTGCCCGTCAATTCGGCCAGCGGATGAAGACGGAGCCGGCTGATCGCCGACATCATCGCCAGGGTGAGGATGACCCCGGCGGTGACGAGGCCAGCATTGGCTCGTGCCTGCGGGGTGGCGAGCGCGGCGAGCAGCGTGAACCCGCCCGCGGCGAGCCCGGCGGCGAAGGCCAGGACCGGCCTCAGGCGCCGCCGTCGCTCGATCAGGTCGCCGGATCGTCCGGAGAGGACGTGCCAGATGCCGATGGCGATCAGCACCAGCGCGACGACGTGAACGACATGCCAGCGCAGCGCCGCGTTCCCGCTCATCGCCCAGATCGCCAGCGCGGCCATCCCCGCCGTCGGCAGCCAGGCGGTCCAGGACGGCCGGAATGAATCGTCAAAGGTCGCGCGCGCCCATAGCTGGAACACCGCCGAACCCATGACGCTCAGCTCGCGAAACGGCAGGATCCAAACTGCGTCGCTGGTCGCCGCACCCGGCGCAGACTCGACCAGGTACCCGGTGACGCACAGCATGAACAGCGCGGTGTAGCGGCCAGCCGGTATCCGCCAGGCGTCGCGCCCGGTGAAGAGCGCGAGCAGCAACAGGATGGCAATCCCGCCGCCGCGCAGGCCGGTCTCGATCGTCGACATGCGCTCCCCTACCACGCGGCCGAACCGGGCGGTAGGGGAGTGTCTCTCTTATGCGGCGCCGGCGATGAACGAGCGCATCGAATGCGCTTCGTATTCAATCTCGTCGAGCCGGCTCTTGACCAAATCGCCGATGCTGACGATGCCGGCGAGCCGGCCGTCATCGAGCACCGGGAAGTGGCGGATGCGCCGGTTGGTCATCTCGGCCATCAGCTCGGCGACGCTGTCGCCCGGCTCGCAGGTGACGACCGGGCTGGTCATTACCTCGCTGACGCTGACCGACAGCAGATCACCGCCGAAGCGGGTGAGCGCTTCGACGATGTCGCGCTCCGATAGGATGCCGACGACATTTTCTCCGTCGTCGCTGACGACCAGCGCGCCGATGCCGCGCCGGCGCAGCACCGCGACGGCCCGATCGACCGTCGCGTCGGGGTGGATGGTGACAATCGAATCGCCTTTGTTGCGCAGGATGGCGTGAACGTTCATGGCGGGGGCTCCATTTGCCGTTCCGCCGCTATCTTAGGACAAAATGTCGCACCCGCGCCATGGCAAAGATGCGGCGGAGGCGCAACAAAGCCCGAGAACGCCGGTGTTGCGAAACCGTCCCGCGCAATCAGCGCAGCGAATGGATGATTTCGCGATAGGCCGCCTCGGGGAACGCCTTCAACGTGCGGGTGCGCACGGTGCCGAGCTGCCCCAACAAGAGCATGAAGCGGGCGGCAACCGCATCGTCCGGCGCCTCGTAGATGAAGACCAGGTCATAGTCGCCCAAGGTCATGAAAATTTGGCGAAATTCGCCGCCCATCTCGGTCAGCGCCTTTTTGGCCATGTCGACGCGCTGGGGCGATTCCTTGACCTGTTGGGCGCCGCGATCGGTCCAGTTGCAAAGGACGATATATGTCGGCACGGCGTGCCTCCCGGTTTCCTAGTGGTTATTGCACTGCGGCAATGCACCGCAGGCGGTGCGTTCACCGAAGTTTTAGAAGCGTCCGTATATAGGTTGTGTGTGGCCGGTGTCGCGGAAAGAGCACGGTGGTTGAGATGCGTGAGTTCATGTCGGATTGGCGGAAATGGACGCTGGCGGAGCGCGCGCTCACCGTCGTGATCCTCGCATCGATGATGGCGGTGCCGCTCGGCATGCTGCTCGGGCTTACCCGCCCGGTTTGAGCGGCGTTCCATGCGGCGGCGGACGCGTCTGTGAGCGGAGCTTCGGCTCCGCTTTTTGTTGAGCATATTTAACAGATTAAAATTGTTCATAAAGTGAAGTTGACACCTTTAATTTTGTAAAATAGTCTCAATCTACAGCGCCGATTTTACCGCGACCTTGCGGGCGCTCGAAAAATGCCGCTAAGGAGGCCGTTTCCGTGTCGACTACCCTGATCGCGCCGGCGACTCGCGTTGCCGAGCTTGCGTCCCGTCCCTTCGCCCCAATTCCCGCCCTACCTTCCGTCGCGCCGGGCCAGTTGTGGCTCGTCGAGCTGCAAGCCGGCGCCGAGCCTTCAGCCGCCGCGCGCCACGTACTCGACGGCGCCAATGTCGTGATCTACGACCGCGCGCTCACGGAGAGCGTAGCCGGGGCCTTGCCGCTCGGCAGCTATGCCGAGCCGGCGCCGGCGAAGAGCGACGCCGCGGCGGCGCGCGCGGTGCATTTCGCCCGGGACGGCTGGAGCGTCGCCCGACTGCTGCCGGCGCGGCTGCCCTCACGCGAGCGCACCCGGCGGGTGCAGGACATCGTCGACGAGCTCGCGCTGGCCAAGGTCGCCGGCCGGCTCCCGGTGACGATCGTCACCACGAGCGCCGATGGTGTCGAGGAGCGCATCGAAGCGCGCTTTGATGACATTGCCTCGATCGTCGCTAGCCATCCGCGCGACACGCTGCTCGCGATCGTCATCGACGCGTTTGCCGGCGCCGGCGCGGCGCGCCTCCACGCGGTCGCTGCGAAC
>DATHCK010000119.1:0-8890 GCA_035319545.1 Allostellaceae bacterium | reverse complement strand
GACCAGCATTTCGGGGCTGCGTGCCATCTCGGACACGATGGACGCGATCTTGGGAGCCCGGAAATAGAAGCGCCGGTAGAAATCTTCGACCGATTGGAAAATCTCGGTGTGGCTGAGGTGCGGGTAGTGCAGGGGCGCGATCTGCACGCCGTGGGCATCGACCAGCTCGGCGTGCGCTTCATCGAGCCAGCCGTTTTCAACGGCGTCGCGATAGAGTTCGGTGCCCGGATAGGGCGCAGCCAGCGACACCTGGATCGTGTGCGGATTGATCTGTGTTGCGAAGCGGATGGTCTCTTCGATGGTTTCCCTGGTTTCGCCCGGCAGACCCAGAATGAAGGTGCCGTGGATCGTTATGCCGAGCTCGTGGCAATCCTTGGTGAAGCGGCGCGCCACGTCGATCCGCATGCCCTTCTTGATGTTGTAAAGGATCTGCTGGTTGCCGCTCTCATAGCCGACGAGCAGCAGCCTGAGGCCGTTGTCGCGCAGCACTTCCAAGGTCGCGCGCGGCACGTTGGCCTTGGCGTTGCAAGACCAGGTGACGCCGAGCTTGCCGAGCTCCTTCGCGATCGCCTCGGCGCGCGGCAGGTTGTCGGTGAAGGTGTCGTCGTCGAAGAAGAACTCCTTGACCTGCGGGAAATAGCCCCTCGCGCGGCGGATTTCCTCGATCACATGCTCGACGCTGCGGACCCGGTAGCGATGGCCGCCGACGGTCTGCGGCCACAGGCAGAATGTGCAGCGGCTTTTGCACCCGCGCCCGGTATAGAGCGACACGTAGGGGTGCTTCAGATAGCCGATGAAATAGTCCTCAATCTTGAGGTCGCGCTGGTAGACATCGGTGACGAAGGGCAGTTCGTCCATGTTTTCGAGCACCGCGCGGTCACGATTGTGGACCGGCGCGCCGCCGGCGCCCCGATAGCTGAGCCCGTCGATCGCGTCGAAGGCGCGGCCCTCGGCGACCTCCTTGATCGTGAAGTCGAATTCCTCGCGCGCGACAAAATCGACGGCGCTCGACTTGGTTAGGCTATCTTCCGGCTCGACCGCGACCTTGGCGCCGACAAAACCGATCTTCAGCGTCGGGTTCACGTCCTTCAGCGCCTCGGCGACCTTGATGTCGCTGGCGAAGGATGGGGTCGAGGTGTGCATTACGACGAGTTCGTAATTCCGCGCCTCGTCGAGCACCGGGCCGAGCGGCAGCCGCGCCGGCGGCGCATCGATGAGCTTGCTGCCCTCGACCAGCGCGGCCGGCTGAGCGAGCCAGGTGGGAAACCAGAACGAACGGATTTCGCGCTTTGCCTGATAGCGCGACCCGGCGCCGCCGTCGAAACCGTCGAATGACGGCGGCTGGAGGAAAAGGGTCTTCAACATTACTCGCCGTCTCCGTCGACAATCACGCCGCTGGGTTCGATGCGAAACAACTGGTCCCGCCACGAGACGCTGCGCCCGAAAAAACTGCCGATAAAGATCGCAAACGACAGCAAGTCGCGGAGCGGCAGCAGCCACAGACCGGCGCTCGGCAATTTCAGGATACGGGCGATTGCCCCGGCCGATGCCCAGCGCAGCGCGCAGGAGATAGCGAGAAAGCCCAAGGAGGTCGAGTTAAACCCGCAGAACAGCGCGGCGATGAGCGAAAGCGCGACCGTATGGGTTACAATCGATCCGGCGAAGCCGACCGGGGCCATCAACCGTACCGTGCGCGCCCAGCGCAACTCGTGGCGCCACAGGCATTTGAGGTTCTTTTCGGAGACCGACGTCTCGACCAGATACGGCGACAGCGCCGTCGCAAACCCCGCCTCACGTACCGCGGTGCCGATGCGGTAGTCGTCGGCAAGCTCGTCGCGCACGACGGCAAGCCCGCCGATCCGCTCGAGGACAGCGCGCCGCAGCGCGATCGTCGCGCCAAAACAGCCACCACCGGCACCGATCGCCTCGCCCAGCAGCGCGCCCGGCAGAAAACTGAAATTGATGTGCAGCGCGCCGAGCCACGACCAGATACCGCCGGTGGGCCAGCCTTTGTAGAGACAGGTCACCAGGCCGATTGCGGGGTCGCTGAGCGGTGCGGTCACCGTCGCGAGGTAGTCTCGGCCGACCCGCATATCGCTGTCGGCGAAGACCAGCAGGTTGTGCTTCGCCGCCGGCAGCATGTTGACGAGGTTGGCAACCTTGAGGTTGCGGCCGCTGACGCGGGAATCGATGACCAGCGCGATGTCGCGCTCCGGCCGTTCGGCGATCACCCGTCGCACGATCGGCAGTGCGCCGTCGGTCGAGCTGCGCACGCCGAACACGATCTGCATCGCCGGATAGTCCTGGTCGACAAAGGACAGCAGATTCTCGTGGAGCCCGAGCTCGTCGCCATAAAGCGGCTTCAGCACCGAAATCGCCGGCCGATCGCTCGGCGAGGCGGCGCGCCGTCGCGCGAACCTCGCGGCGGCAACGACCGAGCCGCAGAGGTAGACCCAGACAGGGGCCAAGGCGAGAGCGAGGATCAGTGATGTCATCTCGTGGCAGTCAACCGCAGACTCGCAACAGCGAATAGTGTTTTGCGGTTGCGTTCGCAATCAGGATTGTCAACGATGGCCGGGCGTCACCCGGTCGCCTCCAAGATTTTGCGGAATTTTTTGTGAGCACAGCAGCCGTTTTGCGTCGGAGGAGCTGGTGTCGGATCGGCTTTGCCGCACTGCTCACGACCGCCACGCTGGGCGGCTGCGCCACGCCGCCCGCCGACCCCTCGGCGCGTGCCGCCTACGACCAGGCGAACGATCCGCTTGAGCCGCTGAACCGTAAGACCTTTGCGTTCAACCAGGTTCTCGACAAGCTGCTTCTCAAACCGGCGGCACAGACATATGTCGCGGTCTTCCCCGGCGATGCGCGCAAAGCGATCCATCACATGCTCGACAACATGAAGGAGCCGACGCTCTTTTTTAACAATGTGCTGCAAGGCCAGTTCAAGCGCGCGGCGATCACGTTTGGCCGCTTCGCGGTGAACTCGACGGTGGGCTTCGCGGGCATGGTCGATGTCATGACGATGAGCGGCGTCGAGCGTCAGCCGGCCGATTTCGGCCAGACGCTTTTCGTCTGGGGCGTTCCGTCCGGGCCTTATCTGATCTTGCCGATCCTGGGGCCGACAAACCCGCGTGACGCGGTGGGCAGCGCCGTCGATTCTTACGACGACCCGTTCACGATCGTCGCCAACGACCATGGCGTGACCGAATTGACGACCGCGCGGTTCATCGTTGGCGGGGTCGAGGAACGCGCAGCCGTCCTCGACGAGCTCGATACGATCGAAAAGAACTCGGTCGATTATTACGCGGAGATGCGCAGCCTGGCGCAGCAGCATCGCGCGGCGGAGCTGAAAAACGGCAAGGCGCCGGATGCCGAGCCCGATCTTTACATAGACCCCGGCAAATCGACGCCGACGTCAGCGCCGGCGGCTCCGGCGGTGCCGACGCCGGCCCCATTAGCCCCGGCCGCACCTGCGGCAAAGCCCGGTGCCGAGGGGGCTCCGGCCGTGAAAAGCGTCGCGGTCGCATCGCGGCCGCACCCGCCGGTCCATCGCAACGTCGTCGTTCATTCCGCAGCGTCGAAGCGCTGGCAGCACGGCGGCAGCGTCAGCCGGTGCGTAGCGCCGCGGTGCGCTGCTCCAAAAGCTTGACGAGGGCGTCCGCGCCGCCCTGCTGCAGGACGCTGGTAAACTCGGAGCGGCGTGTCGCCAACTGGCTGATCGTGCCGCTCAGGTAAACATCGATGACCTGCCAGGCGCTGTCGCTGCCCTGGCGCATCAGGTAGTTGAGGGCCACCTTTTCGCCATCCGATTTGACGAGCGAGGACTGAACGATCGGGCCATTGGGGCTGGCGGCGGGAGCGGGATCGACCTCAAAGCGTTCACCGCTGTAACCGTCGAACTGGTTGGCGTAATTCGCGATCGTGTAGTTCGAGAAGGCGGTGGTCAGGCTTTGTTGCTGAGCGGGGGACAGCTGCGCCCAGCCCGGTCCCACGGAGAGCCGGCTCATCAAGGCGAGGTTGTAGGTCTGGGTGACGGTGGGCGCGAGGCGCTGGTAACGTTGATCGAAGGAAAGATGTTTTGCGTCCTTCATGACGCCGAGGAGGACATCGTAAAAGCGCTGGATCACCGCGACCGGGGCGGCGTCGTCCGCCGCGGCGTGGCGCGCCGCGAGCGCGAACGACGCGGCGATCGTCAGCAGGCCGCGTCGCGAGACCGTCATTATGTGCATCGGACCCGTCATAATTTCGTCTCGATTGGGATGACAGTGATAGCAAAGTGAGCCGCATGGCACAGGCCAAAACCGCACAATTCCGACCGCGCCTCATTCTCGGCCTCCCATCGCCAGGCGATTGCGCGGATGGCGCGAGTTGTGGCAGGGATAGGGCGGATTGCGCGCGATCGCCGCGCGTGCGGTGCCGTGAGGTTCCGGAGGCTCAGAGACGATCATGATTCGCGTAGTCTTGGCCCAGCCCCGCGGCTTTTGCGCCGGGGTCGAACGCGCGATCGAGATCGTCGAGCGCGCGCTCGAGAAATACGGTCCGCCGATCTATGTCCGCCATGAGATCGTGCACAACCGCCACGTCGTCGAGCGGCTGCGCGCCAAAGGCGCGCAATTTGTCGACGAGATCGACGAGATCCCGCCCGGCGCGGTGACGATCTTCAGCGCGCACGGCGTCGCCAGCGCGATCGAGACGCGCGCCGAGGAGCGCGGCTTGCCCGTCATCGACGCGACCTGCCCACTGGTGTCGAAAGTGCACATCGAGGGGCAGCGCTACGCCAATCAGGGCCGCGAGATCATCCTGATCGGCCATGCCGGCCACCCCGAGATCGAAGGCACGATGGGCCGGATCACCGGTAAGGTGCACCTGATCTCGAAGCCGGAGGAAGTCGAAAGGCTGCGGGTGACCGACCCCGAAAAACTCGCCTTCATCACGCAAACGACCTTGTCCGTTGATGACACGCGCGCGGTCATCGAAGCGCTGAAGGCGCGTTTCCCATCGATTGTCGGGCCGGATACCAAGGATATTTGCTACGCCACGCAAAACCGCCAGCGGGCGACGCTTGAGCTGGCGAAGATCGTCGATGTCGTGCTCGTCGTCGGCGCGCCCAACAGCTCAAACTCGAACCGGCTCAGAGAGATCGCCGCCGAATTCGGGGTGCCGAGCTACCTGATCGAGGACGCCAAAGCGCTCGACCCGGCTTGGCTTGACGGCGTCTCGTCTGTCGGCATCACGGCCGGCGCCTCGGCGCCCGACGAGCTCGTCGAGGAGCTGGTCGAGCGGCTGCGAGAGATGGACGAAATCGAAATTCAGCGCCTGTCCGGCGTGACCGAGAATGTTCGCTTCCGCATGCCAAGTCAGCTCGCCGAACCTGTTGCCGGCAACTGACTCGGGTCAACACGCGCAAACCAGCGCAACACGTACGAGGTTTTCCAGTGGCGATTTCGCTACACCAGAAAATTCGCGTCGGGGCCTACATCGCCGGCAAGCATCTTCGAGGCGTCAAGCGCTACCCGCTGGTGCTGATGCTCGAGCCGCTGTTCCGCTGCAATCTCGCTTGCGCCGGCTGCGGCAAGATCGATTACCCCGACCCGATCCTCAATCAGCGCTTGTCGGTGGCGCAATGCCTCGAAGCGGTCGACGAATGCGGCGCGCCGATCGTCGTGCTGGCCGGCGGCGAGCCGCTCTTGCACCGCGAGATCGAGGAGATCGTCGAGGGCATCATCGCGCGCAAGAAGTTCGTCTACCTCTGCACCAATGCGCTGCTGCTCGAAAAGAAGATCGACCAGTTCAAGCCGAACCCTTATTTCGCGTGGACCGTGCATCTCGACGGCGACAAGGAAGACCATGACCGCTCGGTGTGCCTTGATGGCGTCTACGACCGCGCGGTCGAGGCATTGAAGCTGGCGAAGTCGCGCGGGTTCCGGGTCAACATCAACGCGACGCTGTTCAATACCGCCGATCCCGAGCGGATGGCGAATTTCTTCGACGCGGTGACCAACATGGGCATCCACGGCATCACCGTGTCGCCCGGCTATGCCTATGAGCGGGCGCCCGACCAGGAGCATTTTCTCAGCCGCCGGCGGACCAAGGAGCTGTTCCGCGACATCTTCCGCCGCGACCCGAAGCGGCGCTGGTCGTTCAACCAATCGAGCCTGTTCCTCGATTTCCTCGCCGGCAACCAGAGCTATCACTGCACGCCGTGGGGCAATCCGTGCCGCAACTACTTCGGTTGGCAGCGGCCGTGCTACCTGCTCGGCGAAGGCTATGCCAAGACCTTCAAGGAGCTGATGGAAGAGACCGACTGGGATTCATACGGCACCGGCAATTACGAGAAATGCGCCGACTGCATGGTGCATAGCGGGTACGAGGCGAGCGCTGTCGTCGACACCGTGAAGCGGCCCTGGAAGGCCGCTGTGGTCGCGCTGCGCGGCGTCAAGACCGAAGGTGAGATGGCGCCCGAGATCGACCTCGCGAACCAACGCCCGGCGCAATACGTCTTCTCGAACCATGTCGAGAAGGCGATGGCGAAGCTGAGCGCCGCCGCCGACTAAACCTACGCGTCGGCCAACGTTTGGTTGAGCGCGCGGGCGGGCGCGACGAGCGCATGCAGCGCTTGGCGCGCCTCGCGCGCGACGGCGAGCAGCGTCGGGAGCTGGCGCGGCCGAGTCACCACCGAGGCCAGCACCTGTCCGAGCGCGGGCGTTCCATCATCCTTCAGTGGTACCAGGGCCGCCGGCGGTAATTCGCGCACCGCGGGGTCGGCGATCGCGCGCAGCACGACAAACGGGATGCCGAGCGCCGCCGCGGCGCGCGCCACGACGACGCTTTCGAGATCGACGGCGATCGCGCCGCTCTCGCGCCACGCGCGCCGTTTGTCGGCCTTGGTCGCGAGCACTGCCCGCGCGCCCAGCACCGGCCCTTCGATCGCGCCGATCTGCTTCGCCAACTCGCTGATGCGCGGCCGCAGCCGGTCGCTCGACAGCCAGCGCCGATCGTCGTCGATAATCTCGGTCGACAGGATGATGTTGCCGGCTCGCAGCCCCGGTTTCAGCGCGCCGGCGATGCCGAAGCTGACAAGACACTCGGCGGCTGCGGCGGCCTCTTCGACCACCCTGACCGTGCGCCCATGGTCGCCCGCGCCGACCACCGCGGAGAGACCCGCGCGGCGTGCAATCTTCGCCTCGGCCTTGAGGCCGGTCGTGCACAGCACCGTGTAGGACAGAGAAACCCCCCAGCGGCCGCTGTATTTTCCCAGCGGGCCCCACCGTTACGCGACCGCGCGGCATTTTGCCAGCACTAAAACGCCTGCGCCGTGCCGCGTGCAGACCCCACGGCTTCGCTGCTCGGGTCAGATGCCAAAGGCGACGCGCGGCAAATTGGCCTGGCTGAGACGGCGATAGCGCGCCAGCGCCCAGAGCGGAAAATACGCGCGATAGCCGTGATAGCGCAGATAGAAGACACGCGGGAAGCCAACCGCCGTGTACCACGGCTCGTCCCATCCACCATCCGATTGCTGATGCTGGATCAAATAAGAGATGCCGCGTTCGACGGCCGGATGGGACATTTCGCCCGCCGCCATCAGACCGAGGAGCGCCCAGGCAGTCTGCGACGCGGTGCTGTACTGTGCCGTGCCGGGCGGTGCGCCGCCATAGCTGGCGCCGCTCTCGCCCCAGCCGCCGTCTTCGCGCTGCCGGGCCAAAAGCCATCCGACCGCCCGCCGAATTTCCGGCGCTTCCGGAGCGACTCCTGCCGCGTTGAGCCCCGCCAGCACGGACCAGGTTCCGTAGATGTAATTGGTGCCCCAGCGCCCGAACCAGCTGCCGTCGGGCTCCTGCTCGCGGCGCAGGAAATCGACCGCCGCGGCGATCACCGGATGATCGGGCGCATACCCGGCCTGCGACAGAAAGCCGAGGCAGCGCGCCGAGACGTCGGCGGTCGGCGGGTCGAGCAGGGCGCCGTGATCGGCGAAAGGAATGTGATTGAGATAGGTGTGGGTGTTGTCGGCGTCGAACGCGCCCCAGCCGCCGCCCTTACTCTGCATGCCGATAACCCACTCGGCCGCGCGTACCAGGGCGCCCTGGTAGCGCCCGGCATCAAAACGGTCGAGCGCGAGCCCGGCGGCGGCGGTGTCGTCGACGTCAGGGTAGTGTGGGTTCTCGTATTGGAACGCCCAGCCGCCGGGGCGCAGGCCGGGACGCTGCGCCGCCCAGTCGCCGACGATGTCGAGCACCTGCTTTTCGGCCAGCCAGTCGAAGGCCCGGGTCAGCGGTTCGGCCAGGGCATCGTCGCCGACATCCATCAGGGCGTGACCGGCGAGCACAGTATCCCATACCGGCGACAGGCAGGGTTGGGTGTAGGCGCTGCCGTTGTTGCGCGCCACCAGCTTGTCGACCGCGCTTTTCGCCGTGACGCAGAGCGGATGGTCGAGCGGGTAGCCAAGCGCGGCATACATCATCAACGAATTGGCCATCGCCGGGAAAATCCCGCCGAGCCCGTCCTCGCCGTTGAGGCGCTCGGTAACGAAATCCACCGCCTTGTCGATCGCCCGCCGGCGCCGCTTAGCGGGGAAATAGGGCTCGATGGCGCGCACTGTCCGGTCGAGCGCGACAAAAGCATGGCCCATGACCGTGGGCGTCGGCGGCGCGATCCAGTCCGCGACGCTGTCCGGCGGTTCGACGAACAGCTCGGCAATCGACACGCCGCGTGGGTTCTTGGCGCGAGGCTGCTTCGCCATCAAGACCGTCAGCGGCACCACCACGACGCGCGACCAATACGAAATCTTGTCGAGGTGGAACGGGAACCAGCCCGGCAGCAACAGCATCTCAACCGGCATCACCGGCACCGCACGCCATGGCACCTCACCCCACAGCGCCAGCAGGATGCGGGT
>DATHCK010000118.1:0-4086 GCA_035319545.1 Allostellaceae bacterium | reverse complement strand
CAGACGCGCTGTGGGTCGAGGTCGCACGCGACCGCCGGCTCTATCGCCAGCATTATTGCCGCGGGCTGCCGCAGGGCCCGCTCGAAGACGCCGGGCCGGTGCAGAACCGGCGCGGCACGACCCTCAGCTTCCACCCCGACCCCGAGATCTTCGGCCACGATCTCGGCTTCCGCCCGGCGACGCTCTACCGGATGGCGCGCTCCAAGGCGTACCTTTTCCGCGGCATCGAAATCCGCTGGAGCTGCGACCCGTCGCTGCCGCGGCCCGACGGCGTGCCGGCCGAGGCGCGGCTGCATTTTCCCGGCGGGCTCGGCGATTTCCTCTCCGCGAGCCTGGCTGACCGCCCGCTCCTCACTCCGCGCCCGTTCCTCGGCAAGGTCGATTTCCCAGATGGCGTTGGGGGTGGCGGCAGTGTCGAATGGGCGGTTGCCTGGCCCGAGGACGAGGACGACGGGTTCTGCCACTCCTATTGCAACACAATCCCGACGAGCGAAGGCGGCACGCACGAGGCAGGGCTGCGCAACGCGCTGGTCCGCGGGCTCAAGGCGCATGGCGAGCTGATCGGCAACAAGCGCATCGCCCAGGCGACCGGCGAGGACGTCACCACCGGCGCGGCGATGCTGTTGTCGCTCTTCCTGCGCGAGCCGCAGTTCCAGGGGCAGACCAAGGAGCGGCTCGCCAGCGTCGAGGCGACCCGGCTTGTCGAGAACGCGATCCGCGACCATTTCGACCATTGGCTCGGCGCCGACCCGGCGACGACCCGGCTCCTCCTCGACCGCATCTGCGAACGCGCCGAGGAGCGCCTCAGCCGCCGCCAGCAAAAGGAGCTCGCGCGCAAGACCGCGACCAGGAAGCTGCGCCTCCCCGGCAAGCTCGCCGACTGCACCAGCAACAATGCGCTCGGCAGCGAAATCTTCCTTGTCGAGGGCGACAGCGCCGGCGGCTCCGCCAAGCAGGCGCGCGACCGCAACACCCAGGCGATCCTGCCGCTGCGCGGCAAGATCCTCAACGTCGCCAGCGCCTCGGCCGACAAGCTGCGCGGCAACCAGGAGATCGCCGACATCATCCTCGCGCTCGGAGCCGGCGCCGGCGGCCAGTACAAGGAGGAGGCGCTGCGCTACGAGCGCGTCATCATCATGACCGATGCCGATGTCGACGGCGCGCACATCGCCGCGCTGCTGATGACCTTCTTCTTCCGCGAGATGCCGCGGCTCGTCGACAACGGCCATCTCTACCTCGCGCTGCCGCCGCTCTACCGCCTGACCCAGGGCGAGCGCACCGAATACGCCCGCGACGACGCGCATCGCGAGGAGCTCTTGCAAAGCGTCTTTAACGGCCGCGGCAAGGTCGAGGTGAGCCGCTTCAAGGGCCTCGGCGAGATGCCGCACAAATACCTCTGGGCGACGACAATGGACCCGGCCCGCCGAACGGTGCTGCGCGTCAAGCTCCCCTCGCGCGACACCCCAGGGGACGACATAGCGGCCGAGACGATCGAAACCCCCGCCGAAGCCTTCCGCCGCACAGAGCAGCTCGTCGAAACCCTGATGGGCCGCCGCCCCGAACTCCGCTTCGACTACATCCAGAAAAACGCCCGCTTCGCCCGCGACCTCGACGTGTAGCGCGCGACCACGCGCGACCTAACGATAACCGTTATTGCGCCCGGGCCGCCATTCGATGCTTGGGCGCGCGCTGGGCTCGCTTGGTTGGAAAGCCGCCTTCTGTCATCCCCATTTCATATGCTGTCATCTGCCTGGCGCCCGGCGCGACAAATAATTGTGTAGACAGCGGTAGGGACGCGGTGACAGATGCACGCAAGCGGTGCATTTCGACGGGATCGATATTGTTGAAATTCACGGCAAAAGGCTAACAAGCTTATGACCCCAGTCGGACAACTCTTTGGTATTTTATTCTGCTTGTACCTCATTGTATTCCGCTGGGACCGAGTACGAGCGCGGTATGGGCTCCTCGATCTAAATTACTGGGCTGCGGCGATGGTTTTCGGGGCTGCAGTGATTGCGGACATGATCTTCTGGATCCTTCTTGCCGGCGTTGTGTACATACTTCGAAGCTAGTCCAAACCGCGCATATCGTGGACGGTTGGCCCAACCGTCTCCCTGCGAGACGGATGGGGCATTTCTTGAACCGTCGCTGATTGCCTGACCATGATCGTACATCTCGCGATGACACTTCTGTTTACTAATAAACACGCGTAAAAATCGAACATGTTGTTCGGCATTTGGCGCCAGCGGCAAAGTAAATTTAATAATCCCGCAATGATTACCGCCCGTAAAATACCCGTATTGCTGAGCTCTTTCTGTTAGGAAAAGGCAATGAAAACCGCATCGAGCGGCGACGCCACCCAGGTTTGTCGAGCCGAGAACGGCCAGTTCATCGCGTTCTGGCAAGGCAGCGTGGTTTACAAATTTGACGGGACTTTACGTTATTTCGAGACCGAGCAAGCCGCTCGGGGTTTCCTGGGCCGCCGCGAGTTTGTCCGCAGCAGCATCATCGGCCGCCGCCGCGACAGCGGCAGCCGGCACTCCATCGCCCTGAAATAAAGACCGGCGGGCAAGCCACTGGGCTGGCCCGAATTGTCATTCAACCGCGCGAGGCGCGCGTTCGCCTAGGCCCTATTGCCGGCCGCGCAGGCTTTTGCCGTTCAATTGCAGCCGGTGCGCGTTATGGACGATCCGGTCGAGGATCACCGCGCTGGGCGCCGTCCCGCCAATCATCTTGGGCCAAGTCTCGACCGCGTGCGGCGACGTGAAGAGCGTGCTGCGCTGGCCATGCCGGCGGTCGAGGATCTCGAAGATTTCGACACGCTGGCCGGCGCTGAAGCGCTCCATGCCCCAGTCGTCGAGGATCAAGAGATCGACCGACTGCAGCTTGCGCATGCGCTGCGCATAGGGGGTTCTGCCGTGCAGCGCGGCAAGGTCGGCCGTCAGCTGCGGCACCCGCTCATAGCGCACGGAGCGGCCGTCGCGGCACGCCTTGTCGCCGAGCGCGCAGGCGAGCCAGCTCTTGCCGACGCCTGGCGGCCCCTCGATGATCGCGTTCTCCCGGTTGGCGATCCACTGCCCCGTCGCCAGCATATGGAACAGCGCGTCGTCAAAACCGCGCACCGCGCCGTAGTCGACATCGGCGATCGATGCGTCATAGCGCAAATTCGCGTGGCGCAGCCGGCTTGAGAGCTGCTTCTTGGTGCGATGGGCGGCCTCCCCTTCGATGAGGAAGAACAGGCTCTGTTCGAACGAAAACTCCTCCGCCGAGCGATTGGCGTTCAGCTGTTGAAACGCCCGCGCCATCCCCGACAATCCGAGGACCTGGAGGCGATCGGCCAAGGGATGGGGCTCGTCGCTCGGCTGCAGCGCGGTGAGCACCGGCTGAAGCAGTCTGTTGTCGGACGGCGAAGCGGCGGCGACCGCGACGGGCCGCGACGACGCCACGGCGAGGAATCGCGCAGGGTTCGCGGCAAACGCCTGCCGCAGATTGACACGCTGTTGTCTCATCGAAATCTACCCCAAATCCGGGAAAATGCGGCGTCAGGCGGTGAGCTCGTCGACGAGCGCCCGCATCTCCGCGGCGGCTTTGCCATCGGGTTCGAATTCCGTGACGCCCTGCCCGATGGTGATCGCGCGCGCATAGGCGACGAGGTTGGAAACGCTCACCGGGACCAGGTTGACGCCCATATCCGAGATCGCCCCTTCAGCCTGGCAGCGATCAATCGTCCGCGTCGCCACGGAGTTGAGGACCACCGCCGCCGTCTTCCGCCGCAGCGTCGTGAGCTGAATTGTCGTCGCCAAGTACTGCAAGTCGATGACGGTCGGCCGGCAAGGAATCAGCACCAGGTCCGCCAGATCAATCGTCGAAACGAGGATGCCTTCCGCGTGCGCGGCGGTATCGATCACGACCAGCTCGGCGCCGAGATTCGTCAGCGACCCGATCGTCTGCGGCAGCCGCGCCGCCATGGCGGAAATCACATTGGGGTTTTTGCCGGTGACGGAGCGCAGGTCACCCCATTTCGCGGACGCTTGCTGCGGGTCGACATCGACCACCACGGTTCGCATACCCGCTTCCTCGGCGGCC
>DATHCK010000117.1:0-14230 GCA_035319545.1 Allostellaceae bacterium | reverse complement strand
CGCATCTGGCGCCGAACGCGCAGGTCAGCATGTACCCGTGGAAGGCGAACCCCGAGCAGATCGAGATCGCGCTGCGGCACGTCCGCACCTTCCTCAAGGCGAATGCGCCCGCGTAGCTGCTTGAGGGACTACTCGGCCACGAGCTGGGCCGGCAGCGTCTCCGCTTCATCACCGGCGCGCGTGAAATAGAGGTGGATGGCGGTGCCGACTCCCTCGGCACTCTCGACGCGGACAAATCCGCCAAGCCGTTCCATCACCGCGGCGGCGCGCACGATCGCAGGTCGTGTCGATATCTCCGGGTCAAGGATATGCTCGAATGCGTCGTCTGAGAGACCGGGCCCGTTGTCGCGCACGGTGATCCGGGCATAGGAGCCGAGCCGGCCGCCCGGGAAGTCGGCGAGATTGCCCTCGTCGAAAGTGAAGTTGCGGGTGCCGACGATCAGCGTGCCGTCGGCGTTCATCGCCTCGTTCGCCGCGTCGACGAGCTCGAGCACGGTCGCGGCGACCATGCCGCCCTGGGTGCGGCAGGGCCATAGCCCCTCGATGAGCGAGAAGCGGCAGCGCACCCTGCCGCGCACTCGCTGGCGGATGCGCCGTTCGAGCGGCGCCAGGACATCGTTGAGATCGATCGGCAACGGGACCGGCGCTGGCAACGGCTCGGCCGGTTGCGTCTCGGGTGACGCCTGTCTTTGCCGGCCGCGCCGTGTTGGCGCCTCGGGTGTCGCCGGTTCGAGCCGCGGCGCCGGCTCGCCTACGGCCCCGCGCCGCGCCAGACGAGGCCATTGCGGCAGGCGCCGCCAGAGGCTGCGTGCCGCCCGCGGCCCATACCATCCGGCGGCGGCCAGAACCGCCGCCGCGAGGATCGCCGCCGCGACGATACCGATGAGCTTGCGGTAATCGCCGTTCGCGCGGGGTGCTCCGGGGCTGTAGATAAAGCCGGTCAGGTCGGCGCTGCGCTCGATGGCGCCGGCGCCGAGCATCCCCGCCTCGATCTGCGTCCAGCGGTCGGCATTGGAATAGCCGAGCGGAATTTCGCCGGAGCGCGACAGGCGGCGCGCGACATCCGCCTGGTAGCGGTTGAAGCCGGGAATGTTGGCGATCGGCGGCTCGCCGGGTTTGTCGGCGACAAGGCGCGCGATCATGTCGTCGGGATGGTGCAGCGCGTAGTCCCACCCCTTTAGCGTCGCGTCGCGAAAACGGCGCACCGTGTCAGGCTCGGCGGTCTCGAATTGCCGCATCGTAAAAAGGCTGTCGCCGTAATACTCGACCCGGTAGTTCGCCGGGTTGAACGATTTGAGCACCAGCCCGTGCTCATAGGCCTGCCACGGCACGATCCAGGCCGAGCCGATCGCCGCGTCGATTGTGTGATCGATCAGCGACGGGACGATCTGCTCAGCGGTGACCGTCACCGACTTGGTCCGCGCCGGGTCGATGCCTTCGGCGCGCAGCGCGGTCGCCAGTTCGATGTCGAGGATGTCGCTCGCGGCGAGCCGTCCGAGCTTTGCGTTGACCAGGGTCGCCGGCGAGGAGAAATCGCTGTCGGCGCGGTAATAGACCGCCGCTCCGCTTTGCTGGAAGATCGGCGCCACCAGCAGGATCGGCAGTCCCTGCGCGCGGCGGATGACAAGTTGCATCGTGCCGGTGCCGAATTGCGCGCGCCCCTCGGTCACCTCGCGCACCGGATCGATCGGCGCCTGGCCGCGCAACCCGCTCGGCTTGATCGTCACGTCGAGCCCGGCGTCGCGGTAGTAGCCTTGCCACATCGCCGCGTAATAGCCGGCGAATTCGAATGTCGCCGGCCCGCTCAATTGCAGCGTGACGACGTCCGCGGCTCCGCCTGTCCGGGGGAGCGTGAACAGTGCCAAGACGAGCGCTGCGGCGCAGGCCGTCACCCTCGACATGAGCCTCCAAGCTCGCGCGGCGAGGCAGTGGGTTGCTGCGTCCCCCGCGCGACCCCAAGCGTTATGCGAGCCAAGTCCTTTTTTGTCATGTCAGCGCGAAACCGCCGCGAAATCAATCCGCATCTGCGGCTAGGAAGGCCTCGACCAGTGTCAAGAATGCGGCCGGCTGCTCGACGTGAACCCAATGTCCGGCGGCGGCGATCCGCTTGATCGCCGCGCTCGGGAAGAGGGCGCGGATCGCCGGCTCAGCGCTCACGGGCACCAGGGGTGATTTGCCGCCGGCAATAAACAAGGCGGGCCCCTCATAGCGCACGTCGGGCGGGAAGGCCGGAAAGTCGCCGACCGCCGGCAGCTGCGCCTCGATCGCCGCGAGGTTCACCCGCCAACGTGGCTTACCGTCGTCAAAAGCGAGGCTTTGCAGCAGAAAGGCGCGAGTGGACGGGTCGGGGATTGTCGCCGCGAGCGCATCGTCGGCGTCACGACGGCGGGTGATGGTGTCGAGGTCGAGCCCGCGCATCGCGCTGATGAAGTCGAGAAACGGCGTCAGAAACTGCATCGGTCCGGCGAGCGGGGCGATGTCGACGACAATGAGCCGTGCGACAGCGCCCGGATCGTTTAAGGCCAGCACCATCGCCACCTTGCCGCCCATGCTGTGACCGATCAGCGAAAAATGCCGATGCCCGCGTCGGAGCATCGCTTCGCACACATCCTCGGCCAAGGCGGCATAGTCCATCGCATCGTGCCAGGGCGAGGTACCGTGATTGCGCAGGTCGAAGGCGATGATGCGGTAATGCGCGGCGAGGCGCTGCGCGATGCTCGCCCAATTCCGCGCCGAGCCGAACAGCCCGTGCAGGATCGCGATCGGCGTTCCGTCGCCGTATTCCGCTGCCGCCAGCGCCATCGTCATCACTGACACCTACATCGAACTGCACGCCAGCGCACGCGGTTCGATGTCGCGCGCTCGAATGAAAGATATTTATTATTCAATGGAAGTAATTGTCGCTTCCGCTTTGCATCGGCGTTATGATCGAGCCGGAAGGCGAATGGAAGGGTTGAGCAGATGCGCAGCCGTGGTCGCCCCCCGATCATGACCGGCGCCCGTCGCTATCCCAACCGGCTGCGCGCGTTGCGTGAGGCGTGCGGGCTGTCGCAGCAAGCTGTGGCCATCGGGGCCGGGATCAGCGGAGCTTATTACGGCGCTCTGGAGCGCGGCGACAAACGGATCAATGCCGATATCGCGGCGCGGCTGGCGGCGCCGCTGCGCTGCCGGCCGAGCGAATTATTGGAAGGGGGACAAGGGGTCTCGGTGCCGCTGGTTGCCGCCGTCGCGGCGGCGGATGCGGCAACGCATCCGCCCGCCTACGATCTGCCGGAACCGCATGAGCGGATCGCGGTGCGGGGTCTCGCGGACGCGGGAAAATGCTTTGCGGCTGATTTGGTCGACGACTGCGCGGATATCGATTTCATGGCTGGGACGATCCTCGTTGCCCGTCGCCTCGATCCATTTCCCGCGACGGTGCCGGTTGGAGCGAGGGTGGTGGCGCGTTTCTTTCTCGATCCGCAAGCCGCCGAAGGAAGCCGGCAAACGCACGAAATTCTGTACGGCGTCCTCGACTTCACGATCGTGGGCGACCTGGTGCTGATCACCCGCTCGCGCAATCCTCGCATTCCGCGGCACTTGCTGGTCCAGAGCGCGAGCCGTCGGGGTGCGCCGGAGTGGGTGCGCCCACCAATGCCGCAGGCCGAAACGATCGCCTATGAGCCGCGCGAGGACGATCCCGGTGAGCTGCTCGGCATCGTGATTTACGCGATGGGGCCTGTGTGAACCGGTCGCCGCGATAAGGTTGGCGGGAGGAGTAATTTGTGACTAATTTACTTCTATAAAGAGTTTTAGGGATAACGCAGCATGAGCACATTTCGTGTCGGCACGCCGATCCTGAGGCCCCGCGGGTCGGGTCGGGCCGCCGAATTGGCGCGCGAACCCGATGCGCCGTTTTGGGCCGCGGCATGCGGCTGGGTTCCGGGCACCGGACATTGCCGCAACCGCGATTGCGCCGAGGCTTGCCTCTTTGCGTCGCAGCGGGTTGCCGAGGCGCGGCGCATCGCCCGCTGGCGCCGGTTGCGGCGCGTATTCGCCGGGCCGCGATTGCGCTAGGCTGCGGCCTCGTTTTCGCCGAGGGCACGGCAATGGACGGGGCGTTTCCAGTTATCGACATCGCGGCGTTCAGCCGGCCCGGCGCTTCGGCTGCCGAGCGTGCGGCGATTGCTCGCCGGATCGGTGATGCCTGCGAGACGATCGGGTTCTTCGCCGTCATCGGCCACGGGATTTCGCGCGGGGTCGTCGATGCGCTGACTGCCGCGTCTTATGAATTCTTCGCGCTGCCGCTCGACGAGAAGCTGGCGGTGCGGCGGCCGCGGCCCGAGCAGAACCGTGGGTACATTCCCGCGGGCGACGAGCGGCTGGCGCGGCTGCGCGGCAACGAGACGCCGGCCGACCTCAAGGAAATGTTCGCGATCGGGCCGTTCGACCTCCCCGACGATCCCTATTTCACCGGCCCGGCGGCCTATCCCAGCTTCGCCGCCAATCTGTGGCCCGCTCGCCCGCCATCGTTGCGTCCGGCGCTGCAAGCCTATTGGCACGGCGTCGACGGCCTGGCGCGCCAATTGTGCCAGGCTTTTGCGTTGGCGCTCGATCTGCCCGATGATTTTTTCGCCGACAAGACCGATCGACACATCAGCCAGTTGCGCTTGATGCACTACCCGCCGCCGGATCGTGCGCCCTTGCCCGGCCAGTTGCGCGCCGGCGAGCACAGCGATCTCGGGATGATGACGCTGATCTACAGCGACAACGATGTCGGCGGGCTCGAAGTGATGGATCGCACCGGAAGCTGGGTCGCCGCGCCGCCGATCGAGGACGCGTTCACCGTCAATCTCGGTGATCTGATGATGCGATGGACAAATGATCGCTGGCGCTCGACGCTGCATCGCGTCGCGAACCCCACCGAGGGCGACGCGTGGCGCAGCCGGCGCTTGTCGATCGGCATGTTCTTCATCCCGAATTACGACGCGGAAATCGCTCCGCTCGTGGGGACCGGCGCGGCGCGCTATGCGCCGACCACCACCGCCGCCTATCGCACCGAGCGCTTTGCGCGGACCGCCGGCGGCGACGTCGCCTACTAGCCAACCTCGCCGGTGTCGTTCTCTTCCACGGTCTCGTCGGTCTCGACGCGGTAAACGCCGCGCAACCAACGGCCGAGATCGATCTGCCGGCATCGCGCCGAGCAAAACGGCCGGTGCGCCGGCAGTGCCGGCTTGCCGCAGATCGGGCAGGCGGCCATGCGAGGGGGCGGCGCAACGTCGTTCATGTCGGCGATATGGGGCTAGACCGGGCTGATGTCAAAACCCGCGCCGGCCGCCGAGAGCTCGACCACGATCCGCCGGCCGAGCCGGGTTTCCACCGCCTTGAGCGCCGCGGCCGCAGGGCCGTTGAGCGCCGCCGCGACGGCCTGCGGCACGACAAGCTGCCAGTTCGCCGCCGGCTCGGCGCGCGCCTCGCTCAGCACGCGGCGAAGTGCCTCGTGCGCCAGCGCCAACGGCTGCTTTGCCCGGCTGCCGGGTTCGAGCATAGCGTCGGCGAGCGAACGCGCGCGCCGCGGCCGCGTGAGTTCGAAGTGGCCGAGCCGGGTCCAACCCAACACCTGCGGCTTGGCGGGGTCACGGGCCAGCGCCGCTTCGAGTGTTTGGCGCACCTGGTCGCGATGGTCGCGGCGGTCCAGACCGACAAAATCGATGACCACCGCGCCGCCGATATTGCGCCGGCGCAGCTCGCGCGCAATCAGCCGCGCCGCCGCACGGTTGGCGGCAAGCGCGGCGCGCGCCGAAGAGCCACCCTCCGGGGTGCCCGTGTCGACATCGATCAACGTCGCGGTGCGGGTTTCCTCGATATGCACCGCGCCGCCGCGTTCGAGCGCGAGACTTGGTGACAGCAGCGCGTCGAACACGGTGTCAAGGTCGAATGGCCACTCGGCCGGGTCGCGCTGCGCAAGTTCTGCGCCGGGAAAAGTCGCGCGCAGCTCGGCGAGGATCCCGGCGTCGTCCGCCACAATGCGGCGCGGTGCCTCTGGCAAGCGCAGCGCCAGCGCCGCCGCCAGCCCCGGCGGCGGAAAGAGTTGCGCCGGCGGTTCGACCGTTGGCGCGGGGGCAGGGGGATCGACGATCTTCGCCGTGAGGCGCGGCGCCTTGTCGGCCCAAGCCTCGCGCCGCACCTTGACCACGAGCCGCGCGCCTTCCTCGAGCTTCGACTCGGCCAGTACGTCGCGCAGCGGCAGGAAGCCCGGCCGCTCGTCGCCGATATCGACGAGCGCCGCATCGAGCGCCGGCACGACGCGCACCACGCGTCCGAGATGCAGGCTCCCCGGCAGCCTCGTATCGCCTCGCTCGACATAAAGTTCGACGGCTTCGCCATCCTCGACCCAGGCGGCGCGCCATTCGCCGGGCCCGGCGCTGATCAGTAGCTCGGCCATCGGTAACCGAGCCCGGCCAAAAGCTGCGCCGTCTCGTAGAGCGGCAGCCCGACGACGTTTGAGTACGAGCCCTGCATCCACGACACCAGCGCCGCGGCGCGTCCTTGGATCGCATAGCCGCCGGCCCGGTCGCGCCACTCGCCGGCCGCGAGATAAGCGGCGAGTTCCGCTTCGCCAAGGCGCTTGATCGCGACTTGGCTGACGACGCGGCGTGTCGCGACGCGGCCGTCGGGTGCGATTACCGCGACGCCGCCGATGACCCGGTGCCGCCGCCCCGACAGCAGGAGAAGAAAACGCCGCGCCGCCGCCTCGTCATCCGGCTTGCCGAGAATGCGTCGGCCGCAGGCGACGACGGTATCCGCGGCCAAGATGAACGCGGCGGGATGGCGCGGCCGCACTGCCTCGGCCTTGGCGCGCGCGAGACGCAGCGCGAGCGACGCCGGCAGCTCGCGCGGGAGCGGCGTCTCGTCGATCTCGGCGGCGTCGACCACATCGGGCTCGATGGCGACCTGGCGCAGCAATTCGAGCCGGCGCGGCGACGCCGAGGCAAGTACCAGGGCCGTCATCGCGAGAAGCTAAAACATCAACGGCTTACGCGAAAGCATCGGAGAGGCATGCGCGGTCCGGCCGACGGAGCCGTTCGGAGGGGCGTCGCGTAGCTGTCATCTTTCGTCGCGCCGGTGTCGCTGGTATGGTTAATGCACAACACCAAGAGGTTGCCGGCCGCCACCGGCAGCTCGCGGAACAGGAGAGCTTCGATGTCCGTTGCCGATGTTGCGCCCGCCTCGATTTCCGACGCCAATCATCGCGACCAGTTACGCCGCGCGGTGATCGCCAGCACGATCGGCACGACGATCGAGTGGTACGATTTTCTGCTCTACGGCCAAATGGCCGCCATCGTCTTCGCCAAGCTGTATTTCCCGTCTTCCGACCCGCTCACCGGGGTTCTGCAGTCCTTCGCGGTTTTCGCGGTCGGCTTTGTCGCGCGCCCGATCGGCGCGGCGATCTTCGGGCATTATGGTGACCGCATCGGCCGCAAGGCGGCGCTGATCGCAACGCTGCTGTTGACCGGGCTCTCGACGTTTTTTGTCGGCTGTGTGCCGACTTATGCGCAAATCGGCGTCTGGGGTCCGGTGCTGATGGTCGTGCTGCGCTTCATCCAGGGCATCGGAGTCGGTGGCGAATGGGGCGGGTCGGTGCTGCTGGCGATGGAGTGGTCGCGCACCGGCAAGAACCGCGGGTTCATCTCGTCTTGGCCGCAATTTGGCGGGCCAGCCGGTTTCTTTCTCGCCAACCTGGCGATCCTCGGGTTCAGCCGGCTCTCTGGCGACGATTTCCTGACCTGGGGTTGGCGCGTGCCGTTCTGGCTGAGCCTCGTGATGGTCGCTATAGGCTTGTGGATACGGCTTGGCATCCTCGAGACGCCGATCTTCAAGCAGGTTGTCGAGGAAGAGCGGGTCGCGCGCGCCCCCGTGCTGGAAGTCTTCAAGAAGCAGCCGAAGGAGATCTTTCTCGCCGCCTTCGCGCGGATGGGACAGATGGTTCCCGCCTTTGTCTATGCCGCGTTCTTCTTCACCTATGGCATGCAGGTCGTCCATGTCTCGCGCGACTTTCTTCTTATGGTCATGCTGATCGCCTCGGCATTCTCGTTCGTCACGATCCCGTTCTCCGGCTACCTGTCCGACCGGTTCGGCCGCAAGCCGGTCTATTTCTTTGGCGCGGTGATGACTGGCCTTTTCGCCTTCGCCTATTACGGGCTCCTCGACACCGCGGTCCCGGCGCTCATCCTCATCGCGAGCCTCATCGCCTATTTCTTCCACGATCTGATGTGGGGTTCACAGGCGGCGCTGATCGCCGAGTGCTTTACACCGCGCTTGCGCTACAGTGGCGCGTCGATCGGCTTTCAGCTTGCCGCGGTGTTCGCCGGCGGACCGGCGCCGTTGATCGCGACCGCGATCCTCGCGGCGACGGGGTCGGGCCAGGCGATCGCGGCCTATATCGCCGGCTGCTGCGTCGTCAGCGTGCTGGCGGTAATCGCCCTGCCGAACACCAGGGACCGCGATTTCACCCGCGATCACCTGTGATGCAGGTGGGGCGCTGGAGCTTACGCCCGCAGGTGCAGCACGCAGATGAGGGTGAAGAGCCGCCGCCCGGTGTCATGATCGAGCGCGACCTTGTCGGCCAGGCGGTCGATCAGGAGCGCCGAGCCTTCGTTGTGGAGCGCCCGTCGCCCCGCATCGATGGCCTCGACCTGCGCCAGATTGTGACGGCGGACGGCGTCGTAATAGCTTTCGCAGACGACAAAGTAGTCCTTGACGATGCGGCGGAACGGCCCGAGCCCGACCTGAATCGTCTCGCCGACGCCGTCCGAACCCTTCACATCGACCAGAAGCCGGTTCTCCTCGATCGCTAGATGCAACGAAAAAGGTCCGGCTCGGCTCGACACCGGTGCAAAGCTGTTTTCGTGCAAAAGGTCGGCGATCGCCGCGTTGCGCTCGCTTTCGATCTCGGGGCTGCGGCGTACGACGCTTTTTTCGTCGAGGGTGATCGCAGCGATGCGTTGGTCGGCGATCATCGGTTCAGGCGAATGGACAATGACAGTGCGTGCGCATCGAGACCCTCCGCTTTGGCGAGACGGATGGCCGCCGGCGCGAGCGCCGCGAGCCCATCGGCGTCGCAACCGACAAACGTCGTGCGCTTCAGAAAATCAAATACGCTGAGCCCCGAGGCAAAGCGCGCGGTGCGCGCCGTCGGCAGCACGTGGTTCGGCCCGGCGATGTAGTCGCCGACCGCTTCCGGCGCGTAGCGGCCGAGAAACATCGCGCCGGCGTGGCGAATGCGCTTGGCGAGTGTTTCCGGCTCATCGACCGCGAGCTCGAGGTGTTCGGGCGCGATCCGGTCGACCAGTGCAGCCACCTCCTTCCAGTCGCGCACAACGATGACCGCACCGTTGCCGTCCCAGCTTTGCCGCGCGATCGAGGCGCGCGGCAAGGTCGCCAGGTGCCCGGCGACCGCCGTCTCCACCAGCGTCGCGAAGGCCGCGTCGTCGGTGATGAGGATCGCCTGCGCCGAGACGTCGTGCTCCGCCTGCGACAGCAGATCGGCGGCGATCCAGGCCGGGTCGTTGCGGTTGTCGGCAACGACGAGGATTTCCGATGGGCCGGCGATCATGTCGATGCCGACGCGGCCGAAGACGCGCCGTTTGGCGGCGGCGACATAGGCGTTGCCGGGGCCGACGATCTTGTCGACGGGCGCGATCGTCGCGGTGCCGTAGGCGAGAGCGGCGACCGCCTGTGCACCGCCGATCTGGTAGATTTCGTCAATCCCACAAAGGCTCGCCGCAGCCATCACCAGCGGGTTGAGCTGCCCGTCCGGTGCTGGCACCACCATGACCAGCCGCCCGACACCGGCGACCCGGGCGGGAAGCGCGTTCATCAGCACCGACGAGGGATAGGCCGCCGTGCCGCCGGGAACATAAAGCCCGGCGCTCGCCAGCGGCCGCCATTCCATGCCGAGCCGCACCCCGGCGTCGTCGACATAGTCGATCGATTGCGGCAATTGCCGGCGGTGGAAGCTTTCGATGCGCTCGGCGGCGAGCTTGAGTGCGGCCACCGTCTCTACCGGCGCTTGCGCCGCGGTCTCGGCGATTTCCTGCGGCGACAGGCGCAGCGTGGCCGGGGTTAGGACCACTCGGTCAAAGCGCTCCGTGTAGTTGATGAGCGCGGCGTCGCCGCGCTTCTGCACGTCGCCGATGATCGCGGCGACCGCATCATCGACGTCGGCGTCGGTCTCGCGCTTGGCGGCGAGCAGCGCGGCGAACGCCGCCTCGAACCCCTTGTCGCGCGTGTCGAGCTTTTGCGCCATCGACCTAGGCCGGCGCGGCGGCCGGCACCTCTTTCCGCTGCGCGGTCACAGTGCGTAGCGCGTCGATCCAATAGCCGACCTCGTCAGGCCTGGTCTTGAGCGCCGGCCGGTTAACGATCAGCCGCGAGGTGATGTCGGCGATGTGCTCGATCTCGACAAGCCCGTTGGCGCGCAGCGTGTTGCCGGTCTGCACCAGATCAACGATGTGTTGGCAGAGCCCGATAATCGGCGCGAGCTCGACCGCCCCATGCAGGTTGATGACCTCGGCCTGCACGCCGCGCGAGGCGAAATGCCGGCGCGTCACCTGCGGGTATTTGCTGGCGACGCGGATATGGCTCCAGGTTCGCGGGTCTTCCTTGCCGACCGCCTCCTTGGGTGCGGCGACCATCATCCGGCAGTGCCCGATATCGAGGTCGAGCGGCGCGTAGATTTCCGAATAGTCAAACTCCATCAGTACATCATTGCCGGCGACGCCGAGCTGCGCCGCGCCAAACGCGACAAAGGTGGCGACGTCGAAGCTGCGTACGCGGATGATGTCGAGCCCCGGATCGGAGGTCGCGAAGCGTAGCTGGCGTGCCTTGGGGTCGTCGAAGGCCGGCTCCGGCTCGATGCCGGCGCGGCGTAGCAGCGGCATCACCTCGGCGAGGATGCGGCCGTTGGGCAGCGCCATGATGAGCTTGTCGTCGTCGGCGGCGCGGGGGGTCTTCATGGCGGATCGTCCGCGCTGTGGTCGGGCTGCCAGGTTGTCGGCCAGGCTTCGCCGATATCGGTCGCGTGCACATTTATCGCCGATACGCCAAGGCGCAAGGTGGCGTCGCCGGAAAATTCGAGATCGATCGAGCTCGCGTTCTCTCCCGGCCGGATCGCCAGCAGCGACAGTATGCGCTCGGCGTCGCGCCGGCGAAAGCCGCGATAGGCGATGGTCTCGACATTGGCGAACGAGACGGCGCAGAGCGTGCGCTCGAATGAGGGCTCCTCCCCAGAACCGTCGCCATCATATGAATTGGCAGGCTTTCCTTCCCAGCGGAAGCGGTTGGCGACGAGCGTGAAACGTCGCCGGTCGCGGTCATAGGTCAAGTCCTTGACCGAAATCAGCGCGTCCTGCACCACGGCCGAGATCACGGCGAGGTCGTCGGCATCTTCGGCGCGCAGCCGCAGCAACCCCTCAGCCGTCACCGCGCACCCGTTCGATTCGTGCGCCGCAGGCGGCAAGCTTTTCCTCGAGCCGCTCGTAGCCGCGGTCGAGGTGGTGGACGCCGTTGATCACGGTCTCGCCCTCGGCGATCAGCCCGGCGATGACCAGCGACACCGAGGCGCGCAGATCGGTCGCCATGACCGGCGCGCCGGTCAATCGCCTGACGCCGCGCACCAGCGCCGAGGGGCCTTGCACATTGATGTTGGCGCCGAGCCGCATCAGCTCCGGCACGTGCATAAAGCGGTTCTCGAAGATCGTCTCGGTGATCATCGCAGCGCCGTCGGCGATCGTCATCAGCGCCATGATCTGCGCCTGCATGTCGGTCGGAAAGCCGGGATAGGCCTCGGTCATCACGTCCACGCCGTCGATCCGCCCGGTACTGCGCCTCACGAGGAGGCCGCCCTCGCATTCCTGCATGCGGATATCGGCGCTTTCGAGCACGCGCACCACCGATTCGAGATGGTCGAGCCGCGCGCCGTCGAGCCGCACCTCGCCGCCCGCCGCCGCGACCGCCATGATGTAGGTGCCGGTCTCGATGCGATCGGGGATCGCGGTGTGGCGAGCGCCATGCAGCGCCGTGACGCCGTGCACGGTCAGGCGATCGGTGCCGATGCCCTCGATCCGCGCGCCCATTGCATTGAGGCAATGAGCGAGGTCGGTGATCTCCGGCTCGCGGGCGGCGTTGCTGAGCACAGTTTCGCCGTCTGCCAGCGCCGCCGCCATCAACAAATGCTCGGTGGCGCCGACCGAGACGCTGGGAAAGGCGATTTCGGCGCCTTTGAGCCCTTGCGGCGCGCGCGCCTCGATATAGCCGCCCGATAGTTCGACCTCGGCGCCGAGTCGCTGCAGCCCCTTGATGTGCAAATCCACCGGGCGCACGCCGATCTCGTCGCCACCCGGCAGCGAGACCTTGGCCTCGCCATAGCGCGCCAAAAGCGGTCCGAGCACCAGAAACGAGGCGCGCATCCGGCGCACCAGGTCATAGGGCGCAGTGGTCGAGGTGATCTGCCGCGCCGACAATTCGAGGCCGGCGGCGCCCGCGGTCACCGACACGCCATGCTGCGCCAGCAGATCCGCCATGGTGCGGATGTCGGCGAGCTCTGGCAGATTGCCCAGCACCAGCGTCTCGTCGGTCAACAAGCTCGCGGCCATCAGCGGGAGCGCGGCATTTTTCGCGCCGGCGATCGGGATCGCGCCCGATAGCGGCAGCCCCCCGCGAATCACAATTCTTTCCATACCCTACGGCTCCCCCGCATCGCGTCTCCTGATAGACGCCATGCGTCGGTCTTCGGCCGTTTCTCTCCCGCACCAGCTTTTACTGGAGCCTAACGCGCCGCTCAACCCCGGCAAGTGATGCAAATCAATGCGCCTTCTGCGATATTCGCCGAGATTTGCTGGCGGTGGGCCAACTGTGGTGAGCAGAAGGATTAGATGCGGCGCGGATCGAGAAGAGCTAACGGGTCGAATTGTATGGCCGTCGTTGTGCTGGCCATGATCGGTCTTGGCGACCTACCGCCGGGCCCGGACGGTGGGATAGCGCTGGCCGGTTACGACACCACCGGCATCGATCGAAGCTATGACCGGAACTTCGATGAGCGAGGGTTTGATCGGCGCTTCGACCGGAATTTCGATCGGAATTTCGACCGCAACTTCGACCGGAATTTCGACCGCAACTTTGATCGCCGGTTTGACACGAACGGCCGAAATCCGCCGTGACGCGGGGTACTCGCGCGCGCCGCTTGCCGCTATCATATTGGCGGCATCGACGCTTTGACGCCGGGAGAGACGCGTGAACGACATCACGAGCAAACCCCGCCGGCTGACCCCGACGATCAACGGCTCCACCTATGTGAAGCCGGAGTCGATGGATTGGCAGCCGACCCGCTTCGACAAGGTGTCGATAAAGGTGCTCTACGAAGATAAAGAGCGCGGCGAGATGACCTGCCTCTTAAAGCTTGAGCCCGGCGCCCATATCCCGTTCCACAAGCATCCCGAGATCGAGCAGTCGCTCGTGCTGGAAGGGTCGGTGGAGGATCATGACGGGGTCGCGACCGCCGGGGATTACATCTGGCGCATTCCCGGGTCGATGCACGAGAATTTCTCGCCCAACGGCGCGGTGTTGTTCGCGGTCTACCGCAAGCCCAACATCTATTTCCACGCGGCGCGCGAAACCGCCGGTTTCTAACTCCGCTCAATCGCCGCGCGGTCGCTCCGCGTCCGCGTTGTCGCGCGGCGCGGCTTCATCCTCGCGAGCGCGCGCCTGTTCCTTGCGGCGGCGCAGGTTCGCGCGCAGCGCCTCGGCGAGGCGCCTGTCGCGCGCCGCGCGCTCGGCCTGGCGCGCCGGGGTAAGGCGCGGGGCGTCGCTCACTGCGCCGCCGTCAAGCCGATCTTGCCGGCGAGCGCCTCGGCTTCCTTCCGGTGCACGCGCAGCATCGGCAGCACTTCGCGCGCGAAATGCTTGACGCGGATGTCCTGGCCGCTCTCCACCTCGCTTTCGTAGAGAGCGATCAGATCCTGGTGCCCCTTGTCAACGAGATCGAGGTAGTGGTGGTCGAAATCCGGGCCGATCGTCGTCAACAGCTCCGGCGGCGGGTTGTCGGGCGGCGGTGCGATATCGAGCTGGACATGCTTGGCGACCACCGCAAGCCGCCGGTTGAGCTCGGTGTGCTCGAAGGTCATGCGTTGCGCGAACAGGCGCAGCCGCTTTGCCGCGCCCTTGCCGTGAGCGAGCCGGCCCATGCCGATCT
>DATHCK010000116.1:0-4092 GCA_035319545.1 Allostellaceae bacterium | reverse complement strand
CAAGGCGCGCGGCTTCGACACGCTGATCGACCGCAGCGAGATTTATGCGCTCGAAGATTGGTGGAAGCGCATCGAGGCGCTGATCGCGCAAGCCGACACGATCGTCTTTATCCTCAGCCCCGACGCGGTCGCCTCCGATGTTTGCCAGAGCGAGGTGCGCTTCGCGGCCTCGCTCAACAAGCGGCTGGCGCCGATCGTCTGGCGCCGCGTCGATGACAAGGCGGTGCCGCCCGAGCTGGCGCGGCTCAACTTCATCTTCTTCGACGACGCGGCGCAGTTCGACGCCAGCCTCGACCGGCTGGCCGAGGCGCTCGAAACCGATATCGACTGGGTCCGCAAGCACACCGAGTTTGGTGAGCACGCGCGGCGCTGGATGATCGCCGGCCGCCCCGGTCCGCGCGGGTTGCTGCTGCGCCCGCCGGCGCTCGACGAGGCCGAGCGCTGGATCGCCTCGCGTCCGCACAACGCGCCGCTCCCCACCGAGGCGGCGCAAGCCTTTATCGCCATGAGCCGCCAGGCGCACACCCGTCGCCGCAACATTTTGAGCGCCACCCTCGCCGCCGGCCTCTTTGTGGCGCTCGGCCTCGCCGGGCTCGCGTTCTGGCAGCGCACTATCGCCGTCCAACAGCGCCGCGTCGCGCAAGAACGGCAGATCGGCATGACAGCCGAACTGGCGGAAGGAGAGCTGTCGGCCGGGCGTTATCTTGGCGCGTTGCGCATCGCGATACTCGCGGTCCGCCGCGGTCGTGATGTTGGCGGGAATTTCTCGCAACTGGTGCACGCCGACGCCGAGCTCAGCCGGGTTGCGGCACATTCAAATTGGCGTTCCCTGCTCTTCGGGCACACGGACATCGTGGCATCCGCGGCGTTCAACCCGGACGGCTCGCGCATCGTCACCGCGTCGTTCGATAATACGGCGCGGCTATGGGATGCGGCGAGCGGTAGGGAGCTCCTTATCCTGCGTGGGCCTGAGGGTTTGGTGATGTGTGCGGCGTTCAGCGCCGACGGGTCGCGCATCGTTACCGCATCATTCGACAAGACGGCGCAAGTATGGGATGCGTCGACCGGCGCGCAGCTCCTCACCTTGCGCGGGCATGAGGCGGCGGTCGTGTCGGCCGCATTCAGTCCCGACCGTTCGCGCGTCGTCACGGCATCATGGGACAAGACGGCGCGGGTGTGGGATGCGTCGAGCGGCGAACAGATCGTCGTCCTGCAAGGGCATGAAGAGCACGTGCAGTCCGCGGCGTTCAGCCCGGACGGTGCACGCATCGTCACCGCGTCGGATGACAAGACCGCGCGGGTTTGGGATGCGGCGAGTGGCAAGCCGATCGTCGCTCTGCAGGGCCATGGCGATAGGCTGCTCGCGGCGGCCTACAGCCCGGATGGCTCGCACATCGTCACCGCATCGTTCGATAATACGGCGCGGGTCTGGGATGCCGCGAGCGGTAAGGCGATCGTCGCCCTGCGCGGGCATAAGGATGGGGTGCTTTCGGCCGCGTACAGCCCGGATGGGTCGCGGATTGTCACTGCCTCGTTAGACAAGACGGTGCGGGTCTGGGATGCCGCGAGCGGCCAGCAGCTCCTCGTCCTGCGCGGGCATGAGGATAAGGTGCGATCGGCGGCATTCAGCCCCGACGGCTCGCGCATCGTCACGGCCTCGTGGGACAAGACGGCACGGGTCTGGGATGCGACGGATGGCAAGGCGATCGGCATCCTGCAAGGCCCCGAGAATTCGCTGGAGTCAGTGGCCTTCAGCCCTGACGGGTTGCGCGTCGTCATTTCATCGGCCGACAAGACGGCAAGGGTCTGGGACGTGGCGGCCGGCAGAGAGCTCCTCGCGCTGCGCGGACATGAGGGATGGGTGGTGGCTGCGGCGTTCAGCGCCGACGGATCGCGCATTGTCACGGCCTCGTGGGACAACACGGCGCGGGTCTGGGATGCGACGACCGACGGGGAGATTGTCGTCCTGCGCGGACATGAGGATTGGGTGCAGTCGGCTACCTTCAGCCCCGACGGATCGCGCATCGTCACGGCGTCCGATGACAAGACCGCACGGGTCTGGGATGCCGCGAGCGGGAAACAGCTCCTCACCTTGCGCGGCGCGAATGCGGTCTGGTCCGCGGCGTTCAGCCCCGACGGCTCGCGTATCGTCACGGCATGGTGGGACCACACGGCGCGGGTCTGGGATGTGGCGAGCGGCGAGGAGATCGTGGCCCTGCGCGGGCATGAAGGCAGGGTGCATTCGGCGGCGTTCAGCCCGGACGGCTCGCACATCGTCACCGCGTCGGATGACCAGACGGCGCGAATCTGGGACGTGGCGAGCGGCACGGAAATTCTTGCGTTGCGCGGGCATGACGGCGACGTGAAGTCAGCGTCCTACAGCCGCGACGGGTCGCGCATCGTCACCGCGGCTGGGGACAACACGGCGCGGCTGTGGGACGCCGCGACGGGTAAGGAAATCATGGCCTTAGGCGCGCCTGACGATGTGGTGACATCGGCGGCGCTCAGCCCCGATGCGTCGCGGATCATCACGGCATCCTACGACAACACCGCGCACGTGTGGGACGCGTCCATGGCGACGATGCCGACCGAAAAGCTCTTGTCGAGCGTCTGCACTCGCCAGCTGCTTGGCGCCTCGGTGATGACCCGCGACGAGATGCGGATCATCGGCGAACCGGACGCGCCACCGATCGATGTCTGCGCCGGGGTCGAATAGCGCCCGGCGCCGCTTTAAGACTCAAGCCTCATCGACAAAACCGTTATGCTCCGCGCATGAGCGCCGCCGACACCATCCCGGTTATCGATCTCGGGCCCTATCTGGCCGGCGAGCCGGGCGCGCTCGACCGCGCCGCCGAGCAGTTGCGCTACGCGCTCACCGAGATCGGCTTTTACGCGATCGTCAATCATGGGGTATCGGCCGCGCTGATCCGCGAGACCTACGCCCAGGTCGCGCGCTTCCACGCCCAGCCGCTCGACGAAAAGCTCAAAATCAAGCTCGATAAGCACAATGTCGGCTACCTGCCGATGATGGGCGACACGCTGCGCACCTCGGTCGTCGAGACTGTCACCAAGCCGAATATGAGCGAGGCGCTCTTTGTCGCCCGCGACCTCCCCGCCGACCACCCGGACGTGCTTTCGGGCAAGCGTTTTCGCAGCGCCAACCAGTGGCCCGGCGGCCTTCCCGGTCTGCGTGAGACGATCGTCACCTATTGCGACGCGCTGGAACGGCTGGTGCGAAAGCTGGTGCGCGTCTACGCCCGCGCGCTCGACCTGCCGGCCGCGTATTTCGACACCCCCTTCACCGACCTCCAGTACAAATTGCGCGCGACGCACTACCCCCAGCAACCGCCCGACGCGCCCGACGACGAATTCGGCATCGCGCCGCACACCGACACCAGCTTTCTGACCGTGCTCGCGCCTAACGACGTGCCCGGCCTCGCGTTCCGCACGCAAGGCGGCCAGTGGATCGACGTGCCGCCCAACCCCGACGCCTTCCTCGTCAATGGCGGACAGCTCTTGCTGCGCTGGACCAATGACCGTTTACTCGCGACGCCGCATCGCGCGGTCAACCGCACCGGCGGCGAGCGTTACGCGCTCGCCTTTTTCTGCGACGCCGCGATCGACTGGCCGGTCGCCGCGGTGCCCACCTGCGTCGGCCCCGACAACCCGCCCAAATACGAGACGACCTACTACACCGACTACATGATCCGCTATCAGGCGCGGACCTATAACGTGCTTGGCGACCTGTCGCAGAAAGCGGCCGAATGACCGCGCTCAGGGGAAGCTGCCTGTGCGGCGGCGTGCGTTTCCAGATCGACGGCCCGCTGCTGCGCTCGTCGCATTGCCATTGCCGCCAGTGCCAGAAGGCGCATGGCGCGCCGTTCCGCACGCGCATTCGCGTCCACGCCGCCGATTTCCGCTTCCTCAAGGGCGAGGAGCTCGTCACCTTCTACGAGTCGACCCCCGGCACCCATCGCGGCTTTTGCAAAGTGTGCGGCGCGCCGGTGTTAGTGAAGTTCGACGAGCGCTCGCGCAGCGCGCGGACCGACCCTGGCGCCACCGCGCTTTACGGCATCGCGCTGGCGACGCTCG
>DATHCK010000115.1:0-5768 GCA_035319545.1 Allostellaceae bacterium | reverse complement strand
TTTTGCCACAGTCACTGTGACCTGACGTTCGCCGGCCTTGGCGAAATCGAGGGTCAGCGCAAACGTGTCACCCTCCCGCAGCGGCTTGGCGAGGCTCGTCAGCATGATGTGGTAGCCGCCCGGTTTCAGCGTCACCGCTTGGCCTGGGGGCAGGTCGATGCCGTCGAGGGGGCGCATATTCATCACGTTGCCGATCATCGTCATTTCGTGGATTTCGGCCTTTTGTGCCGCCGGGGTCGAGGCACCGGTGAGCCGGTCGCCGCCGGTTGATTCGATCGTCGCATAGGCCGCCGCCGTCTGCGCCCCGCCGGGGGTGGCGCGCGCCCAGGTGTTGGTGATCTTGATGTCGTCGCCTTGTGCAAAGGCGGCAACGGAAAACAGCATCAAGCCCGCGCTTAACGCGAGCAGATTGGAACGCATGACAGCCCTCCTGAAAAGCGCGCCGTGGCACGTTGTGCCAGCGCGAGCCAAGTAAGATTTGAAGACGTCTCAGGAGGCAGCTTGAGGCGGTGCTCGCGGCAGAGCAGCGGCATAGACGAGTCGTCTGGCGTCGATGGTTGTGGATCGACGGATCGGCGGCTGCGCGGCGCCGGCAACAACCGGTGTAACCGCTCCGGCGGCTCGGTTCGGAAACGCGCCAACAGCGTACCCCGCACACAGGGTGCAGAGCGCGCAATGGTGAAGGGGCGGTGTTGGCGGCGGTAGCTCGGGCGGCGGATTGCCGCTTGTAAAGCTGCATAGCGTGGATGGCGCGTTGCGGGTCGCGGCGGCAGCCGATACTGCTGTCGGCAGCAGACCGTCAAGCAACAGGGCGACGATCGCCAGCCAAGCGGCGAAGAGGTGAGCGCGCTTCACGCCTACTCCAACAGCATCGCCTCGATCTCGTCGATCAAATGGCGGAGGTGGAACGGTTTTGCCAGTATCCGCGGACGGTTTGACGACAACAGGTCCTGTTCGCGCATCGCCACCGCCGCAAATCCGGTGATGAACATGACACGGATACCGGGCTGCAACTGTGCCACCTCGCGCGCTAATTCGATGCCATCGAGCCCGGGCATTACCACATCGGCGAGCAGCAGGTCGAAACTGGCGTCTTTCGCCAACGTTAGCGCCGCGAGCCCATCGCCGACCGAATCGACGAGGTGTCCGGCTCGCTGCAGCCCGCGCGAGAGGAAGACTCGCAATTGGTCGTCGTCTTCGGCGAGAAGGATGCGCGCCATCCGGGCGGGCTCGATTAGGGTAAACAACGCATCGGCTCAAAGCATCTAACACGTTGATGGGCGTCGCGGAAGGCGAGTGGTCGTTTTCCCGTGCGTGCTCCCAATCGATGACAGCGGCGTTTCGGCGCACTAAGCTCAAGGTTATGGATGGCTCGGATCTGTCCGCGACCGCGGTTGTCCCGCCGCTCGATCTGCGGCGGCCGGCGGAGCAGCTGCTGCCGCTGGTCGTCGCCTCGCCGCATAGCGGTTCGGATTATCCCAGCGAATTCGTCGCCGCCTCGCGGCTCGATCCGATGACCCTGCGCCGCTCGGAAGATGCCTTTGTCGATGAGATTTTCGCCGACGCGCCGCGTTTGGGCGCGCCGATGCTCGCCGCACGCTTTCCGCGTGCCTATCTCGATGTCAACCGCGAGGCGTGGGAGCTCGATCCGGCGATGTTCGCCGACGCGCTGCCGGATTACGTCAATGCGCGCTCGCCGCGGGTGCGGATGGGGCTGGGGACGATCGCCCGCGTCGTCGCCAGCGGCGAGGAGATTTACGGCGGCAAATTGTCGTTCGCCCAGGCGCAGGAGCGAATCGAGACGCTCTACCACCCTTATCACGCCGCGCTTGGCCGGCTCATCGACGAGACAGCGGCCAATTTCGGCTTTTGTCTGGTGGTCGATTGCCATTCGATGCCGTCTGGCGCGCACGGCAATGCCGGCCGCGAGGCCGCCGACATCGTGCTTGGCGATTGCCACGGCGCCGCCTGTGCGCCGCAGATCGTAGAGTGCGCGCGTGATTACCTGACCCGGCGGGGTTTTGCGGTCGCCCTCAACGCGCCTTACGCCGGCGGTTTTACCACCGGCCACTACGGTAGGCCGCGCCGCGGCCGCCATGCGCTCCAGGTCGAGATCAACCGCGCGATCTACATGGACGAGCGCAATTATCGTCGCCGGCCGAGCTTCGCCCGGCTCAGTGAGGAGATGGCGGGGCTGATCGCTAGGCTCGGAGAGGCCGCGCAGAACCTGATGCAATCCTGCTGACAATCGCGCCGGGAGATCGGCTCTCGCGGCGTTTCGCAGTGGCGAAGAAAAAAACGGGCCGTGCGGAGCACGGCCCGAGTTCAGGGAGGAAACGCCTAGAAGACGTGCAGAACGACCGTCACTCGACGATCGATACTGCACTGCACAATTTAAGGAACGCTGCGGGGATGTCAACCCCTGTCATAAAAACTTACGCAGGGCTAAGCATTTTCCGGTGGATAAAGCGGTGCACAACGGCGATCGGCGCCGATGTGCGGCGCACAAGGATAGGGGAGAGGCGCGAATCACGATGACCCGCTCGAATTCTTCCACGACTTGGCTTGTCGGCGACATCGGCGGCACGAATGCGCGCTTCGGGCTGGTGTCGCCGGACGGAACGCTGCTGCATTCGCGCGTTCTCGCCGACGCCGATTATCCCAGCATCGCCGAGGCCATCGATGCGTATCTCGGCGATCGCGGCGGTTTGCCACGACCGCGGCGCGGAGCGATCGCCATAGCCTCGCCGGTCGCTGGGGACGAGGTGCGGATGACGAACCATCCGTGGACGTTCTCGATCTCGGGCTTGCGCGAGCGGCTCAGTTTCAGTCGGCTTGCGGTGATCAACGATTTCACCGCGCAGGCCCTGGCGCTGCCCCACTTGAAAGAAGGCGATCGCACCACGGTCGGCGGTGGCAAGGCGCTTGCCGGCTGGCCGATCGGCGTTCTCGGCCCCGGCTCTGGGTTGGGCGTGTCGGGTCTGGTCCCTTCTGGCAGGAAGTGGTTGCCGCTGTCGGGTGAGGGGGGGCACTCGACGATGGCGCCCTATACCGACCGCGAGAGCGCGGTCCTCGACGTGTTGCGTTGTCATCTCGACCACGTCTCGGCCGAGCGCGTGTTGTCGGGTCCGGGCGTCGTCAACCTCTACAATGCGCTTGCCGAGGTCGATGGTGTTCCGGCGCGGCAATACACCGCCGCCCAGATCACCGACGAGGCGACCGGTAAGGACGACGCGTTGTGCGGCGAAGCCACCGCGATGTTTTGCGCGATGCTGGGAACCGTCGCCGGCAATTTGGCACTGACACTGGGCGCGAAAGGCGGCGTCTATATCGCCGGCGGCATCGTGCCGCGGTTGGGTGAGCGCTTCGCGGCATCGCAATTCCGCGAGCGGTTCGAGGCGAAAGGCCGCTTTCGCGACTATCTCGCGGCGATCCCGACCTATATCGTGACCCACAACCTGCCGGCGTTTCTCGGCTGCGCGGCAGCGCTGATGGAAAAATGACTAGTCGCGTGGCGCCGCGGCGCGCTGCAGCCGGTCGTTGATCGCCCGGCCGAGACCCTCGTCGGGGATCGGCATTACGGCGATGCCGACGAATTCCGGGCGGTCGAGCCGGCGCAGCATGGCGAAGAAATTGGCCGCCGCTTCGGTGAGGTCGCCGCTCGCCGACAAATTGAGCGTCTCGGCGAAACCAGGCGGCGGGTTTGATCCGAAGGCGAGCAGCGCCTCGCCCGGCCGCGCCTCGATAGCCTTCATCCGCAGCGGGAGCCGCGGCGCGTAGTGGCTGGCGAGTTGTCCCGGCGAGCGCGGCGCGTCGGATTGGCTCTCGCCGGCGGCGATCGGGCCGAGCATCTTTGTCAATGCTTCGAGGGTAACCCCGCCCGGCCGAAGCAGCATCGGTGCTGTGCCGCTGAGATCGAGCACGGTGGATTCGAGGCCGATGGCGCAGCTTCCGCCGTCGAGGATCAGCGCGACTTTCTCGCCCAAATCCACCGCGACATGCGCGGCCTCGGTCGGGCTTACCCGGCCTGAGCGATTGGCCGACGGTGCTGCGAGCGGACGTCCTGTCGCGTGCAGCAGAGCCTGAGCGACGGGATGAGCAGGCACGCGTACCGCAACCGTGTCGAGCCCGGCCGAGGCGAGCAAGGAGACGCTGCAACCCTTGGGCCGTCGCAGCACCAAGGTCAACGGCCCCGGCCAGAAATGCCGCGCCGCCTCCCGCGCCCGTTCGTCGAAGACCGCGATGGCCTCTGCCTTGGCCGAATTCGGCACATGGACGATCAGCGGGTTGAACTGCGGCCGGCCTTTGGCGGCGAAGATCGCCGCCACCGCCGCGTCGTTTGTCGCGTCGCCGCCGAGCCCGTAGACGGTCTCCGTCGGAAACGCGACGAGCCGCCCGTCGCGCAGCAGCGCTGCGGCGCGGGCAATCGCCTCTTCTGTTGCGGGCAGGATATCGGCCTTCGCCACTCGCACCATCCCGGCGAAATCCGGGACCCTTGTTTCCGCCCTTCGAGCGGTTGGAGGATGGGCACCGGCTTTCGCCGGTGTGGTCGGAGTATAACGCAGTCGTCTGGCTATTCCTCTGGCGGCGCGGTTCCGCTTAAATCGGCTTGGGAGCCGCTTGGAAGCAGATGATCGACAAATTTGTCCATTCGATCGCCGAGGCGATGGCGGGGATCAAGGACGGCTCGACCGTCCTCGTATCGGGGTTCGCGCAGGTCGGCGAGCCGCGCGCGCTGGTTGACGGGCTCATCGAGCAGGGCGCCAAAGACCTCACCGTCGTCCACAACACCGCCGGGCGCGGCCGCGAGGGCGTAGCGCGGCTGATCGGCGAGGGGCGGGTCAGGAAGATCATCTGCAGCTTTGCGCGCAGCCGGGGCTCTGTGCTGTTCGAGGAGGTCTATGCGCGTGGTGACATCGAGCTCGAAATTGTTCCGCAGGGTACCCTTGCGGAACGTATTCGTGCCGGCGGCGCCGGCATCCCGGCATTCTTCACGCCCACGGGCGGCGGCACGCTGATGGCGCGCGGCAAGGAGACGCGGGTCATCAACGGGCGCGAATGCATCCTCGAAGAGGCGATTGTCGGTGATGTCGCGCTGGTCGAGGCGTGGCGCGCCGATCGCTGGGGCAATTGCGTCTATCGCGACGCCGGGCGGAACTTCAACCCCGTCTGCGCCGCGGCCGGCAGGCTCACCATTGTGCAGACGCAGAACGTCGCCGAGTTGGGCGAGCTGACCCCGGAGACGATCGTTACCCCCGGTATTTATGTCGACCGCATCATCCACATTCCGACCGGCGACCCGCCGGTTGTCATTAGCTAGGGGCGCGGCGAATGGCGAACTGGCAACCCTGGTCGCGCGAGGCGCTGGCGGCGCGTGTCGCGCAAGACATGCCCGAGGGATGGTCGGTCAATCTCGGTATCGGCATCCCGACCCTGGTCGGTAATTACGTGCCGAAAGAGCGCGAGGTGATCCTCCATTCCGAGAACGGCATTGTCGGCATGGGGCCGGTGCCAAGTCCGGAAGACTTGAACCCGTGGCTCGTCAACGCCAGCCGCCAGCACGTGACCCTCGCCACCGGCGCGAGCTATATGAACCATGCCGACAGTTTCGGGATGGTGCGCGGCGGTCATCTCGACCTTTGCGTGCTCGGCGGATTCCAGGTCGCCGAAAACGGCGACCTCGCCAACTGGTCGCGCTCGGAAAGCGACCGCGCGCCGGCGATCGGCGGCGCTATGGACCTCGCGGTCGGCGCCAAGCGCATCTGGGT
>DATHCK010000114.1:0-8532 GCA_035319545.1 Allostellaceae bacterium | reverse complement strand
CCCATTCCGCGACGATATGCCCGCCCCTCAGGATGAGCCCGTTCGGGACGCCGCGCGGCCGCACCGCACCGAGCACCGCGTTCCACGGCGGCGCCTCATCGAACTGGCGCGGGATCTCAATCTCGAGATCCCGGCTCCACGGGGTTTCGTGCTCGGCGGCATGGCGGACCGCGGCATCAAAAGCGACGGATTTGCGCTCCTCCCAAACGGCAGGCTCGGCAGGCGGTACATAACTCATCGAGGCTTCCCTATCATCACCGGTCGAGAATTCAACCAACCACCGTTTGGGGGACGGGAACGGCTCTCTTAGCATGATGCACCGGCTGCAGCGCGAGCGTAAGCACCGCCGGCCAAGCTGATCGACAGCCGGCATGGTTGGCCGTCGCAACCGGCCGCCGATTCGCCGAACCGCGAATTAGGTGCTATAGTGCGAGCTTGCAATCTGCGGAGTTCCCATGGGTTCATTGAGTATTTGGCATTGGCTGATCGTTCTCTGCGTCGCCGCCGTGCTGTTTGGCGGACGCGGTAAGATCACCTCGGTCATGGGCGATTTCGCGAAGGGCATCAAGGCCTTCAAAGCCGGCATGGCCGAGGAAGAGCCGCCCGCCGCAAGCCCGCCGCCGGCGCAGGCTCAGGTCACGCCGCCGCCCGCCGCGACCGCGGCGCCGACCGCCGGCGTCGCATCGCACCCGCACGAGCACGCCTGACGTTCGGGCGCAAGGCGCCCGCCTCCAGCTTCGAGCCGAACCCCTCCGCGACAAGGCGGCATGGCAATTGCTGCGCTGGTCAGCCGCGGCCGCATTCGCTATGTGATGTGGGACATCACAGCGAGTTGACGGCTCATGCAGCGTTTTGAGGGCACCGAAACTTACGTCGCGACGCAGGATTTACAGGTCGCCGTCAACGCGGCGATCGCGCTCGAGCGGCCGCTGCTGGTCAAGGGCGAGCCAGGTACCGGCAAGACCATCCTAGCGCATGAGGTCGCCAAGGGCTTGGGGCGCGACCTCATCACCTGGCACATCAAGTCGACCACCAAGGCGCAGCAGGGGCTTTACGAATACGACGCGGTGTCGCGGCTGCGCGACGGCCAGCTCGGCGACGAGCGGGTGCACGACATCGCCAACTACATCAAGCCCGGCAAATTATGGGACGCGTTCGACGCCGACACCGCGCCGGTGCTGCTGATCGACGAGATCGACAAGGCCGATATCGAATTCCCCAACGAGCTGCTGCTCGAGCTCGACCGGATGGAGTTCTTCGTCTACGAGCTCAAGAAGACAATCGTCGCCCGGCAGCGGCCGATTGTGATGATCACCTCAAACAATGAAAAGGAACTGCCGGACGCGTTCCTGCGCCGCTGCTTCTTCCACTACATCCGCTTCCCCGACCGCGAGACGATGGAAAAGATCGTCGAGGTACATTTCCCCGGGTTGAAGCAGGATCTCGTGCAGGAGGCGCTGACCATCTTTTTCGATGTCCGCGACGTGCCGGGACTGAAGAAGAAGCCGTCGACCTCGGAGCTGCTCGACTGGCTCAAGCTGCTCCTCGTCGAGGACATCGACGCCGATACGCTGCGCCAGCGCGACCCCAAGAAGCTGATCCCGCCGCTGCATGGCGCTCTGCTCAAGAACGAGCAGGACGTGCATTTGTTCGAGCGTTTGGCGTTTTTGAACCGGCGTGAGAGCCGGTAGACCGGGGTGTTCACTTCCTTCTTCCTTGAATTGCGCGCGGCGAAGGTGCCGACGAGCCTACGCGAATACCTCACCTTGATGGAGGCAATGAAGGAAGGCGTCGCGGCCTTCGACATCGACGATTTCTACTTCCTGTCGCGCGCCGCCCTCGTGAAGGATGAGCGCTATCTCGACCGCTTCGACCGCGTGTTCGGGCAATGCTTCAAGGGGCTCGAGACCCCGACCGATCCGACGACCGAGCTCCCCGAGGAATGGCTCCGGAAGCTCGCCGAGCGCTACCTCACCGAGGAGGAGAAAGCCCAGATCGAGGCGATGGGCGGCTGGGAAAAGCTGATGGACACGCTGCGCCAGCGCCTCGCCGAGCAGAAGGGCCGGCACCAGGGCGGCAGCAAATGGATCGGCACCGCCGGCACCTCGCCCTTTGGCGCGCACGGCTACAACCCGGAAGGCGTGCGCATCGGCCAGCACGAGGGCAAGAACCGCCGCGCGGTCAAAATCTGGGACCGCCGCGAGTTCCGCAATCTCGACGACACGATCGAATTGGGCACCCGCAACATCAAGATCGCGCTGCGCCGGCTGCGCCAGTTCGCGCGCGAAGGAGCGGATCTCGAACTCGACCTGCCCGACACGATCAAATCGACCGCCAACAATGCCGGCTGGCTCGATTTGAAGCTCGTGCCGGAGCGACACAACGCCGTGAAACTATTGCTGTTTCTCGATGTTGGCGGGTCGATGGAAGACCATGTCCGGGTCTGCGAGGAGCTGTTTTCGGCGGCGCGCGGCGAGTTCAAGAACCTCGTCCATTTCTATTTCCACAACTGCCTTTACGAGAGCGTATGGAAAGATTCGCGCCGGCGCCATGTCGAACAGATCCCGACCATGGACATCCTGCGCACCTACGACCCGAACTACAAAGTCGTCATGGTCGGTGACGCCAGCATGAGCCCCTACGAGATCGATCGGCCGGGCGGCAGCGTCGAGCGTTGGAATGACGAGGCCGGCGTGGTGTGGATGCGCCGGCTCCTGGAGCATTATCCGCAGGCCGTCTGGCTCAACCCCGTGCCGGAGAAATACTGGGGTGGCACAATGTCGATCGGCATGATCCGCCAGCTCGTCGACGACCGCATGTTCCCCTTGACGCTCGCCGGCATCGACCAGGCGATGCGACGACTGACGCGGTAGCATGATGGTCCCGCCGCGAGTCGTCGCAATCGGGCGGCCGCGTTCGGTCTATCTCTTTGTGCCGATCGTCGAGACGCTGCGCGAACTCGGGCACGATGTCGTCTTTCATGAGGACAGCGCCGGTTTCTACGCGGCGAATAGCGGCCTCAGCGACGCCGACGTGCTGGTTGCCGCGTCGAGCTTCGCGTGTTCGCGCGAGCTGATGCTTTCGGCCGACCGGCTGCGCGGGATCGTGTCGCCGACCACCGGCATCGAGGGGTTCGACCTCGCGGCGGCGAGCGAGTTGGGCATCCTCGTCGCCAATGGCCAGACCCGCGAGAATGTCGAGGGCATGGCCGAGGCGACCATCCTCTTGATCCTCGCGGCGCTTTACGATCTGCGCGGTGCCGAGGCGGTATTGCGCGAAAACCGCCCGCGGCCCAAGGAGACCAGCGCCCGCATGCTCGGCGGCAAGACCGTCGGCATGATCGGCTTCGGCCGCGTCGCCCGCACCGTCGCGGCGCGGCTAGCGGGCTGGAACGTGGCAATCCACGTTCATACGCGCCGGGCTTCGGCGAATTTCGGCAATGTCCGGTTTGTCGGGCTCGACGAGGTGCTGCGCGACAGCGATGTCGTCTGCGTGCTGGCGACCCTCAACAGCGGCACGCACGGGCTGCTGACCGCCGACCGGCTGGCGCTCTTGAAGCACGGCGCGGTCCTGATCAACACCGCGCGCGGCGCGATCATCGACGAGGCGGCGCTGGTCGCGCTGGCCGAGCGGCGGCCCGACCTGCGCCTCGCGCTCGACACCTTTGTCACCGAGCCGCTGCCGCCCGATAGCCCTCTGCGCGCTCTGCCGAACGCGATCCTCACCCCGCACATGATCGGCCACACAGCCGAGGCGCAGGCCGCTCTCCCCGGCGCTTGCGTCGAGAACGTGCGGTCGCTGCTTGCCGGTCAGGTTCCCCGTTATGTCTGCAACCCGGATGTGATCCCGCGCTGGCAGGCGCGTTGGGCCGCGCACTGAATAAAGAATTTTTGCGGCCGTTGTTCCCCATATGTTCTATCACAATATTGCTATTTGCCAATTTGCAAATTGGTGCACTTGCACGGTAGATCGCGATGAACGAAGACCCCCGCTGGCAACAGGCTCTTACGCTTCTGAAACAGGCCGAAGCGGCGTATGCCCGCGGCGATTCCGAAGCAATGACCCGCGCATTTGAACGACACCTCGGCACCCTCGACTCGCTGGCGGTCGATCCTCTGGTCCCGCGACTGGAGCGGCGTCAGGCGGCGAGGCTCATCGAGAAGATCGACGGTCAACTCAGGGCGCATCTACCGGTGCTGCTGCATCGCGCCGCCGAATTACGCGACACCGCAACGGATGCCGATCAACGCGCCGAGTTTGCCGAAATGATCGTGCGCGCTGCCGAGCAACTGCCAACGGCCTCAACCGCGAGGCACTGATGCCGTTATTGTCGTTCGCTCGCCGCGTCGTATTCCTCGGCGCAGAACGTGCCGCCCTGATACGTCTCGGCAATTGGGTTTTTCGGTTGGCCGGCCTCGGCCGAGAGCACTTGCGCGGCTTGCGGTTCGGAATCGTCCTCCGGCTTGTAGCCGAGCCGGAACGCGTTGGAATTGTCGTACCACGAGCGCTGGTTGCCCGACACGCCATAGACGATCTCATAGCGCAAATCGGGGTGCTCGAGGCCGATGCGCACGAGCTGCGTGAGATCGCGCGGGCTGACCCAGATCGACAGCCGCCGGCTGTCGATCGGATGCGTGCCGTAATTGCCGATCCTGACGCACAGAAACCCGATCCCGTGCTTGTCGGAATAGAGGCTGGCGAGCGCCTCGCTGAACGCCTTGGAGACGCCGTACCGGCTATCCGGGCGCACGGTCACCTGATGGTCGATCTTCTGGGCGCGCGGATAGAACCCGACCGCATGATTCGAGGTCGCCATGACGATGCGCTTGACGCCCGCCTTCCGCGCCGCCTCGAACGTGTTGTAGAGGCCGACAATATTGCCTTCGAGGATCTTCTCCCAGCTGTTCTCGCCCGAGATGCCGCCGAGATGAATGATCCCGTCGCAGCCCTCGACCATGCGCTCGACTGCGGCCATGTCGGCCAATTCGGTCTGGTCGACCTCCTCGCCGTCACGCGCCGGGGCAACCGGAATACGGTCGGAAAGCCGCAGAACCGGATAGACGCCGCGCAAGGTCTCGCGCAGGCCACGGCCGATGCCGCCGCCAGCGCCGGTGATCAACACTCGATGCATCCGTTTTCCCCTCGCTTCCGTATTCGGTCAACGTGGAACGCCGTGGTAGCCTCGGACAAGCGGCAATTCGACCATCGGGCAATTCGCTCGCCGATAACAATTCATTCGCCGCCTCAATCATTGCCACAAAAGGGGACCGACAATGACCATCGACAGTTCGCCGGACGCCGTGCCGGAAGGCCGACCGATCGCGATCACCGTGCTCTGCGTGCTTTCGGCGATCGGCGTTCTATTCGTCATCCCTTTGCTCTTCTCGCAAGCCGTGTGGGCGATTGGTGCGTGGTACCCGCCCTATCTTGCCGTTTCGGCGATTATCGGCGCGGCTTGCACGGTCGGCTTCTGGCTGATGCGCCGGTGGGCCCTCTACCTCTACACCGCAGTGTTCGTCATCAATCAGGTCGTCCTTCTCGCGATGGGTGTCTGGTCGATCATGGCGCTGATCATTCCGGCGATCGTCGTCGGCATCGGGTTCTACTACTTCTCGCGCATGCGCTAGACGCCGGCGAGGGCGGCGCGGTTCTCGGCGAACGCGCGGCGCACCCAGTCGATCACCGCGCGCACACACACCGCGCGCCGCAGGTCGCGGTGCACGATCACCGAATACTCGGCGGCGATCTCGGGGATCGGCGGGGTCAATCGTTCGAGCAGCGGATCGTCGTCCGCAACAAAGCACGGCAGGACACCCTTGCCGCTGCCGGCGCGGATCGCCGCCAGCTGCATCGTCATCCCCGAGGCGCGCAGCGCGACCCCGCCACCGGTCTTGTCGATCTGCCGCTGCACCCACCGGGCGGTTGCGTAATGCGCCTGTTCCTCGGTGTAGGTGACCCAGGCGTCGCTGCCGGAGCCATGGCGCCGATAGACGGCGCAGGCGAAGGTGCCGACCTTCGCCACGTAAAGGTCGCCGCTTTCCGGCGGGTGATGACGCACCGCGAGATCGGCCTCGCGGCGCGCGAGGTTCGCCGTCTGCCGCGACTCCACCAGCTCCAGCGTGATCCCGGCTGGGAGCGCGGTCGGCCCCGCATCGGACAGGCAACGCGCGAGAAACCCGGCGGCCCATTCGCCAACCGACACCCGCACCGTCCCGGAGAGTTCGGGCGACGCCGCGGCGCGCCGTCGCTCCAGCATCAGCGCGGCGCGCTCGACGCTTTCCGCCGCCGGCACCAGCTGTTCGCCGGCGGCGTTAAGCCGCAAGCCCTCGGGCAGGCGATCGAACAAGGTCGGTCCGCCGAATGTCGCCTCGAACGCCGCGAGCCGGCGGCCGATCGTCGGCTGGCTCAACCCCAATGCGCGACCTGCGGCGCGCAGCGAGCCGTGCCGCGCCACCGCGAGAAACACGCGGACATCATCCCAGTCCATCGTGCCGGTCGCATTGGCGGCTGGCGGCGCGGCGCTACGGCGGAATTCGGCGCCGGGAATGGCGGTGTCATCGAGTGGCGGCATGATACGATCCTGTATCGCTATATCTCGAATTTATCGATCCATGAAATCAAAACATATCGCTATGATCCTGTCGACATGAACTTCGAGAAACGGGTGACAGCATGACGGCCGTCTTCGATCTGACCGAAGAGCTGGCGCAAACGACGATGCTGCGCGGCCGCACGCCGCACACGACGCGCGAGGAACGCCGGGGCAGCTCGCGCAATCTCGCGCCCTATCGCGACGGCGCGATCTTCGTCAGCCGTTTCTCCGGCGAGGGCGGCTGGGAGCGCCACCGCAAGGGCGAGGAGATCGTCCACATCCTCGAGGGCGACACGAAAGTGCACCTGATCGCCGAGGGCGGCGAGCCTGAAACCCTTGAGCTGCGCGCCGGAATGATAGCGGTCGTGCCGCAGGGAGCGTGGCACCGTTTTTCGTCGCCGGGCGGCGTGACCCTGATGACCGTGACGCCGCAACCGACCGATCACCCGCCGGTCCATGTCGACGACCCGCGCACGCTCGAAGCGCAGCCGGCATAACGGAAAGACAAATCGTCGCAACCTCAGTCCCGGTTATCATGTACTGCCGCTGCCAGGGAGAGCCGCAGATGACCACGATCCTCGACCTCAAGGGCACACTCGCGAAGATGCCGATGATGCAAGGCCGGCGGCCGGAGTCGACCGAGGCCGAGCGCAAGGCGACCGGCGCCTTCGTGACGCTCGCGCCCTACCGCGACGGCAACATCTACAGCGCCAAGTTCGCCGGCAACGCCGCCTGGGAGCGACACCCCAACGGCGACGAGCTGGTGCAGATCGTCGACGGCGCCTGCACGATGCATCTGATGACTGAGGCTGGCCTCGAATCACACGAGGTCAGTGCCGGCATGACCGTCGTCGTACCGCAGAACACCTGGCACCGTTTCGAGGCGCCCCATGGGGTCAGCATCGTCACCGCGACCCCGCGCCCCACCGAGCACCTGACCGTCGATGTCGCCGACCCGCGCACGCTTTCCGATTCCGAGCGCGCGGCGAATTCGGAAGAAAAGGTCCGCTGATGTATTTTGACCGGCGTCTCTGGGCGTTGACGCGCGGCCTGCGCGGCCGGATCGCGCTGTCGATCCTGATCGGGCTCGGCGCGGCGGCGTTCGGCATCGCCCGCTTCACGCTGCTCGGCACCATGCTCGCCCGCGTCTTCGCCGGCTCGGGTTTTGTGGCGATCGCGCTTGCCGCCGCCGGGGTTGCCGCTGCCGTCATCCTGCGCGGCTGGCTCGAGCATCTGCGCACGCAGATCGCGCACGGCACCGCCGCGCTGGTGCAGACCGATCTGCGCGGCCGGCTTTACGACAAGATCGCCGCGCTCGGACCCGCGTGGTTCGCCGGCGAGCGCACCGGCGGCGTCATGCTGTCGGTCGTCGACGGGGTGGAGCAGCTGCAGACCTTTTTCGGCCAGTACGTGCCGCAGGTCTGTGTCGCGGGGCTGACGCCGCTGGCGATCTTTCTCTTCATCATGTGGTGGGATTTGCCGGTCGCGACGGTGATGCTGGCCGCCGCGCTGGCGACGCTCTTCGCGCCGATGGCGTGGAATAAGATCGAAGGCGGCAAGGGCCGGGTCCGCCACGAGGCGGTCAAGGCCTTCGGCTCCGAATTTCTCGACGCGGTGCAGGGCCTGCCGACCTTGAAAGCGTTCGGGCAGAGCACCGCCTACGGCAAGCGCCTCGCCGAAAAGGCGCGCTTCCTCTCCGAGACGACGATGAGCGTGCTGCGCACCAGCGTCATGACGCGCGGCATCACCGATGTCGGCGTCGCCGGCGGCGCGGCCTTGGCGCTGGGGCTCGGTGTGTGGCGCGTCTCGCAAGGCGAGATGAGCATCACGGCGCTGCTCATCGTGCTGATGGCCGGCACCGAGATCTTCCGCCCCTTGCGCGATCTTCGCGCCGTGCTCCATCAGGGCATGGTCGGCCAGGCCGCAGCCTATGGCATCAC
>DATHCK010000113.1:0-2963 GCA_035319545.1 Allostellaceae bacterium | reverse complement strand
GCCTGCACGGCTATTTCGAGGCCAAGGTCGAGCCGAAGACGATCAAGGCCAAGAACGAGCGCGTCGATCTCGTGTTCGAGATCAAGGAAGGCGACAAGCTCGCGGTCAGGCAGATCCTGTTCGCCGGCAACAATGCCTTTGCGGTCGACAAGCTCCGCAGCGTGATCAAGACCGGCGCGAGCAATGTGCTGAGCTTTCTCCTCGATAACGACGTCTACGACGCCGACCGCATCGAGGCCGACCGCGATCTCGTCCGCCGCTTCTATCTCGCGCACGGCTATGCCGATGTGCGGGTGCGCGCCGCGGCGAGCTATGAGCCGGATCAGAAGGGCGTCGTCTTGACCTTCACGATCGAGGAAGGCGCGCAATACCGCATCGGCGCGGCGGAGGTCGAATCGAGCCTCAAAACCGTCGACGCCGAGACGCTGCGGCCTTATCTGCGTACGCGGGCGGGCGACATCTACGATGCCGACGCGGTCGAGAAATCGGTCGAAGACGCGACGCTCGGGCTCGCCAAGCAGGGCGAGCCGTTTGCCGCCGTTATCGTACACAGCGAGCGCGTGCCCGAAAGCCATCTGATCAACCTCACTTACGCGGTCGATGCCGGCAAGCGCCTCTATGTCGAGCGCATCGATATCCACGGCAACACCAAGACGCGCGACGAGGTGATCCGCCGCGAGTTCGAGTTCGTCGAAGGCGACGCCTATAATCGGGCGCTGGTCGACCGCGGCGAGCGGCACTTAAAGCAGCTCGGCTTTTTCAAGTCGGTCAAGATCGGCACCAAGCCGGGCTCGGCGCCGGACCGCGTCGTCGTCGACGTCGCGGTCGACGAGGACAAGACCGGCGACTTCAAATATTCCGGCGGCTACTCCTCGACCGACGGCTGGGCGCTCGAATTAAGCATCGGCGACCACAATTTCCTCGGCACCGGCGACGCGGTGAAAGCCTCGGTGCTGCTCGGCCAATACGCCAGAGGCTTCGACCTCGGCTTCACCGATCCTTATGCGCTCGGTCCGCGGCTGTCGCTCGGCGTCGATCTGTTCGGCAAGGAGACCTTCGCCTCGAGCTATCAGTCCTATGACAGCATCTTCTACGGCGCCAAGCTCGCGGTCGGCACGCCGCTCAACGACCAGACTGCGGTGCAGTGGAACTATTCGATCTACAATCAGGGCCTCACCCTCGACCCGGCGTTCGGCACCGCCTCGCTGCCGATTCAGCAGGCCGCCGCGACCGGGCCGATCTGGGTGTCGTCGGTCGGCACCGGATTGAGCTACAGCACGCTCGACAATCCGCGCAATCCGACCAGCGGGATTCGCACCCAATCCAACGTCGAATTCGCCGGCCTCGGCGGCGCGGCGAAGTTCGCCCGCACCACCCAGGACGCGCGCTATTACCATCCGATCGTCGGCGACGTGGTCGGCATGGTGCGCGCGCAGAGCGGCTACGCGACGCCTTGGGGCGGCCAATCATTGCCGCTGCTCGACGGCTTCTTCGGCGGGCCGCAACTCGTGCGCGGCTTCGCGCCCAACGGCTTTGGCCCGCGCGACATCACGCCGGGAACGACGCAGGATAATCTCGGCGGCAATGTCTATTGGACGACCACCGCCGAGCTGCAGGCGCCGATGCCGCTGGTCACCCCGGACGCCCAGCTCAAGGTGGCGCTGTTCTCCGATGCCGGCAGCCTGTGGGCGACCAACGCGTCGAGCGTCACCACGCTCGCCTCCTCGCTGTCGCCCGCCCAGCAGATCGCCAACAGCCACGCTATCCGCGCCTCGGTCGGCGGCAGCATCATCTGGGATTCGATGTTCGGCCCGATCCGGGTCGATTATGCCTACCCGGTCGCCAAGCAGAGCTACGACGTCGTCCAGCGGCTGAATTTCACCGCCGGCGGATTCTGGTAACCGACACCGAAGACGTGGATGCCCGGCACAAGGCCGGGCATGACGTGAACCTCACGCCGCCTTGGCGACTTTCCCCGCCGCGGCGAGGCCGCGCTCGATGTCGGCGATGATGTCGTCGATGTGCTCGATGCCGACCGAGAGGCGCACATAGCCGTCGGTGACGCCGGTGGCGTCGAGCTCCTTGGCTTCGAGCTGCGAGTGCGTGGTGGTCGCCGGATGGATCGCCAGGCTGCGCGCATCGCCGATATTGGCGACGTGATAGAACATTTGCAGCGCGTCGATGAAGCGCCGGCCGGCGTCCTTGCCGCCGGCGAGCTCGAAGCCGACCAGGCCGCCCAAGCCGCCCTTGAGATATTTGGCGGCGCGCTCGCGATGCACCCCGGTCTGCACCGAGGGATGGATCACTTTGACGATCTCCGGCCGCTTGCGCAGGAAATCGGTCACCGCCTGCGTGTTCTCGCAGTGTTTGGCGATCCGCAGCGCCAGCGTTTCGATGCCCTGCAGGGTGAGGAAGGCATTGAACGGCGACATCGAGGAGCCGAGGTCGCGCAACAGCGTGACGCGGGCCTTGATGATGTAGGCGATCGGCCCGAGCGGCTTGACCGCCTCGGTCCACACCGCGCCGTGATAGCTCGGGTCGGGCGTATTGAGCGCCGGCTGGCGCTTGGCATGCGCGCCCCAGTCGAAATTGCCGCCATCAACGATGAGGCCGCCGATCGAATTGCCGTGGCCGCCGAGATATTTGGTCGTGGAGTAGACGATCACCGCGGCGCCGTGTTCGAACGGCCGCGTGAGGATCGGCGCCGCGGTGTTGTCCATGACCAGCGGAACGCCGAAGGAACGGCCGATCGCGGCGACCTCGGCGATGGGGAACACCGTGAGCTTCGGATTGGGCAGCGTCTCGGCATAGTAGGCGCGGGTGCGGTCGTCGGTGGCGCGGCGGAAGTTCTCCGGATCGACCGGGTCGACGAAGCGGACCTCGATGCCCTGGTCCTTGAGCGTGTTGGCAAAGAGGTTCCAGGTGCCGCCATAGAGGTCGGTCGAGCTCACCACATTGTCGCC
>DATHCK010000112.1:0-12762 GCA_035319545.1 Allostellaceae bacterium | reverse complement strand
CTGGGTCATGCCGCGCGCCCACCGCATGCGCTGGCCGACATGGATGGCGAGGCGCTCGGTCGCCAGCCCCGCCGCGAGCGGCAGGCGCAGATAGGCCGAGTTCCAGCCAGCGCGATGAAGCCGAAGCGCCGTGTGCGCGTCCTCGGTCACGGTCTGGATCGCGAAACCGCCGATCGACTCTACCGCCTCGCGGCGGATGACCGCGCACGAGCCGCAGAAGAACGCGGCGTTCCACAGATCGTTGCCGTCCTGGATCAATCCATAGAACAGCTGCCCCTCGTTCGGCACCGTCGTGCCGGCCCGCAGGTTCCGTTCGAACGGATCCGGCGAGTAGAAGTGGTGCGGGGTCTGCACCAACGAGAGGCGCGGGTCGCGCAGGAACCAGCCGATCGTCAGCTGCAGGAACGCGCGGGTTGGCACGTGGTCGCTGTCGAACAGCGCGAGCAGCTCGCCCTCGGTCACCGACAGCGCTTGGTTGAGGTTGCCGGCCTTGGCGTGGAGGTTGTTGTCACGGGTGATATAGCCGACACCGCACGCCTCGGCGAACTCGCGGAACTCCTCGCGCCTTCCATCGTCGAGAATGTAAATTTTGAGCTTGTCGAGCGGATAGTCGATCGACAAGGCGCCAAGCACGGTGTTCTGCACCACCGACAGCGGCTCGTTATAGGTCGGGATGAACAGATCGACCGTCGGCCACTCGGCGATGTCCTCCGGCAGCGCGACGGGGGGCCGGTGCAGCGGCCACGCCGTCTGAATGTAGCCAAGAACCAGCACCAGCCAGGCGTAGACCTCGGCGAGGATCAAGCCGATCCCGAGAAACGCCTCGGTTTGCGAGGGAAACTGCAGCGTCTCGGTGATCCTCCAGCAGATGTAACGGGTCGACACCGCGATCGACAGCGTGATGAGGATCAGCGTTACGCCGCGTGACGGCTGCCCGCGGATTATCAGCATCGCCAGGATGGTCAGCACCGCGAACACCGCCTGCGAGACCAGGTCGAGCGGGGTGATGACGACGACGCCAAGAAAGCAGACGCCGATAACGATGAGCACGGCCAGAACAAGGTTCCGGCCGGCCAGTTCCGATTCACCGATGCGGCTCAGTCGTCCGAGCATCCTCACATTCCGTCCTGCTAAACCCGCTCGCGATTCACAACGACGACCGACCCGCTAACGCTGACGGCCCGCGGGAGGCCCGGCGCTGGGAGTATGCCGCAGGCGCTCGCGAGGGTCGGGAAGACGGCTGCGTACCTCGGCGAGACGTCCGAATACCGCATCGAGAGCGCGGTCGTTGCGGGGTTCAATGTCTTGCGGCGGCGATTGCTCGCCGCTGCCCGAGCCGAGCCCGTTCTCGCTATCCGCGCGATACGCGCCGCCCAGCAGGCCCCCGCCCGCGGCTGGCTGAGCCGGCGCTGCGTGCGTTACAGCTGGTGACGCCGACGGCTCGCTCATCGGCACCGGCGTGATGGTGGAAATCCCAATCCCGGCACCGGCGTGCGGGGTTTGCGTATAGATCTCGACCCGTGTCTCACCCTGATCGGGAAATTGGTTCTCCGGGTATTCTTCGGCGAGCCGTGCGTCGTGGTGCGGCGGATGAACGGGCTCGTCCTGCGGCGCCGGAGTGTTGCTCGTTCGCTGGTGCTGGATAATCACGATGGAGTCGGTGATTTCGCGAGCGCCAGCAAACTCCCGATAGCGAAGCTCGGGGGTCTGCAGCCACGAAAACAAGTGCTCAACGTCGTCGTCGCGATCCATCGCCTTAACGGTCATCAGCTTCGCACGAGTAACATTTGTCCTGTCGTCGGCCCGTACAGATAAGCCTCCGGCTTATTACAGACCAACGACATTTCATTATATTTGAAACATCTGTTCGGGGGTCTGGGGGAGCCGAATGTTGAAACAATTTGTAACAACGTCAGGTTGATAGCTTCCTTGCGCCAAACACGACGAGCGCCGACCCGGCTGGCTCGCTTACAGTCATCCTAGCACCCTAAACTTGAAAGGCGCTAAGGGATTCTGCCTGCTGGATGGTCGGACAGACAGGCCCTCGCGGCGGCGTCGACGATCGCCTCTTGATCGATACCATAGGAGCGGTAGAGATCGGCAAGGTCCCCTGATTGGCCGAAATGGTCGACGCCCAACGCAACCACCCCATGTCTGCCGACGCTACCGAGCCAGGAAAGCGTCGCCGGATGACTGTCTGACACGGTGACGAGCGCGGCGTCAGGCCGCAAGCGGCTGAGCAACTGGCTGGCAAGCCCCGGTCCGCCCTCGCCCGCCGCGGCGCGCCAATCGCGATGCAGCCGGCCGGGCGAGGTGATAGCGAGCAACCCCGCGTCCGGCAGGTCTTCGCGCAATGCCTCGAAGGCGGCAAGCGCCTCGGGGGCCACCGCGCCGCAGTAGGCGATCGCCAGCGGACAATCATCACCGGGCTCGCGCAGCCAATAGCCGCCGCCGATGATCCCGGCCGCCAGCACGGGATCGATCGTGCGATCGAGCTGTTCGATCACCCGCGTCGAGAGCCGGAAATACACGGATTCGCCTTGGTCCTCCTGAATCTCCGCGAAGGCCCAACGCAACAGAACCGCGAGCTCGTCCGCAAAGGCCGGCTCAAACGAGAGCAAACCGGGCTGTGCCAGGCCGATCAAAGGCTCGATAACCGACTGGTGCGCGCCTCCCTCGGGCGCGAGGGTGATCCCCGACGGCGTCGCCACGAGGATGAACCGCGCATCCTGGTAGAGCGCATAGTTGAGCGCGTCGAGGCCGCGTTTGATGAATGGATCGTAAAGCGTCCCGATCGGCAACAGCCGGCCGCCGAACAACGGCCCGGCGAGGCCGAGCGCGGCCAGTTGCAGAAAAAGATTATGCTCGGCGATGCCAAGCTCGATGTGCTGGCCGCCCGGCGACATGACCCAGCGCTGCGCCGAGACGACATTCTCCTCGCGAAAGATGTCCTGCCGCTCGGTGTGATCGAAAATGCCGCGGCGGTTGACCCAGGCGCCGAGATTGGTCGAGACGGTGACGTCGGGCGAGGTGGTGACGATGCGCTTCGCCAGCTCCCTGTCGCTGGCGGCGATCCCGCCGAGGATGCGGCCAAACGCCTCCTGCGTCGATTGCCGCCTGGCGCGTGGCGGCGGGATGTCGTCGGGCACCGCGATCCGCGCGCTGTCGATGCGCCGCGTCGCACTCGCCGCCAGCGGCACCGAGCGCAAAAACGCGCTGAGTACCGCGGCCGGCAGGTCGAGGCCGGCGAACGGCTCCCATTCTTCGCCTTGCGCCACGCCCATCGCCCGCTGGAACGACGCCATCTGGTCCGGGTTCATCAGCCCGGCGTGATTGTCCTTGTGCCCGGCGAGCGGCAGGCCGTGGCCCTTGATCGTGTAGGCGATAAAGCAGGTCGGCCGGTCGTCGGTGATGCTGTGGAACGCGTCGAGCACCGACTCCATGTCGTGCCCGGCGAGATTGGTCATCAGCGCTTGCAGCTCCTCGTCGTCATGCTCGTCGAGAATCGCGCGTATGCCGGGATAGCGGTTGAGGTCGCGCATCAAGTGTTCGCGCCAGCCCTCCCCGCCTTTGTAGACCAGCGCCGAATAAAGCGAGTTGGGACAGGCGTCGATCCATTCGCGCAGATGTGCCCCGTCCGGCCGGGTAAACGCCGCTTCGAGCTTGCGGCCATATTTCAGCGTCACGACGCGCCAGCCGACCAACTCGAAGAGCGCGTCGATCCGCCCGAACAGCCGGTCGGAGACGACTGCGTCGAGGCTCTGGCGGTTGTAGTCGATAACCCACCAGAGATTTCGAACATCGTGCTTCCAGCCTTCGAGCAGCGCTTCGAAGATGTTGCCTTCGTCGAGCTCGGCATCGCCTGCGAGCGCGATCATGCGGCCGGATGCACTGCCTTCCGGCGCCATACCGTGCAGCCGCACATAATCCTGCACCAGCGAGGCGAACAGCGTGACGCCAACCCCAAGCCCGACCGAGCCGGTCGAGAAATCGACGATATGGTCGCCGTCCTTGCTGCGCGACGGATAGGCCTGGGCGCCGCCGAGCGCGCGAAAACGCTCGAGCTTGTCGCGTGTCTGATGGCCCATCAGATATTGCAGCGCATGAAAGATCGGCGCGGCGTGCGGCTTGACCGCGACGCGGTCCTGCGGCCGCACGACGTCGAGATAGAGCGCGGTCATCAGGGTCGCGACCGAGGCGCTCGATGCCTGGTGCCCGCCGACCTTAAGCCCGTCGCGGCTCGGCCGCAGGTGGTTGGCGTTATGGATCATCCAGGTCGAGAGCCAGAGCACCTTCTTCTCGAGCGCGCGCAGCAGCGCCAGCCGATCGCTGTCGGTGCGGGCGTCCGCCGCGCTCTCTGCCGTTCGCGTTTGCAAGGTGGTATGCTCGACCATTACTGACTACATACACCGCCGTAACTCACTCGGCGAGATGGAGCGGTAGCTTATGAACGATATCGAGACCGCCGAGCGCAGTATCACGCTGACCGCGAGCGCGGCGAAGCGCATCACCTTTCTGCGTGAGCAGGAACAGGTCGGCCAAGCCAATCTGCGCATCGCCGTGTCGGGCGGCGGCTGCTCCGGTTTTCAGTACGGGCTCAGCTTTGACGACCAGACCAACCCGGACGACCGCGTCTTCGAACGCGACGGTGTCGGCGTCGTGATCGACGAGGTGTCGCTCGACCTCCTCGCTGGCGCCGAGGTCGATTTTGTCGAGGACCTCATGGGCGCCGCGTTCCGCATCAACAACCCAAACGCCGCCTCGTCCTGCGGCTGCGGCAACTCCTTCTCGATCGCCTAAAAGAAGACGTAGGACCGGACCACGACGTTCTTACGGCACGGAGCGGTGAGCGGCACGTTCGGGTCGATGCAGGCCGTGTGGAACGACCAGCGCGAGACCGAGCCGTCGGTCACCGAGTCATAGCATTTGAGCATCGAGACCTCGGTCGGCGTCTGCCGCGGAAACCAGTACCACTCGTGGTCGGGACGGTAAGTGAAGCGGGTGGTCTCGCCGACGCGGTCGTCATAGATCCGGTAGTTGGTGATGTAGGGCTGGTCGGCAAAAGACGGCCAGGCGCAGAGTACAAAGGGGAACTGCTCGATCGTCTCGATCGGCCTGGCGAGGTTGATCGACATGAACCGCCGCGACATCTTCGCGTCGGCTTCTTCCTCGGTGTAGTGCTGCGTGCGCCCGAAATTCCGTAGGTTCTTCGTCAGCAGCTCACGGCAGCGCACCCGGCCGCTGTTGTCGTTCAGGTCGTTGTGCACAAGGTTGGCGTAATTGGCGTTGACCCCCGGATTCTTGCCGTCCTGGTCTTCGGTGCGGTCGCCTTTGTAGTCCTTGTCGAAGACGTCGTGGTTATAGACCAGCGCGTCGGTCGCGTCCGGGAAGAACTCGAGCAGCAGCTTCTCGATCTCCGGGTAGTACACGCGCTCCACCTCGGCCGCGTCGTAGATGTTCGTGCACTTGGACTCGAGGTGCGCCAACGATAGGCCGAGCTTGTCCATGCATTCGGGGCTGCTCGGCGAGAGGCCCGGATAGTACTCGCCGATGCGCCTCGCATCGCGCAGCACCTGCGGGAAGAACAGGTCACGCCGCCGGTTGCCCTGTTCGTTCATGCGAAGGATCGCGGCGGTCTCGGCGCGCTCGGGGTCTTTCCAGATCGCGTTCGACGGCACGATCGAATAGCTCGGCCGCTCGTAGACGGTATAGGGCAGCGGCAGCGCCACCCCGCCCGGCGGGGCCTTGATGCTATTCGACTGGCGGATGTACTCGACGCATTCGTCATAGCTGCGGAACCCGAGGCCCCATTTGGTCTTGATCGGGCCCGGCGGCGCCTTGTCGAGCATTTCTCTCAGCCGTCCGCTCTCACCGGTCGCGATCTCCGCGAGTGCGTCCTCGAGCGCGACGGCGGTTCCGGCGTCGCCGTCCTTGTCGAACGCCATGTAGGAAAGACCACCATGCGCGGCGATCGGCTCCGGCTGCCCTGCCGTGCGCTCCAGCGGCGGCACATAGGCAACCGTACCGTCGTGGTCAGCGATCTCGAGCTGGTCCATGGCACACCTCCAATGATCTCGGCCTCAGCGTGGCACACAGCGCCCGGGTTTTCCAGACTGCGATCGGCGACTTCGCCGAGTTGGTTCGGTTTGATAGTCTGTGAATGCCACTCGATAAAACGCTCGGGCGCAGCGAAAGAGGCAGCTAATGAAAATCGCCAGCTGGAAAGTCAACTCGGTCAAGGTCCGGCTGCCACATCTTTTGGACTTTCTGAAAAACGCCCAGCCGGATGTCCTGTGCCTGCAGGAAATCAAGTGTCTCGCCAACGATTTCCCGCGGCTCGAAGTGGCGACGCTCGGCTACAAGGTCGAGGCGCTGGGGCAGCGCGCCTATAACGGCGTCGCGCTCTTATCGAAGGAACCGGCACGCGACATCGTCTTCGGCCTGCCGGGCGACGACGGCGACGATCACGCGCGCTATCTCGAAGCCACGTTCGGTCCTGCCGGCGGCGAGGTGCGCGTCGCCTCGATCTATCTGCCCAACGGCAACCCCAGCAACGACGCCGCCAAATTCGGCTACAAGCTCGGCTGGATGGATCGGCTCAACGTCCATGCCGCCAATCTGTTACGGAAGGAAATCCCGTTTGTGCTGGCCGGCGACTACAACATTTGCCCGACGGATGACGATGTTTACGACCCGGTCGGGTTCCGGGACGATGCATTATGCCGGATCGAGGCTCGCTCGCGCTTCCGCACGCTGCTTTACCAGGGGCTCATTGACGCCTACCGCGTCTTCCATCGCGAGCCGCACAAATACACGTACTGGGACTACCAGGCGGGGCGCTGGCAGCGCGACGAAGGTCTGCGCATCGACCATCTGCTGTTGTCGCCGCACGCCGCCGACAAAATCGTCGGCTGCGACATCGACAAATCGCCGCGCGGCAAGGAACGCGCCTCCGACCACACGCCCATCTGGTGTGAACTGGCGGCCTGATCGCCCGTCAATGCAGGCGCCGGGCGACCGCCTCGTCGAGAAATTCCGCGGTGTCGGGTTCGATATCGTCGAAGCGGACGACGGTATTGCCGGTCGACGTGTCGGTACGCAAGATTTCGCCCGAAAACGCAAACGCACGCGCCAGCCCCGGCAACGCGATCCAGCCCTCGACCAGGCTGCCGACGGTGAGACCTTCGCACAAGCCGTCGAGATGCACCCCGCCTATCGAGACGTCGAGCGAGCGGAACATCTCGCATTCGACAATGACTTCGAATGTCGGCGACATATAGCGGCGCATACGGCGAAGATCGGAACGGTCGAGCTTGTTGACCACGATGGACATGCACTCAGATTCACCCGGACACCGCACAAAAATCCATCAAATTGATCGTTAATTAAGGCGGCGTTACCCATACCCGCTCAGGCTGTGGCTTTGGGCTCGCTTCCACGCTGTTGTCGAGCCTGCTGAGCGGGCTTAGCGCCAGCACGCAATCGCCGGCCACAAGGTCGGAGAAATCATGGACCAGGGCCATCGCGCTCTCGCGCGCGACCGCGATCGGGATCAAGCCCGGCGGCACCCCCGCTCCGCCGGGCCCGACGAGCCGGTACTCGCCGATCGCCAGCTCCTGACCGTCGATGGTGATCCGGCCGCGCGCCCCCGCAACGTGCGCCAGGCCGGCGAAAGCGGGCGCGGCCAGAGCAGCCGCAGAGTAGGTCGTACGAAAATCGAAGTGCCGCGCGATCGATGCGGCAAAACTGGCATCGGCGATACGCAGTACGGTCGGCATGTTCGGATTGCGGGCGCGGGCGCCAAGCGCGATTTCGAGATTGAGCGTATCGACATTGGTCAGCGCGACCAGGCTGTGCGCCGCCCCGAGATTGCAGAGGTCGAGCGTGTCGTCGCGGCCGGCATCGCCCGTCAGCAGATCAAAGCCGAGATCGCGCGCCCGCTCGACCAACGCCGCGTCGGGGTTCGCTTCGACCACCACGAGCGGTTTGCCGAATCCGAGCAGCAGGTCGATTACCCCAGCGCCGATGCTGCCGGCGCCGCACACCACGATGTGCCCGCGTCGGCGAATGCGCCGCAGGCCCTGCGCGCGAACCCATTGCGCACGGGTCAACAACGATGCCGCGAACGCGATAAAGATGCCGGTGAAGACAATCCCTGAAAGCATCAAGATCATCGCCATGACGACATCGAACACATTGTGGCGATCGGGGGTGATGTCGCCGTATCCGGTCGTCGTCATGGTGGCCAGCACGAAATAGGCGGCCGTCAGCCAATCGACGCCGAACGCGGCATGAAAATGCACGACGCCGACCCAGAAAACCATGAGCGTCGCCGCAGCAAACGACCACAGATAGGGGTTCGCCCGGATGAACCGCCAGCGCCCGGGCGAACGAGGCGATCGTGTGTTTTCGTCTTCGCTGGCGACCTCGCGGCTGTCACGAGCCGCTGGCGCCGACCTCATCAGCTGCTCGAGCGCGCCGTAAACGCAAAGCCGCGCATGCGGCGGAATGCGGACATCGGGATCGATCGCCGTATCGCCATTGACGGCGACGACCCGCGCGCCGAGCGCGGTCTCGATCTCGGCAATGCTGCGCCCGACGATCGTCTCGTCGGCCGCGATGCGCTCGACAAACCCAGTCAGCGGACCGTCCGGTTCGGGGAATTGCAGGCCGCGAAAGCATGTCGGGTCGAGCGCGGTCGCGGCGTAGCTCGCCGCCGAGTGCCAGGCCAGCGACAATACCGCGCAATCCGGCAGGTTCTGCTCGATCTTGTGGGCGAGCGTACGGTTGAACTGGCGCAACACGATGCGGATGCGCGGGTTCGCGTCACGCGCCAAGAGCGCCGTGTGCAGGTTGAGCTCGTCATTCCGCGACACGGCGATGATCGTCTCGGCGCGCTGCACACCGGCGCGTTCCAACGCATCGCCGTGATGCGGCAGGCCGCTGACCAGCCTGGCCCCGATAGCGGTGACCGACTGCATGAATTCCTCGTTCGCCGGGCCCAGTACGGCTACTTGGTGGCCGGGCAATCGCAGGAGTTCGGACGCAGTGCTCAACGCCAGCGCGTCGTCGCCGAGGACGAGCGTCAGCACCTCGCCGATCCGGCGCGCCCTGCTCACGCCTCGGTGCCCTCCGTCGGTGGATAGCGGTGCGAGCCGCCGGCGCTGTCCTCGATCCGCCAGCCCCTATCGTCGCGATCTAGCCAGCACGGACCCACCGGCACCTTGCCGTGACCACCGGGGATATCGAGCACGTAGGTCGGCTGGCACAGTCCCGAGGCGCGCCGACGCAGCTCGCGCATCAGCGCTTGCCCCTCGGCGATGTCGCCACGGAAATGGCTCGTGCCGCGCACCAGGTCGGGATGGTGCAGGTAATAGGGCTTGACCCGCATCGCCACCAACGCCCGGAACAGTTGCTCCAATATGGCGGCATCGTCGTTGACGCCGCGCAGCAGCACGCTTTGCGACAGCACCGGAACGCCGGCGCACGTGATGCGGGTGACGGCCTGCTTCGCGGCATCCGTCAGCTCGCGCGGATGGTTAGCGTGAATGACGACATAGACTGCCTTTTCCGTGGCGAGCGCGTCGATCAGCGCGGCCGTCACCCGTTTCGAGTCGACGATCGGCACACGGGTATGAAAACGAATAACCTGGACGTGATCGATGCGGGCAAGCGCGTCGACAATCGCGCTAATGCGGCGCGGCGTCAGCAAAAACGGATCGCCGCCGGTGATAACCACCTCCCAAATCTCCGGCCGCTCACGGATATAGGCGTAGGCCCGGTCGAGCGCCGCGCGGCCGAGCACCTTGCCGCGCGTGCCGATCTGCTCGCGCCGGAAGCAGTAGCGGCAATAAACCGGGCACACGAGGCTCGGCTTCAACAGAACGCGGTCGAGATAGCGATGAACGATGCCAGGCACCGGCGACCAGCGCTCATCGCCGATCGGGTCGGTTTGTTCATCCGCCGACGTCGCCAGTTCAGCCGTGCTTGGGACGAATTGCGCCGCGATCGGGTCGTGCAGATCGGCGGGATCTATAAGCGCAGCGACCTCCTCGGTCAGCATCACCTGAAACCGCTCCGCGACCCGCCGCAATTCGCCGAGCCGCTCCGCCGCGACAAGCCCGGCTTCGGCGAGATCGCCGGCCCGGAGGGTCACATTCCCTCCAGGCGATCGTATGCGGCCTTGAGCCGGTCGCGGTCGCGCCGCGTATCCGCTTCCCGCTCGCGCTGCTCTTCGATCACCTCGCGCTTGGCCTTGGCGAGAAAACCGGGATTGCCGAGTTTAGCGGCGAATTTGGCGAGGTCCGCGTCGAGCCGATCAATCTCCTTCTTGAGCCGTGCCTTTTCCCGGCCGAGATCGACCACGTCGCCCAGCTTCAGGATAAGGCTCGTCCCTTCAACGACGACCGAGACGCTACCCGCCGGTACGCTATCGGCCAGCTCGATGCTCTCGATCCGCGCCAGGCGCAGGATGTGGTCGCGATGGCGGTCAAGCCGCGCTCGCACCGCATCATCCGCGTCTCTAACGAGCAGCGGCACGCGCGCTGCTTGCGGCACGTTGATCTCGTTGCGCACGGCACGGATCGCCGAGATCGCCGCGACGACCCAGTCCATCTCCGCCGCGCTGGCGGGATCATGCAGATCGGGCGCGAGATCCGGCCACGAGGCGGTCATCAGCATGCCGGCGCCCTTGCCACCGAGCTGGGCCCAGACCTCCTCACTGACATAGGGCATAATCGGGTGCAGCAGATGGACCATCTGCGTCAGCACCCAGCCGATCGTCGCCTTGGTTTCGGTCTGCGCCGCCGCGCCGCCGCCGCCCTGCAGGATCGGTTTCGAAAATTCGAGATACCAGTCGCAGAATGTGCCCCAGACAAACTGATAGAGCCGGTTCGCCGCGTCGTCGAAACGGTAGGCTTCGAGCGCCTGGGTCGCCGCCATCGCGCAATCGCGGGTCGCTCCGACGACCCAGCGATTGACCGTCTCCTTGCAGCCGCGCGGGTCAAAGCCGGGGTCAAACGCGGCGTCGTTCATCTCGGCGTAGCGCGCCGCGTTCCACAGCTTGGTGACAAAGTTGCGATAGCCTTCGACCCGGCTCTCGGCGAGCTTGATGTCGCGCCCCGGCGCGGCCAGCGCCGACAACGTAAAGCGCAGCGCATCGCAGCCGTAGCGGTCGATCAGATCGAGCGGATCGATGATGTTGCCTCGCGACTTGGACATTTTCTGGCCGCGCTCATCGCGTACCAGCGCGTGGATATAGACCGTGCGGAACGGCGTCTCGCCTTTGAAATGCAGGCCCATCATCATCATACGAGCGACCCAGAAGAAGATGATGTCAAAGCCTGTGACCAGCACGTCGCCGGGATAGTAGCGAGCGACCTCGGGCGTCGGCTCGGGCCAGCCCAAGGTGGAGAACGGCCACAACGCCGACGAGAACCAAGTGTCGAGCACGTCCTCTTCGCGACGCAACGCTATGCCCTTGCCGAATTGAGTCTCGGCCTCCTGCCGGGCTTCCTCTTCGCTCTCGGCGACAAAGACGGTGCCGTCCGGCGCGTACCATGCGGGGATCTGATGCCCCCACCACAGCTGGCGCGAGATACACCAGGGGTGGATGTTGCGCATCCACTCGAAAAACGTGTTCTCCCATTGCCGCGGCACGAACACGGTCTGCCCGGTCTCGACCGCCTCGATCGCGGGCTCGGCCAGCACCCCGGCGTTGCAGTACCACTGATCGGTCAGCCACGGCTCGATCACGACCCCCGAGCGGTCGTGGTGCGGCACCATCAGCGTGTGGTCCTCGACCTTCTCGATGAGCGCGGCGGCTTCGAGATCGGCCAACACCTTCTTGCGCGCGTCGAAGCGCAACAGCCCGCGATAAGCCTCGGGGGCGTTTTCGTTGAGCCGCGCATCCGCGTCGAAAATGTTGATCATCTCGAGGCCGTGTCGGCGGCCGACCTCAAAATCGTTGAAGTCGTGCGCCGGTGTAATCTTGACCGCGCCCGAACCCATCTCCGGGTCGGCGTATTCGTCGGCGACGATCGGGATCAGCCGGCCAACGAGCGGCAGCCGAACCTTCTTGCCGACGACATCGGCGAAGCGGGGATCCTCAGGATGCACCGCGACGCCGCTATCGCCGAGCATCGTCTCGGGACGTGTCGTCGCGACAACGACACAGCGCCCGTCCTCGCCCTCGATCGGATAGCGGATATGCCAGAGCTGGCCCCTGGTCTCGCGGCTGTCGACTTCGAGGTCGGAGATCGTCGTGTGCATCTCCGGGTCCCAGTTGACGAGCCGCTTGTCGCGATAGATCAGCCCCTCGCGGTAGAGCTGGACAAACACCTTGCGCACCGCGGCGGCGAGGCCGGGATCCATCGTGAAGCGCTCGCGCGGCCAGTCAGGCGAGCAGCCGAGCCGGCGCAGCTGGTTGACGATCGTCCCGCCCGACTCCGCCTTCCATTCCCAGACTCGCTCGATGAATTTCTCACGGCCGAGATCGTGCTTGTTGATCTGCCGCTCGGCGAGCTGGTTGGTGACGACGATTTCGGTGGCGATGCCGGCGTGGTCGGTGCCCGGTTGCCACAACGCGTCCCGCCCGCGCATCCGCTCGAAGCGGATCAGGATGTCCTGCAACGTGAAGGTCAGCGCGTGGCCCATGTGCAGACTGCCCGTCACGTTGGGCGGCGGCATCATGATCGTGTAGGGCCGCCTGGCACTGTCGGGATGCGCGGCAAACCCGCCCGAGCGCTCCCACCGCGCGTATTG
>DATHCK010000111.1:0-10575 GCA_035319545.1 Allostellaceae bacterium | reverse complement strand
TGCCCGACTGGCTGTCCGGTAGGTCGGGGCAGATCGCCGTCGTGCTGTCCGACGAGGATTTCGTGTCGTTCACTGTTCATTGGTCCGGGGCGGCGACCGCGCTTGCGGCGATCAAAAGCTGCCGGTTTCCGCCGCTGACGTTGCCGAATGTCGCGCGCAACGTCATCGCGCACGAGCTCGGCCACGCGGTCGGCCTCGGCCATAACAGCGACCCGGCATTCCTCATGTGCGGTCGCCCGGCGCCGTGTCGACCGGCCGCGTTCCAGTCGGACCAGCCGCGCTATTTCCCGCTTGCCGACGACGAAAAGGCGCTGCTCCTGCGGCTCTACCCCGCCGACTGGCGGCCGCGCTAGCCGCGCGCCGGCGCGCGCGGGTCGAAGCGCTGCAGCAGCGCGTCGCCCAAGAGATTGCAGGCGATCACCGTCAGAAAGATCATCGTGCCGGGGTAAACCGCGAGGAGCGGTGACGAGGTGATCAATTCCTCGGCGTTGGACAGCATGCTGCCCCAACTGGCGAGCGGCGGCTGCACCCCGAGCCCCAAAAAGCTTAGCACCGACTCCAAAAGGATGATGTCGCCGACCGATAGGGTCGTTGCCACCACCAGCGGTGCCATGACATTGGGTAGGATGTGGCGCCACAGAATATGCGGCACCCCGGCGCCGAGGCTCTGCGCGGCACGCACGAAATCGCGGCTGCGGGTCACCAGCGTCGCGCCGCGCACCAGCCGCGCCGCGGTCGTCCACATCACCAGCACCGCCAGCATGACGATGCGCGCGAGGCTGATCCCCGGCGAATCCGCAAGCCCGCGCGAAATCCCGATCTTTTGCAGATCGAGCGCCGCCAGCACGATCAGCAGCGGCAAGAGCGGCAGCGCGATCACCCCGTCGGTGAGGCGCATCAGCACCCGGTCGGTCCAGCCGCCAAGATAACCGGCGGTCAGCCCGACCGCCGTCCCGACCGCCGCGGCGGCAAGCGCCGCGGCGACGCCGATTGTCAGTGACACCCGCCCGCCTTCCATCAGCCGCAGCAGCATGTCGCGGCCCAATTCGTCGGTGCCGAGCGGGTGTGTCGCGGACGGCCCGGCAAAGCGATGCAAGAGATCGACCGCCGCCGGGTCGGCGCCGAGCAGGTGCGCGACGAGCGGCCCGGCGAGCGCCGCCGCGGCGATCAGCAACAGCAGACCAAGCAGGACCCTCACGAATAAGTCACCCTCGGGTCGAGCCAGGCATAGGCGAGGTCGGCGGCAAGATTGCCGAGCATCGTCACGGCGCTCGCCAAGAGCAGGGCGGCGAGGGCGAGGTTGTAGTCGTTGCCCATCACCGCGTCGAAGATCAGCTTGCCCATACCCGGATAGGCGAACATCTCCTCGGTCACGAGCGCGCCCGACACCAGCGTCCCGAATGACAACGCGAGGATCGTCGCAACCGGCACCATCGCGCTGCGCAGCGCGTGGTGCCATACGACGCGCGCCTCGCTCGCCCCCTTGGCACGCGCGGTGCGGATATGGTCCTGGCCCAGCGCGTCGCGCATCGCCGCGCGGACATATCGCGTGTAGCCGCCGATACTCGTAACCGCCAGCGTCGCCACCGGCAGCACAAGGTGCCGCAGCCGATCGGCAAGATCGCCGGTTTCGCCGCCGCCGGTGCCGCTCGCCGGCAGCCAGTGCAGCTCCTCGGCAAAGACGAGGATCAGGATCAGCGCAAGCCAGAAGGTCGGCATCGAGACCCCGGCAAAGCACGCAAGGTTGACCGCGCCGTCGAAGCGGCTGCCCGGTCGGCGCGCCGCGGCGACGCCGAGGCCGAGCGAGGCGGCAAAGGCGATCACGAAGCTCGACCCCATGAGGATCAGCGAATTGCCGAGTCGCGGCGGCAAGGTCGCCGCGACCGGCGTCAGGAAAAGCCGCGAATAACCAAGGTCGCCCGAAAGCACCGCCCGCGCCCAGGCGAGGTAGCGTTCGAGGAGCGGCCGGTCGACGCCGTAAAGCGCCTTGAGCCGCGCGACGTCCGCCGTGGTGAGATGCGGGTCGGCGCTAAGCATCAGATCGATCGGATCGCCCGGCATCAGCCCGATCAGCGCGTAGATCACAAACGACATCAGCACCAGCATCGCCGTGATCTCAACGAGCCGGATGACGGTGAAGCGGATCATTCCTCCCCGGCCGTCACTTCTTTTCGCCCCAATCGGTCGACCACAGCGTTGTCGGGGACTGGTTGCCGGTCGGCTGCACCCCGGTCAGCCATTTCGGCAGGATGAACGCATCCGAGCGGAAATAGAGCGGTAGCGACGGCAGGTCGGTGGCGTAAAGCTTCTGCGCCGCGGCCCACAACGCCTTGCGCTTGTCGGGGTCAAGCTCAACCTCCAGGGTATCGATCAGCCGGTCCATCTCGGGATTCTTGTAGTCGGGCAGGTTTTCGCCGGCATAATTGTTGGCCTCGGTCGGCACCTCGTCGGAGCGGAAGATCGAGCGCGGCGAATTCTCGGGCGCGCTCAGCCAGGCGTACATCGCTAGGTCGAAGTGGCGATGCGGCAGCGTTTCGCCGAACAGCACCCGCGCCGGCTCGTTATGGATGCGAATGTCGATGCCGATCTCTTTCCACTGGCTTTGCAAGATCTGCTCGACCAGCTCGCGCGAACGGTTGCCCGCAGTCGTCGCCAGCTCAAAGGACAAGGTTTTGCCGTCGGTATTCTTGCGTGTTCCGTCGGGCTGGGCGTGCCAGCCGGCGTCTTCGAGCAGCTGCTTGGCGCGCGCCGGATCGTAGGGATATTTCGGGACATCGTCGGTATAGCCGGCGTCGAGCGGCTCGACAAAGCTGTCGGCGACCGCCTGCTTCCCGGCGAACAGCGTCTTGACCAGGGTGGCGCGGTCGAGGCCGGCGAGGAGTGCCTCGCGCACCCGCCGATCGGCGAGCGCCGGGTTGTCGAGATTGCAGTCGACATGCTCGAAGGTGAGGCCGGGCTTGTAAACGATGTTGTAGTCGTGGCCGTGCCGCTGGTCGAAGGCGAGCGCTTCGTCGAGCGGCAGCCCGATCTCGCCGGCGATCACGTCGATCGTTCCCGACAAGAGGTTGGCCTCAAGCGCCGCGCTGTTCTCGATCGCGCGGACGGTGATTCGCTTGAAATAGGGCGCCGGGCCCACCCAATGCGGGTTCGGCTCGAGCACGATATGCGAGCCGGCCGCGAACTCGGTGATGCGATAGGGGCCATTATAGAGGCCGGGATTGGTCGGGTCGGTGGCATAGAGCGTCTTCACCTTGTATTGCGCCGGATCGGCGAAGGCGGCGCGTTCCAGATGCGCCGGCAGCAGCACGAAATCGTCGATCGCCGCGTAATTGTAGCTGAGCCGGTCCCAGTGCAGGGTGAAGGTCTTGTCGTCCTTGACGTCGATCCCGAGAATCTCGCGGTACATCTCGGCATTGGCGACGGCGCTTTCCTTGGCGCGGCCGAACTCATAGGTGAACTTGACGTCGTCGGTGGTGACGGGTGTGCCGTCCGCCCACACCGCATCGGACCGAATCGTATAAGTGAGATTGACGCCGGTCTTGCCGCCGGGCAATTCGGTCTTCACCGCCCGCCCGTTCTCGAAGGACGGCAATTCGGTGCACAACAGGCAGACGAGCTTCCAATTGGCGTCGAAGACCGTGAACGGGCGGAGGGCAAAGCCCAGCACGTAGGCTTTCGCGGCGACGGCTTCGAGATCGGGGTTGAGCGCCGGCGGAAACTGGACGATGCCGATCGTCAATTGATCGTGAGCGGCGGCTGGCGCCCATGGCCAAGCTAGCAGAAAGAATGACAGCGCCACCCACTGCGGCGAGCGGGATCGAGGCGTATTCACCCGCCGGTGTTCGCCAAATACGTCAGTTGCGTACATCGGCCGCGCCCCAAGTGCTTGAAACTTGGTTATCGCGGGTCATAATATCCGGCGCCGGCGGGGACGGATACGCGACACGACTGGTTGCGTGTTCGTCGGAACGAAGCAACGATCGCGTTGTTTCAAACCGAGACTCGCCGCCTCACGAAGAGCACGCCGTCGCCGTTGTGTCGAACCCGGAACTGCCATAGAGGACAACAAGCATGAAACATCTCTTGACTGGCGTCGCCATGGCCGCGGCCCTTGCGATCGCCGCTCCAGCCTGGGCGCAAAGCACCCCGTCTCCCGCTCCCGCGAAGCCTGCAGCTGCTGCTCCGATGGCCGCGAAGAAGCCGGTGCATCACTGGCATCACCGCATGAGCGCGGGCGACCAGATGACCGAGCAGCTCAACGCGCAGGAGCTGCAGCGGATCATGGGTGGCGCTCCTCCGCCTCCGCCCCCGCCGCCGACACCTGGCGGCAACAATCCCACCAGCGGCTCGGCGGGCCCGTTCGCGCCCCACTAAACCCGACGCCAAACTGTCGGTCTACGCGCAAGGGGGTTTCGGCCCCCTTGTTGCATTTTGTGCGGACCCCTCTCGTGGAGTTTCGGTGAGTGAAGATATCGTAAAAACTGCTTCAATTTCTCAATCAACAAGGAAATAGTCCGCATTAGTTTGGTTTTCTGGAAAATCGCGAGAAATTGGTATTAATCCTTTTTCAAGCAATAATTTCGTGGTTTTGCAGCTAATAGAACTTGCCAAAGCATCGATGTTCAGACTCCTTTAATTCGCCAGGCAATAGGCTGCCAGCCAATGTCTGGAAACCACTATTAGTCGTCATGGCCCCAAAGACCATTCCCGACCCGGAAGTCCCCGTTCCGGAGTGGATAACGCGCTTTATCGCCGACATTCCGTCCGCGGTCGCGCTGTTTGACCGCAAGCTGCGCTATGTCGCCGCGAACACCCGTTGGCTCAATGCCTTTGGCGTGATCGGCGAAGAGGTCGTCGGCCACTCCCATGAGCAGGTCGACCCGGCCAGCACGAACCTCTTGGCGAATTTGCACCGGCGCGCGCTTGCCGGCGAGACAATCGAGGCGGCCCTCAACGACGATGACGAGCTGACCGAGGGCGCCAGCCACCGCATTGTCAGCGTGCGGCCGCATCATGATCACGACGGCACGGTTCTCGGCGTGGTCGCAACCCTCCACGAGGCGATGGCGATCGCCACCGAGCGAACGCTGCAATACGTGACCGACGCGCTGACCGGTTTGGCCGGCCGCCACTGCTTTATGAAGCGTGTGCGCTCGGCGGTCGCGCCCGAGACCGGGGTGCGCCGACCCGCGGCGATCTTCCTGCTCGACATCGACAATTTCAAAGGCGTCAACGATCTGCACGGCGCGAGCACTGGCGACGAAGTGCTGCGGGTGATCGCCAACCGGCTGCTTGCCAGCACTCGTTCGAGGCCGATTCCATCAGCGCGCGCCGGAAAGCCCGCGACAACCCAGCGCGCCGACATGGTGGCGCGGCTCGGCGCCGACGAATTCGCGATCATCCTTGGCAACCCGACGCCGAGCGTCAGCGACGCCGACGCGTTTGCCCGGCGCCTGCTGCAGCTCGTGGTGAGCCCGGTGCTCGTCGGCGAGCATCGCGTCCGGCTCTCCGCCAATCTCGGCTACATCGTGACGACCGATGCGCACCGCACGGAAGATGATGCGATGCGCGACCTTGACGCGGCGCTGCAGGAAGCCAAGCAACGAGGGCCGAATACTGCCAAGTCCTGGGAGCCCGCGCTGACCAGCACGGTCGGCCGCCGCCTGGCGCTGGTCGACCAGCTGCGCGCCGCGCTCGACGAAGGGCAGTTCGTGCTGCATTACCAGCCGATCCTGCGGCTTGACGACGGCCGCGTCGTCGGCGCCGAGGCGCTGTTGCGCTGGAACCACCCGAGCGACGGGCTCGTGCCGCCCGCCGCGTTCCTGCCGGCGCTCGAGGAAACCGGGCTGATCGTGCCGGTCGGGTGCTGGGTGCTGCGCGAAACGGTGCGGCAGATGCAGGTCTGGCAGATGCTCTACGGCCGCGATCTGTTGGATTGGGTCAGCGTCAATGTGTCGGCGCGCCAGTTCAACGACCCATCGGTGCTGCTGGAGACGCTGGCCGAGATTCGCGACAGCGGTTTCCCGCTATCGCGACTCAAGATCGAGATCACGGAATCCGCCGTGATGCGCAACACCGATGTCACCCGCGCGGTGCTGACCGAGCTCCAGGAACTCGGCATCCGCATCGCCATCGACGATTTCGGCACGGGCTATTCGGCGCTTGGCGCCTTGCGCGACTACCAGGTCGACATGATCAAGATCGATCGTGGCTTCACCGGCGCGATCGACACCCCCGACGGCAAGGAGCTCGTGATGGCGATGCTCAAGATCGCGCGCATCTACGGCGCCGATGTCGTCGCCGAGGGGGTCGAGACCGTCGTTCAGCGCGACATCCTGCGGCGCAGCGGGTGCGGCTACGGTCAAGGCTATCTGTTCGCGAAGCCGATGGACGGCAGCTTCTTTGGCGCTTTCGCGCTCACTCACCTGGTTGAAGCCGGCGACGCCGGAACCAACGCCGCGTGATCTAGGCGCCCGTCTCGACGTTGCGACGCCGGGCGACGCGGTCCATCTCGTCGAGCAGGTCGTGCAAGACTTGATCGGCTGTGTACGACATCCTGGCAAAGGCGCGCAGGAAATTGTCGGTGCGCGGCAGCTGGAACAGGGTCTCGTCGCCTTCGCTGTGGCTCGTCGCGGCGATCGACATCACCGCCTCATAGGGCTGGATCACCAGCTCCTTCAGGGTTTTGCCCGGACCAGTCACGTACTCGACGACACGGCAGCGGCCACCCTCGGCGGTCGGCGACAGGATCGTCATGCGATAGGCGGCGCGGGTCGTCGCCGCCTCGACCAGCGCTCGGGTGAATGGCCGGAGAAAGCTCTCGTCAAAGCCCAAGAGGGCTGTTGGACGGTCGCCGTTGACTGCCGAGCGCATCTCCAGCGTCGTCCATAGCGACGCGCGGCCCTGGAAATAATCCGCCGAGGCGAGATCGAGGTTGATCGCGTCGATCGGCAGGGGTGCCGCCGCCGATTTCGCCGATAGAAAGGCGAAACACGCCGGCTCCCGCTTTAGCGAAATGTTGGTCGAGGCCTCGAGGTTGCGATCGCTGATCGCCGGGCTCTCGGTCATGGCGGCCTCCTCGAGGGAAGGGGCGGCAAAACGCCACACCCGCGGAACCAGTCTATTGTTACGAGCCAGTTACTTTCTGTCAAAAGCGGGTTGCGAATGGCCGCGTGTCTGCGGCCTTTGGCCGCGCGAATGATACGCAATTGGCGGCCGCCCGGTTCAACCTCGCGCCGCGCGCTCGATCGCTTCCTCGGCGGCGAGCCATCGCGCCTCGGCCTCGGCGATTCGGCGGGCGAGGTCGGCACGTCGTTTCAAGGCCTCCGCGAGCGCCGTGCCGCCGCCCCCGAAGAATTTTGGCGCGGCGAGCTCGCGGTCGAGCGCCCGCTGCTCTGCGGCAAGCTGGGCGGCCATTTCTTCGGCGCGCCGCGATTCGCGGCGCAGCGGTTCGAGCGCGAGACGCGCCTGCGCCGCCTCGCGGCGGGCGAGACGTTTGGGATCGCGCTCCGCCGGACGGGCGTCGCGTTCGTCTTCCGCTTCGTCGCGCTCTTCGAGCCGGGCGCGATAGGCGTCGAGATCGCCGTCAAACGGTTTCACCGTGCCGTTCTCGACCAGCCACAGCCGGTCGGCGACCAGTTCGACGAGGTGCCAGTCATGGCTCACCAGCACCACCGCGCCGGCATATTCGGCCAAGGCCTCCACCAGGCTCTCGCGGGTCTCCATGTCGAGATGGTTGGTCGGCTCGTCGAGGATCAAGAGCGCCGGCGCGTCATGCGTGACAAGCGCGAGGTTGAGCCGCGCGCGCTCGCCGCCCGACAGCAACGCCACCGGGACGAAGGCCTTGTCCTGACCAAAGCCGAAGGCGCCGAGCCGCGCGCGAATCGCCTCTTCGTTGAGTTTGGGCAGCAGCGCCGTGAGATGGTCGTAGGCCGATTCGTCGGGGCGCATCTCCTCGATCTGGTGCTGCGCGAAATAGCCGGTGACGAGCTTCCCGGGTCGCGTCACGTGTCCCGACATCGCCGACAGCCGGCCGGCGAGCAGCCGCGCGAAGGTGGTCTTGCCGTTGCCATTGGCGCCCAAGAGCGCCACCCGGTCGTCGGGATCGAGCCGCAGGTCGAGCCCGGCCAGTACCGGCCGGTCCTCGGCGTAGCCGACGCTCGCCGTTTCGAGCGAGATCAGCGGCGGGCGGAGCTGCGCCGGCTCGGGCAGGCGCAGCTCGATCGGCGGCGCCTCGGCGATCACCGCGACCGGCTCCAGTTTCGCCAGCGCCTTCAGCCGGCTTTGCGCCTGGCGCGCCTTTGACGCCTTGTAGCGGAAACGATCGACGAACGCCTGCATGTGACGGCGCTGCGCATCCTGGCGTTTCGCGACCGCTTGCTGCCGGGCCTTGGTTTCGCCGCGGGCGCGCAGATAGGCGTCGAAATTGCCCGAGTAGAGTGTCAGCTTGCCGGCCTCGAGATGGAGGATCGACGTCGCCGCCGCGTTGAGCAGCTGGCGGTCGTGGCTGACGAGGATGAAGCTGCGGTGATAGCGCCGCAGATAACGCTCGAGCCAGAGCGAGGCTTCCATGTCGAGATGATTGGTCGGCTCGTCGAGCAGCAGCAGGTCGGGCTCGGCAAACAGCACCGCGGCGAGCGCGACGCGCATCCGCCAGCCGCCGGACAACTCGTCGATCGGCGATTCCTGCATCGTCGCGTCGAAGCCGAGCCCAGCGAGGATGCGCGCGGCGCGCCCTGGCGCGGCGCGGGCGCCGATCTCGCCGAGACGCGTCTCGATCTCGGCGATGCGCTCGGGTGCGGGATCGCGGTCGAGCTCGGCCATGAGCCGGGCGCGCTCGCGGTCGGCGGCGAGCACCGTGGCGAGCGGCGTGCCGCTGCCGGAGGGCGCCTCCTGGGCGAGAAAGCCGATCCGCCAGTCGCGCGGCAGGATGATGTCGCCGTCATCGGGGAAGAGACGGCCGCGGATCAGGTCCAAGAGGGTCGATTTGCCGATGCCGTTGCGGCCGACAAGACCGAGCTTCACCCCCTCCGGGATCTGCGCGCTCGCATGATCCAAGAGCGCGCGCCCGCGCTTGCCGCCGACGCGGTAGGTGACGTCCGAAATGGTTAGCATGACGCTGTTCTACCATGACGAACGCCTTAATGCGTCATGCGGCTTCAGCGGAAAGCTCGCGCTACGCTGTCATTCCGGGGCATCGCGGCGCGATGAACCCGGAACCCGTGAACACGGTCAGAGCCACATTGGGCTGAGGCCTGCGTTCATGGGTTCCCGCTTGCGCGGGAATGACAAGGCAAAGCGGGAAGCCGCGTGCCTTAATTCATATTCACCGCCTACTTCGCGGTTTGCCGGGACGGCTTGCCGCCTGCGCGCCAGGGCGACCATCGCGTCGGGCTTATTCATGCTTGTGTCCGGGAACGCCAGACCTTGTTCTCTCGACCTTGCCGCGCCAACGGTTCGCTGTTCCCGCCGAGCTCCGCTTTCGGACTGTCAATCAACGAGCCACCCGAGGTGGCGATGCCGGCGCATGTTTCACCGACGTCGCCCGACATAACTTAACAAGAACATTGTCAAGGGCCGCCCGCGAAAACCGCGCAGCGGTGCCGCGCCACATCGCCGTCGAATCCCGAAATCAACGACTCCGTGAAAATCCAAATAACGCGCTTTATTAGACCTAACTGTACTCGCGGCTTGCGAAATACTTCATTACGGTCTGGGCGAATTACTCGCCCTAAATCAATCGGGAGGGCTGTCGTGGCAGTCTCGATCATTTCCAGAGAATCGCAGCAGATCACCATTCCCGGCGGTACGCAGCAGACATCGCCGGTCCTGCCGCCGGTGGTCACCACGATAACTGTCGAGACCGGCGTCGTCGTATTTACGTTTCTGGGTACGATCGCGCACGACTGGACGCGCGACACGGTGGCCTTTCCGGTCGGCCCGGCGATCCCGACAGCGGATTTCGTCAACGGCATCGCGGCGGCGACGACGACATCTTTTTGGACCCCGATGAACAACGCGCCAGTCGAAGGCAAAGGCACCGAGCAGATTCCCGTCGGTCTCTCCGGGGGCGACAGCGCTGGCAATTCGGTTACCGTGAGCGGCGAAATCGATGTGAGCCTGCCCGGCTTTATCGCCCCTCCACCGGTCGGCTTCGCGATCGACTCGGCGCTGGTCGCGGCCCCTGCTTCGTTCGGCCAACCGGTTCTGACCTTGGCACTCGCGGTTTTCGGCAATTGCGCGGCGATGCTCCGCGCGTCCTATACCGCCTATCTCGTCACCAACTCCGGCGGGAGCGCGCCCCCGATCCCGTAGACGGCCAGGCACTAGATTGAAGCAATTTTTTGCTTCCCCCGGCGTGACCCGGGGGCCCACGTCTTCATTTTCCGGTGATTGAACAACAAAGAGATGGGCGGTCGGATCAAGTCCGGCCAAGGGGATTGAGGCGTGATCCGATCCGAGCAGATCCTGCCCTAGCCCATCCCGCCGGTGCGCAGCACGCGCTGGGCGATCGACCAGCGGTGGACTTCGCTCGGGCCGTCGTAGATGCGGAACGGTCGCACCTCGCGGAAGAGG
>DATHCK010000110.1:0-8254 GCA_035319545.1 Allostellaceae bacterium | reverse complement strand
GACATGGCGGGCGAGGTCGAGCGAGTTGCGCAGCGACTGGCCGGCGTCGCCGCCTTCGACGATCGGCGACAGATCGAGGATCGAGATCGGAACCATCAGCGCATTATATTGGCAGTGAGGACGCAGAGAACCTCATGCGAGATTGATCGCATTTCTGCGGCGCGAACGCTTACCGCCAAGCTGCCATAAGGCTCGATCCAAATCACGAACCGAAACGCCATAATTCTTAGCGAGATCGAGACAAAACTGATTGTACAATAAATAAAACGCCACCTCAATATCTCGAACGCCAAGTGCATTTAATGCCCTTATATCAGTAACGGTAAAACGCTCGGGGTATAAATGAGCCAGAATTGCCGATGCTGTTGGTATTTTTATGCCTTTGAGCCGCGAAAGCGCATTTATCGCTGCCACACTCGTATCCGCCGTATTCACGGTTTTGAGAACCGATTCTATTTCTTGTGGTGAATTAGAATCAAACATAGGCTCAAGCTTGGATTTGTAGAACCGTGAATCGCCGTTTTTCCACTCATAGATCACTTTTAAATTTGATTTCGTAAATTCTCCGTTTCTGATCCTCTTTCCCGCCTCAATCGCATCGTCGTCTATTTTTTTCCAGGGCGTGATCTTTGCCAGTTGAGATATTTGAGACTTGATTTGCTCAGAAGTCCCGGAGAATGGGCTTCTAAAAGCGGCGCTATTTTTTTCTTCGGTCATCGCGGCGACTATTTCGGATCCGGCCAGCGCCCGTCGCGCACAAGGTAATCGGCGGCGCGGATCGCGGTCGCGAGTTCCGCCGGGGTCGCCATCGGCGGCTTCTGGCCGCCCTTCAGCCCGGCGAGCGCGGCGCGCACCGCATGGACGCTCGCCGCCAAGATGTCCTGCGGGTAGACGACAATCTTAATCCCGATTCGTTCCAGCGCTGCGTCGCCCGGCATGAAGTGCTTGCCGGCCGGCGACGTGACGGCAAGACAGGGCTTGCCGCCGGCGGCATCGATCCCGGCGCGCATCTCGTCCTCGGATTGCGGCGAATCGAGGAAGAGGATGTCGGCGCCCTCGGCGGTGAATGCCTTGATCCGCGCCAGCGCCTCGTCAAACCCGCGCGACACCCGCGCATCGGTGCGCGCGAGGAGGAGAACACCTTCCTCGCGGCACGCCTCGACCGCGGCGCGGCATCGCAGGATCGCCGGCGCGCGCTCGACCACCAGCTTGGCGCCGCCATGGCCCAAGGGCCGCGGCCAGATCTTGTCCTCGATCAGCACCGCCGCGGCGCCGCGCCTGGCATAGGCGCGGATCGTCTTTTGCACCGCGAGCGCGTTACCGTGCCCGGTGTCGCCGTCGGCGAGCCACAGCACCTGCGGCGCGGCGGCGATGCACATCTCGACCGTGTCGGCCATCTCGGCAAAGGTCACCATGTCCTGGTCGGGCATCGCGAGCCGCATCGCCGAGATGCTCGACCCCGACACAAACCCGGTCTTGAACCCGGCCTCGCCAATCAGATGCGCGCCGAGCCCGTCGCCGCAGCCCGGCATCACCTGAAGCCGGGGCTCGTCGAGCAGCGCTTTCAACTGGGCGGCGTGCGGCAGCATGGCGGTTCCTTTCCCGTGGCCTGCGCCGACTATAGAACGCGGGCAAAAAAAATGTCGCCTCTCGGAGGACAGAGCCGTTGAATGTTCCTATTATGTTCCCTATGTGACGATCCGTCACCGCTGTTCGGGAACCGGCGGCGTTGATGCCCAGGCAACCGGGCTTGTTGATTGAATGTCCGAAACCGGAGCTTGTCGGGCGAGCGGAGCGTCAGCGCAGCAAAGACCACCAAAAAGCATGGTGCCGTCGGGGCAAACCAACAGCAACAAGCGCGTCCCCGAAAACCACGCCCCTGCAGCGCGCTCAAAAGCTACCCGGCAAACCGGAAGTAGGCGGTGAATAAGTCCACCCCGGCGGAGCGACGGCTTCCCGCGGCGCTGGCGGCTTGCTTAAAGCGGCAGATGCTCGTCGAGCCAGGTCCGCGCGCTTTCGAGCACGCGCTCGACCGCCTCGGGGCCGCGCGACAGCCCGTCTGCGCAGAGGAAATGCACCTCATTGATGCCGATCGTCTCGAAGATTGCGCGCAGGTAATCGGTCATGAAATCAGGCTGATAGCCGCCGCTCATATAGCCGCCATGCGAGGTGACGATAAACACCGGCCGGTCGTGCAGCAGCCCGATCTTGCCTTCAGGGGTCGAACGGAAGGTGCGCCGGATGCGCACGATATGGTCGATCCACGATTTCAGGGCCGACGGCACCGAGAAATTGTTCATCGGCGTGCCGATCACGACAAAATCCGCGGCTTCGAGCTCGCCGATCAGGGCTTCGGATAGCGCGAAACGCGGGTCGCTGCCGTCGACCGTCGGCGTCAGGATCGCCTCGTAGAGGTCGAGATCGGGATGCGGCGGCGGGTCGGCGGCCAGATCGCGGTCGATGATCTCGGCGCGCGGATGGCGCGCGACGAGACGCGCCGTCACGTCTCGCGCGATCCGCCGGCTGAACGAATTCGGCCGCGGGCTCGTCAGGATTTGCAAGATCGTCGTCGTCTCGCTCATGCCGCCTTGTCTCATGCCGCCCTGTCCACCGGATGCTCGTAACGCATGCTGACCGCCAGCCGGTTCCACAGATTGATCATGCCGATCAGCACCGTCAGGTCGACGATTTCCTTGTCGTCGAAATGCCGGCGCAGCTCCTCATACTCGGCGTCCGGCGCCTGGGTCTCGGCGATCCGCGTCAGCGCGTCGGTCCAGCCGAGCACCGCCCGCTCGCGCGCGGTAAAGGCCGACGACTCGCGCCAGCCCGACAGCACGTAAAGCCGCTGCTCGCTTTCGCCGCCCTTGCGCAGCGCCTTGCTGTGCATGTCGAGGCAATAGGCGCAACCATTGATCTGCGAGGCGCGCATCTTGACGAGTTCGATGAGCTGCGGCCCCAGTGCCGTCTGGTGCAGATAGGCCTCGACCCCGCGCAGCGCAGTGATCGCGCCGGGGGCAATTTCATGGGGGTTCACGCGATGGGTGTGCATGTTGGTTTCTCCGCCGTGATGACCGCTTGAACCTAGGCGCATACTGGGCCGATCGGCAGGGCCAGAATTGCATTCTTCAGCGGACCAGTTTGCGCCGTCGTCCGAGCGTACGGCGCCTAGTGTTCCTCCCCGCTCGCGCAAGCTATCGTAAGCCCGAATGTTGCAAGGGAGCCAGCGCATGAGCATCGCCAAGATCGCCAGCCCGGAGGTGCCCGATCCGCCGCCCGGCACCTGGTCGAACTGCCTTGTCGTCGACGGCGTCGCCTATTTCGCCGGGGCGACCGCACCCAACGCCGGCGCCGACGAATACGCCCAATCGAAGGCCATCTTCACCAAGCTCAAGCATCTCGTCGAAGCCGCCGGCGGCGGCATGGCCGACATCGTCAAGGTGACGATTTTTGTCACCGACATCAAAAACCGCGAGGGGGTGTGGCAGGCGCGGCGTGAGTTCTTTACCGGCAATTTCCCGGCCTCGACCCTGGTGCAGATCGCCGCGCTTGCTACGCCCGAGACCAAGGTCGAGATCGAGGCGATCGCGCATATCGGCGCGAGCCGGCGCTAATCCGCGCATGGTGAACATCCTCGCCATTCAGCGCATCGGCGCCGCCGACCGGGCGCGGATCGAGGCGGTCGATCCCGGCGTGCGCTTCGTCGACGCGGGCGGCTGGTTTGAAGGCGAAATCCGCGAGACCTGGCCGGCCTTCACGACCCAGCGCTATATCGGTCGCAACGCGGCGGGCCAAGGGACGCGCGAGGAACGCGACCGAATGCTCGCCGAGGCGGAGATCATTCTCGCCGGGTTTCCCTTTCCGCTCGACCTGCGCGCCCGTTCGCCGCGCCTCAAATGGTTTCACCAGCGGCCGGCCGGGGCGAGCAACCTCTTGATCGGCGATCTGTGGGGCAGCGACGTCATCGCGACGACCTCGCGCGGCGCGGCCAACTCGCTGCCAATCGCCGAATACGCGATCGCCTCGATCCTTTATTTCGCCAAGGGCCTCCACCGCGCCGCCGTCGACCGCGCGGCGAGCGCGTTCGACCATCGCGGCTATCGCTCGATCCTCGCCGAAGGCAAGACCGCCTGCATCGTCGGTGCCGGCGGCATCGGCCGCGAGGTCGGCCGGCTCTGCGCCGCGCTCGGCATGCGGGTCGTTGGCACGCGGCGCAACCCCGCGGGCGCCCTGCCGCCCGGCTTTAGCGAAATGGGCGCTGCCACCGATCTCGACCGGCTGCTGCCGCAGAGCGAGATCGTCGCGATCTGCGGCCAGTGGACGCCGGAGACGACAAAGCTCTTTAACGCCCGGCGTTTCGCGGCGATCAAGCCGGGCGGCATCGTCGTCAATGTCGCGCGCGGCGAGATTGTCGATGAGGAGGCGCTCGCCGATGCGATCGAAAACGGCCATCTGCGCGGCGCCGCGCTCGACGTCTATGTCGGCGAGTTCGAGCGTCCGCCGCCGGCGCGGCTGTGGTCGAACCCCAATGTACTGATCACCCCGCACACTTCGAGCATCAGCGACGCCGACGACCGCCACGGCGCGATCGACCTGTTCTGCGAAAACCTGCGCGCCTATCTCGACCGCCGTCCGCTGAAGAACGTCATCGATTGGGACGCCGGGTACTGACGCGGCCAGTCCCGGTAACCGACGCAGGCAGCGGGGCCTCGGCGACCAGAGTCAATCTCCACGCACGGAAGCCGAGCGCGGTGGTCTCACGGGAGCCTCCCGTGTAGGTTAAGAATAATCCTTGGGGTTTCATCGAATGCGATCAGTCGGCCGAGCGATGGCTGTGCGTTGTTTGGCGGTCGCGATCGGCATTGCGGGCGCCTCCGGCCCAGCGGGCGCCTACACGGCGTCGGGCGATCGCAATTTCCCGGCGACCCTCATTTTGCCTCAGCTCGCGCCCGGCGATGAACTCTACCTCAACTACAACATGCTCCCATTGAGCGGCAGCGGCGCCGGCGCCGTATCCCGCTCCACGAACTTTACGGTCGTCTATGGGAAGACGATCACCGACAATCTGGGCATCTTTCTCGAAGAGACCTATACCGGTGATGCAGTTGGAGGGGCGGGCACGTTGTGGGGCTGGCAGAACCAGACTGCGTCGATCAAATATCTCGCGGTCAACAATCTCGACCACGAGTTCATCATGACGCTGGGCCTTGATCGGGAGACCGGCGGCACCGGCGCCGTACGGGTCGGCGCGTCGTCCTCTGGAGCGACCACCCCGCAGCTCTATTTCGGGAAAGGCATGGGTGACCTCGATATCGGCTATCTGCGCCCGTTTGCCATCACCACCTTTAGCGCCGTGACGCTGGCGGATACTGCGCCGCGTCGGGATGTGGTGAGCAACGGGTTCGCCGTGGAGTATTCGATCCCCTATCTCCAGTCCAAGGTACGGAGTTTCGATCTGCCCGCGCCGATCGACCATCTGACGCCGATCACCGAGGTGCTGTTCACCTCGCCGGTCGGTCGAAGCTACGGGTCGCGCTCAACGGCGCTGATAGCGCCGGGGGTCAGCTACGCCGGCGAGGGGTGGGAGTTCGCGGTCGAAGCGCAGTTGCCCGCGACGCGGGCGACGGGAAACGGGATCGGCGTCACCGCGCAATTGCATATCGCGCTCGATTTCTTTTTCTCCGACACCATCGGCAAACCCTTGTTTTCGAACCCATGAGGCAAAGGCGCCGCGACATTCTGATCGTGGGAGGGGCCGCGACCCTGTTGCCGCTCTTGCCGCTGCGCGCGGTGGGCGAGGAAACGGCGGGCAGTGTTGTCGGTCTGCTTGGGCAATGCGCCGTCGATCGAGGTGGTCAGGGTCATCCCATGCCCCTCAAACTCGGCGACGCGGTTTCGATAACCGATACGATCGAGGTGCCGCCAGACGGTAAGTTGAAGTTGCGCATGCGCGACGGGTCGGTCATCTCGCTGGCGTCCGGAACGCGGCTGACAATTGCTGCCTATCAGATCGATGCGAGCGGCCAACGGCAGAATGCCGCTTTGTCGCTTGCCCAGGGGCTGCTGCGCGCAGTTGTCGCGCCGGTTGACCACCCATCGACCTTCGAGGTCTCGACCGCCGTCGGGACCGCCGGGGTCCGCTCGACCGATTGGTTTATCGCGGCTCAACCGGGCGCGACGCAGGTGGGCGTCTTGGAGGGGAGCGTCGTCTTGCGCAGCGCGGCGACCGCACATTTCGTTTTAATCCCGGCACGCTGGGGTGCTCGGGTCGAAGCCGGCCTCGATCCGGTACCCGCGCGCACCTGGTCGCCAGCCGAATTTCAGGCGGTTATCTCGCGCACCGACGTGCCCTGACGGGCGGCCCGCATTGCTCTGGCCACGTGGCTTACGCGAGGCGGGGTTGGCCCTCGGGGTGGCGACGGCGATAATCCTTCCTGTCTCGCTAATCGATTTCGCGCCTTTGCGCATCCTCGAGACCGAATCGCTCGATTTGCGCTTTCGGGCCAAGGGTCCCCAGGCAGCTGGCGACGAGGTCGCCATCATCCTGGTTGATGACCGGAGCATCGCGGCCCTGGGACGTTGGCCATTGAGCCGTCACCTCTTCGCCGAAGGAGCGCGGGCTCTCAATCAGGCAGGGGCGAGGCTCATCGTATTCGACCTGCTGTTCGCAGAACGCGAGCAGGTGCTGCCTCCCGATTTGCGCGACAGTGCGCGAACCGCCGCCGCAGGCCTATCCGGCCCGCAGGACGCGCCGCTCCGCGCGGCGCTCGACCACCTTGCCAACGACGACCCCGATGCCGATCTTGCCGAGGCAATCCAGGACAGCGGAAAGGTCTTGCTGCCGTTCGCCTTCGATTTCGGCGGCGAGCCCGAAACCGAGGAACCAGCCTACCTTTCCGACCAGGCGTACCAAAAGTTCGATCAGAGCCCGGTCGTACCGGTTTTCCCGCTGCAACCGCGCTCCGCGATAATGCCGGTTTCGTGGCTCGGCGAGGCGGCGATCGGGCTCGGTCACGTGAACACCTCACACGATCTCGATGGCGCGCCGCGCTACGACTATCTGGCGCTGCCGTTCAACGGCGATTTCTTGCCGTCTCTGGCGGTGCGCGCGGCGGCATCTTATCTCGGCGTGAAGTGGAGCGATGTCGGGCTCGCGCTGGGTGCCGGCATACAGATCGGCCGGCGCTTCGTCCCGACTGATCCGGCGATGCGGCTTGTCGTCAACTATCGCGGGCCGCGCGGGACGATCCCAACCTATTCGTTCGTCGATCTGGTTCAGGGACGATTGCCCGCGGCCAAGTTCGCCGGACGCATCGTACTGGTCGGCGCCTCGTTCATCGGCATCACCGACACCAATTCAGCGCCATTCAACAATACCCCCATGCCCGGCACGGAGCGGCTGGCGAACATCATCGACTCGCTGATCGCGGGTGATTTCATTCAGGAGAACCAACCGCCCTGGCCGGTGCTGACGATTGCCGGCGTGCTGTGCCTCGCGACGCTGACAGGCGTCATGATTGCCTTGGTACCCGCTCGGCTGACGATCCTTGTCGGCATATTGCCACTGCTCGTCTGGATAGGAGGCGCGCAGGCGGCTTTCATTCACGGGCTCTGGCTGCCGTTAGTCAATCCGCTGATCGCCTTGATGACCGCCTCGATCGGGGTTGTCGCGTTTCGTTATCGCTTCGTCGACCTGCAGCAGCGCCAGGTACGCGCAGCGTTCCGGCACTATCTAGCGCCCGATCTTGTCAATCGGCTCGCGGAGAACCCCGCTCAACTGAAGCTTGGCGGCGAGACTCGCACCATTAGTGTCATGTTCAGCGACATCCGCGGATTTACGGCGATTTCCGAAGGCTTCAAGTCCGACCCCGAAGGGCTGAGCCGGCTCATCAATCGCGGGTTCTTGACACCGATGACGCATCTGATCATGGAACGGCACGGCACGATCGACAAATACATGGGCGACTGCATCATGGCGTTCTGGAATGCGCCGCTCGACGATCCGCAGCACGCCGATCACAGTTGCGCCAGCGCACTCGCCATGCTGAGCGAACTCGACCGCATCAACGTCGATCTGAAGGGCGAGGCCGAAGCGGAGGGCCGGGCCTTCCACCCGCTGCATATCGGCGTCGGCATCAACAGCGGCGAGTGCATCGTCGGCAATATGGGTTCCGAGGAACGGTTCGCGTACACCGCCATGGGCGATGCGGTGAACCTCGCTTCGCGGCTCGAAAGCCAGACCAAGACCTATCACGTC
>DATHCK010000109.1:0-7759 GCA_035319545.1 Allostellaceae bacterium | reverse complement strand
CGCCGAAGACGATCGGCTCGACGCTGGGCGAGGTTGCGGCGGCGCTGGCGAAGGCCGGGTTTGGCGAGCCGCGGCGGCTCGCGCGCCGGCTGGTCGTGCTGGCGCTGGGTCTGTCGCCGGAAGAGGTGTTCGCCCCGCTTGACCGCGCGGTCAGCGAGGAAGAAAGCGAGCGAACCGAGGCGGCGCTGCGGCGCGCGCTGGCGCATGAGCCGCTCAGCCGGATTCGGGGAAGCCGCGAGTTCTGGGGCTTCGATTTTGCACTGTCGCCCGAGACGCTGGATCCGCGGCCCGAGACTGAAACCGTGGTCGAGGCCGTCATTGCGCGCCTTACCGATCGCGAGCGGCCGTATCGCATTCTCGACCTCGGCGCCGGCACCGGCTGCCTGCTGGTGGCGCTGCTGTCGGAATACCCGCGGGCCGAGGGGCTCGGTATTGATCGCGCGTTCCGCGCAGCAGTCACGGCGAGGGATAATGCCGCGCGGCTGGGGATCGCTGGCCGCGCCTGTTTTGTCGTCGGCGACTGGGCGACGGCAGTGGCCGGCAGGTTCGACGCGATCGTCGCCAATCCGCCTTATATCGCGAGCGCGGAGATTGCCGCTCTACCACCCGAGGTGCGGGATTTCGACCCGCGATTGGCGCTCGACGGCGGCTTCGATGGGCTCGACGCCTATCGCGCGATTGCGCGCGACCTGCCGCGCGTCCTGGCGCCGTCGGGGCTTTTCGCCTGCGAGATTGGCGCCGGCCAGGACGAGGCTGTCGCCGGGATTCTCGCCGAACAGGGGCTCGTGGTCGACGAGATCATCCCCGATCTAGCGGGCATCGGCCGCTGCGTTGTGACCCGCGCGCCGGCCTAGCATTACGGCGCCGTGAGAAAAATCTTGGAACCACACGGACGCTTGCCTAGACTGATGCCTGCCGCGCTCGAAAATTGTTCTAAGATTGACGAGCTCGACAACGCCGCATGAGGAAAACGGTTCGAAGCGCGCTCGGGAGGGCGTCGGGCCGGCGGCCGGACGATGGTCCAACAGGGTCCACCGCGACTAGACAGGTGTCATGAGACCACAAAAGCGCTCGCGCGGCCGCAATGGCGGCGGCAACCCCTACCATAACAATCAGAACCGGGGAGGTGGCGGCGGCGGTCCGCGGCCGCCGCACCGCTCGCAAACTTTCGACAGCAACGGCCCGAGCGTCAAAATCCGCGGCAACGCCTATCAGGTGTTCGAGCGCTATCTGGCACTGGCCCGCGAGGCGCAGTCGTCCGGCGACCGCATCGCGGCGGAAAATTTCTACCAGCACGCGGAGCACTATTTCCGCGTGATGAACGCCAATGGCGAGGCGTTCCAGCGGCAACAGCAGCAGCAACATCAGCAAATGCAGCCCGACGTCGAAACGGTCGATGGCGAGGGCGAACAGCCGGAGGAGGCGCATTTCGTGCAAATCCAGCCGGCGCCGCCACCACCGCCGCCGCCGACCGACGAGGATCAGTTGCCGCCGTTTATCACCGGCCGGGCCGACTAACGCGTCATCGTCACGGCGGGTGACACAGCCCCGCGCGCATTGAGCCAAATCAATGCCACGAAACCTCGCCCCCATAGGCTTGAGGCGGGTTTCGCGGCGCACCATATCTCGCGGTGAAGGGCCGTTGGACCTGCCTGATTGGGGGTCGGGGCGGTCGGTTCATCGGAGAACGAACCCATGGAACTCGAGAAATATACCGAGCGGTCGAAGGGATTTATCCAGGCCGCCCAGAACCTGGCGTTGCGCGGCGGCCATCAGCGCCTCACGCCTGAACATCTTCTCAAAATCCTGCTCGACGACAAGGAAGGCCTCTGCGCCAACCTGATCAACGCCGCCGGTGGTGACGCCAAGGCGGCGCTGCAAGCGGTGGAGACCGAGCTCAGCCGTCAACCCAAGGTCGAGGGCAGCGGCGCCGGCCAAGTCTATTTGAGCCCGGAGCTCGCGCGGATCCTCGAACAGGCTGAGCAGATCGCCGAGAAGGCCGGCGACAGCTTTGTCACCGTCGAGCGGATGTTGCTTGCCTTGGCGATGGCGAAGGAGACGCCATCGGGCAAGGCACTCGCCAATGCCGGGGTCACACCGCAGAGTCTCAACGCGGCGATCGAGCAGGTGCGCAAGGGCCGCAAGGCCGACAGCGCCTCGGCCGAGGACAGCTATGACGCGCTGAAGAAATACGCCCGTGACCTGACCGCCGCGGCGCGCGAAGGCAAGCTCGACCCCGTGATCGGCCGCGACGAGGAAATCCGCCGCACGATCCAGGTGCTGTCGCGGCGCACGAAGAACAATCCCGTCCTCATCGGCGAGCCCGGGGTCGGCAAGACCGCGATCGTCGAGGGCCTCGCGCTGCGCATCGTCAACGGCGACGTGCCGGAGAGCCTCAAGGACAAGAGTCTTCTCTCGCTCGATCTCGGCGCGATGGTCGCCGGCGCGAAATATCGCGGCGAGTTCGAGGAGCGCCTCAAGGCCGTGCTGCAGGAGATCACCGCGGCGGCCGGCGAGATCATCGTCTTTATCGACGAACTGCACACGCTCGTCGGCGCCGGCAAGGCGGAAGGCGCGATGGACGCCTCCAACATGCTGAAGCCAGCTTTGGCGCGCGGCGAATTGCACTGCGTCGGCGCGACGACGCTCGATGAATACCGGAAACATATCGAGAAAGACGCGGCGCTGGCGCGGCGCTTCCAGCCCGTCTTTGTCAACGAGCCGTCGGTTGAGGACACGATCTCGATCCTGCGCGGCATCAAGGAAAAATACGAACTGCACCACGGTGTGCGCATCACCGACGCGGCGCTCGTCGCGTCGGCCACCTTGTCGAACCGCTATATCACCGATCGCTTCCTGCCGGACAAGGCAATCGACCTGATGGACGAGGCGGCGTCGCGGCTGCGCATGACGGTCGATTCGAAGCCCGAGGAGATCGACGAGCTCGACCGCCGCATCGTCCAGCTCAAGATCGAGCGCGAGGCGCTCAAAAAAGAGAGCGACGCGGCATCGAAAGACCGGCTCGAAAAGCTCGTCAAGGAGCTCGAAGAGCTGGAAGAGCAATCAGAGGCGCTGACCGCCGAGTGGCAGGCGGAGAAGGGCAAGCTCGCCGGCGCGCAGAAGCTGAAGGAGCAGCTTGACCAGGCACGCGCCGAGCTGGATCAGGCACAACGCCGTGGCGATTGGGCCAAGGCGGGCGAGCTGACCTACGGCGTGATCCCCGATCTCGAGCGCAAGATTGCCGAAGCCGAAACCGCGGGCAGCGGGCGGATGCTCGAAGAGGCGGTGCAGCCCGAGCATATCGCCGCGATCGTGTCGCGCTGGACCGGCATCCCGGTCGACAAGATGCTCGAAGGCGAGCGCGAGAAGCTGCTGCAGATGGAGCAGAATCTGCGCCGCCGCGTTATTGGCCAAGAAGAGGCTGTGGTCGCGGTGTCGAACGCGATCCGCCGGGCCCGCGCCGGGCTGCAGGACCCGAACCGGCCGATCGGCTCGTTCCTGTTCTTGGGGCCGACCGGCGTCGGCAAGACCGAGCTCACCAAGGCGCTTGCAGAGTTTTTGTTCGACGACGACAGCGCTATGGTGCGCATCGACATGTCGGAATACATGGAAAAGCACACCGTCTCGCGGCTTATCGGCGCGCCGCCGGGTTATGTCGGCTATGACGAGGGTGGCTCCCTGACCGAGGCGGTGCGCCGCCGGCCGTATCAGGTGATCCTTTTCGACGAGGTCGAAAAGGCGCATCCCGACGTCTTCAACGTCCTGCTCCAGGTGCTTGACGACGGCCGGCTGACCGACGGCCAGGGCCGCACGGTCGATTTCCGGAACACGCTGATCGTGCTGACCTCGAACCTCGGCAGCGAGGCGATCGCCAATCTTGCCGACCACGAGGACGTCGAAAAGGCCCGACCGGCGGTCATGGAGGCGGTGCGCCACGCGTTCCGGCCGGAATTTTTGAACCGGCTCGACGAAATCCTCTTGTTCCGCCGACTGTCGCGCGACGACATGACCGGGATCGTCGACATCCAGCTCGCGCGGCTGCGCAAGTTGCTTGAAGATCGCAAGATCGTGCTCGATCTCGATCCAAAGGCGACCGAATGGTTGGCCAAGTCCGGTTATGACCCGGTTTACGGCGCGCGGCCACTCAAGCGGGTGATCCAGCGCGAATTACAGAATCCGCTGGCTCAGCGCATCCTCGAAGGCCGCATCCCTGACGGCGCGACCGTCAAGGTCACCGCGAGCCCGCTCGGCCTGATGATCGGGGAGGGCGAGGCGTCGGCCGCCGCCGCAGAGTAGCCGCGGACAAAAAGAGAGGGGACGCAGGCGAACCCGCGTCCCCTCTTGCCCCGGGGGAGGTGTCCTCGGAGATCTTAGAGCTTGGTCGCGACGGTATTGAAGGTCGTCGACAAGTTCTTGCCGACATTGGTAATCGTGCTGATGGCGGCCAGCGCAATGAGCGCGGCGATCAGCCCGTATTCGACGGCGGTCGCGCCAGTTTCGTCCCTGAGAAGGTTCTTGAAGAGGCGGAGCATGGCCATTTCCTACAAACTCGCGCCGCAAGAATTACCTTTCGGGACCTTAAATTGTGGTAAACGCGGGGCATCATTCGGAACGATCTTGCCGGGTTGTAAGGGAGCAACATGGCCGATGGGGGCGTCTCGACCGCCATGCGCGTCGGGGTCGGACAATCGGCGCGCCGCCGCGAAGATGAGCGGTTCCTTACAGGGCGCGGACGGTTTGGCGACGATCTGAACCTGCCGGCTCAGCTTTACACCTATATCCTGCGCTCGCCGCATCCTCACGCCGACGTAGCTGCCATCGATATAAGTCGGGCCATCGCCGCGTCCCGCGTCGCGGCGGTGCTGACCGCGGCGGACTACCTCGCGGACGGTTTGCGGCCGATGCTGCACGCCCCGGCGTCGCAGAGCCCGCCCGACATCACGCTCGTCAACACCGACGGCCGAGCGATCAGCCTGCCGCAGCAAATGCCGCTGGCGCATGACCGGGTGCGTTTCGCCGGCGAGGCGGTCGTGCTGGTCGTCGCCGAGACGCTGGCCGCGGCAAAGGACGCGGCGGAGCTTGTTGCGGTCGATTACCGCCCGCTGCCGCCGGTCGCCGACGCGCTGGCTGCGGCCACGCCGAATGCTCCGCGTCTGTGGGACCAGCCGAATGTTGTCGTCGATGCGCTGGTCGGCGACGGCGCCGCGACCGACGCGACTTTTGCACGCGCCGCCCATGTCCTGCGGCTCGACACGCATGTGCAGCGGGTCACCGGCGTGCCAATGGAGCCGCGTACCGCGCTCGCCGAATACGATCCGCAGAGCGGGCGCTACACGCTCTATGCCGGCGGCGGCGGGGTCGGCAGGCCGCGCAGGGACGTCGCCCATATGCTTGGCATCGATGAGGCCCAGATGCGCGTGGTGGCGTACGATGTCGGCGGGAACTACGGCACGCGCAACAACACCTATCCCGAGTTCGCGCTCGCCTGCTGGGCGGCAAAGCGGGTGGGACGGCCGGTCAAGTGGCTGTGCGAGCGCGGCGAGGCGCTCACCACCGATTTTCAGGGCCGTGACCTCACCGTCTCGGCCGAGCTGGCGCTCGACAGCCATGGCAATTTCCTCGCCTTCCGCACCTCGAACCTCAGCAATCTAGGCGCCTATGCCGCTTCCTTCGTGCCGTTGACCAAGGGCACCGAGCTGAGCACCAGCCTCTACCGCACGCCGGTTGCCCATGCCCGGGCGCGCGCCGTCTTCAGCAACACGGTCTCGACCGCGCCCTATCGCAGCGCCGGACGGCCAGAGGTGATGTTCGTCATGGAGCGGCTTATCGACCGGGCGGCTCGCGAATTCAGCTTCGACCGCGTCGAATTGCGCCGCCGCAACCTGATCCCGGAGGCGGCGCTGCCTTATCCGAACCCCTTTGGCATGACCTATGACAGCGGCGCCTACGAGCAGATTCTCGACCGCGCTCTGGCGCTGGCGGACTGGGACGGATTCGCAGCGCGGCGGGTGGCGTCACGCGCTGCCGGCAAATATCGCGGAATCGGGCTCGGCACCTATGTCGAGTCGCAGAGTGGCGCGCCCAACGAGGAAGCGGTCATCCGGGTCCGCCCGGAAGGCGAGATCGAGGTCGAGATCGGCACCTTATCGAGCGGGCAGGGGCACGAGACGAGCTACGCGCAGCTGCTCACCGACTGGTTGGGCATCGAGAACCATTGCGTGCGGCTCGTTACCGGCGACACCGATCGCAACAAATTCGCCGCCGGCTCGCATTCCGGCCGCTCCATTCGCCTCGCCTCGATCACCATGCACGCCGCCTCGCGGCAGATCATCGAAAAAGGTCTGCAAATCGCCGCGCATCTGCTCGAGACCGCCGAGGCCGATATCGGCTTCGCCGATGGCCGCTTCACCGTGAACGGCACCGACCGTGCGCTCGATCTGTTCGCGGTCGCCGCGGCCGCTGAGCGCGATACGCGGCTGCCCGAGGCTCTGCGTGGCCCGCTCAAGGGTATGGGCGATGTGGTCAGCCGCATTTCGTCCTTCCCGCATGGCTGGCACGTCGCCGAGGTCGAGATCGACCCCGAGACGGGGAAGGTCGACCTCGTCCACTACACCGCGATCGACGATGTCGGCCGCGCGGTCAACCCGATGATCATCCATGGCCAGACGCATGGCGGCATCGCCCAGGGGATGGGCCAAGCGCTGATGGAGCATTGCGTCGTCGACCCCGAGAGTGGCCAGCCGCTCGCCGGCTCGTTTATGGATTACGCGATGCCGCGCGCGGGCGATCTGCCGTTCTTCACGACCGATCTCTCCGAGGTACCGTCGACGAGCCATCCACTCGGCTTTCGCGGCGGCGGCGAGGGCGGCATCACCCCGGCGCTCGGGGTCATCACCAACGCGGTCGTCGATGCGCTCGCCGAATTCGGCGTCACCCATATCGAGATGCCGGCGACCCCCGAAAAGGTGTGGCGGGCGATGCGCTATTCGGCGAGGTCGTAAGCCCGCTCGCCGTGGATCACCAGGTCGAGGCCTTCGCGTTGCTCATCGACGCTGAGCTTGAGGCCGACTGTCGCGGCCAGCAGCTTGATCGCGACAAACGTCCACACCGCCGACCAGACGACCGCGGCGCCAACGCCTAGAACCTGCGCGCGCAGCTGCGCGAGTGCGCTCAGATCATGTCCAAAGCCGCTGCCGCCGAGCGCGGGCAGGGCAAAAAACGCGACCAGCAACGAGCCGAGGACCCCGCCGACTCCGTGCACCGCGAAGACGTCGAGCGAGTCGTCGATCTTGAGCCGGTTCTTGATGAGGCCGGTGGCGAAAAAGCAGATCGTGCCGCCCGCCGCGCCCATCACAGTCGCCCCCAGCGGGCCGACGTAGCCTGAGGCCGGGGTGATCGTCGCCAGCCCCGCGACGCAGCCGGTGACGATGCCGACTGAGGTCGGCTTTCCGAGGCGCAGCCGCTCGATGGTGATCCAGGCGAGCCCCGCGGCGGCGGCGGCGAAATGCGTGGCCAGGATCGCCGAGGCGGCTGAAGCGTCGGCGGCGAGCGCGCTGCCGCCGTTGAAGCCGAACCAGCCGACCCACAGCATCCCGGCACCGGCCATCGTCATGCCCGGGCTGTGGGGCGGCGCGAGGTGATTCGGAAAGCCGTTGCGCGGGCCGATCATGATCGCTGCGACGAGCGCGGAAACTCCCGCGGTCGTGTGGACGACGATGCCGCCGGCGAAGTCGAGGGTGCCGAGCCCGGCGAGCCAGCC
>DATHCK010000108.1:0-4426 GCA_035319545.1 Allostellaceae bacterium | reverse complement strand
CGATTTTTCGGCGCGTGGAATGGCGCGATCCTTGCCGGGATGGCCTATCTGGCGACGGTGGCGCTCGGGATGCTGATTCTGCCGCCGGTGAACGAGGTTCCGGCCGACTTTTCGGCGACGACCTTGTGGCGCTTCCGCGTGGCCTCGCTTGGCATCGAGCTGGTCTTGTGGACCACGCTCGGCTTGGTCTTTGGCGCGTTTGCGGATCGGCTGCTCACAGTGGCGGCGCGCCCCGGCGTTCGGATATCCCGGCGACCCACGATCTGACCCTGGCGGACATGGCGGTGACGGATGCGAGCGCCTGTCCGTGCGGCGTGTTTCAAATTTTGACCCACGCAAATTGACCGAATTTCGGCTTGGTTATGATAAATTAACGGAAGAACTCTATTGAGATTTCCGGCGAGTGAACGCCGCGAAAGTGGCGGCTGAATATTGCATTACGTACCTGTCGTGTCGCCGATAAGTGGCGTCGGCGGTCTGTCGAAAGGTGAAGGGAATGGACGATCGCGCGAGGCAAGGCCCGATCGACGCCAAGAAGGCGTGGCGCGAGCATATCGCGCGCGCCGATCGCCCCGCACCGAAGCTCAGCGTCGGCCTCTCGGCGAGCTTCACCGCCGACACGCTGGTGCCGTTTGTTGGCGCGGCGCTGCTGGCGGGCGACACGGAGGCCGCTATGACGGTCGGTCCCTACAATCAGCTGTTCCAGACCTGCCTCGATCCGGAGGCGAGCTTCGGCGGCCCTTGCGACGTGATCGTGCTGTTGTGGCGGCTCGAGGATTTTATGGCTGACGAGATGGCCGGTTTTCTCGCCGGTGACGGCGAGGCGCTGAAGCGCGCCGGCGACAAGCTCGCCGCGCTTGCCGGGGCGATCTGCCAGCTGCGCGCGAACTTTAAGGGCATGGTCATCGCCGGCGTGCCGCCTTATTCGACCGGCGTTGCGGGCAATTTGCTGGCGCTCGACAATGCCGGCGGTCTTGGCGGCTTGCACCGCAAGATTGCGGGCGAATTTGTCGAGGAAATCGGCCGGATCGAAGGTGTCCACCTCGTCGATCTTGACGCCGTGCAGCGCCAGGTCGGGCTCGCCGCGTCGTTCGATTCGCGCAAGGCCTATCTCTACCGTCAGCCGTTCAGCGACGCCTTCCTTCACGTCGCCGGCCAGCAGATCGCCCGTATCATCCTGGCGTCGCGCCGCGCAGCGAAGAAATGTGTCGTGCTCGATGCCGACAACACGCTGTGGGGCGGCATCGTCGGTGAGGACGGGATCGACGGCATTCAGATCGGCGACGAGTTCCCGGGCTCGGCTTTTCGCGACTTTCATAAATTCCTGCTCGGCCTGCGGGCGCGCGGCACCTTTCTCGCGGTCGCCAGCAAGAACAACGAGGCCGATGTCTTTGACGTCTTCGACAAGCACAGTGGCATGGTGTTGAAGCGCGAGCACCTCTCAGCCTGGCAGATCAACTGGCTGCCCAAGGCGGAAAACGTTCCGCTCATCGCCAAGTCGCTCAACATCGGCACCGACAGCCTCGTCTTTATCGACGACAATCCGATGGAGATCGCCTATATGCGCGATGCGCGGCCCGAGGTGACGAGCATCCTGGTGCCCTCGGATCCGGCCGACATCGTCGCGACGATGCAGGCGCTGAGCCTCTTCGACCAGCTTGAGATCACCGACGAGGATCGCAAGCGCGCCGATATGATGCGCGCCGAGCGCGACCGCGAGTCCTTCGGCGCGCAGATCAGCCACGCCGATTTCCTGCGGGCGCTCGACCTCAAGGTCGATCTGTTCCGCGCCAAGACCGAGGATTTGGGCCGCGTCACCCAGCTCATCAACAAGACCAACCAGTACAACCTGACAACCATCCGCCGCACGCTCGATGAGGTGCGCGCGCTCGCCGCGTCGCCCGACTGGCGCCTTTACGCCTTCCGCGTCACCGACAAGTTTGGCGAATACGGCCTGGTCGGCGTGATCATCATTGAGGTTTCGTCCGACAACCGACGCTGGACCATCGATTCGCTGATGATGAGCTGCCGTGTGCTCGGCCGCGGTGTCGAGCAGGCGCTGATCGGCGGCCTTACCGACGATGCGCGCGCCGAGGGCGCGGTCGAGTTCGTCGGCTCCTACATCCCGACCGCAAAGAATGCGATCTGCAAATCATTCTTGCCGGATCAGGGGTTCACCCAAATTGGCGAGCAGGAATGGCGCCTCGATCTTGCCGACGCCCCGGTCGTCCCGGCGCATATCACGCGGCTGGGTGCGCCAGTCGCCGAAGCCCTTCAACTCGCAGACGTTGCGGAGTAGTTGCATGTCAGGTCGGGTCGCAAAGGTCTTTTCCGAGGTGCTCGGCGTCGACGCGGTGCGGATTACCGACGACACTTCGCCAGACAACACGCCGCAATGGGACAGCATGGCGGCGATGAATCTGGTGGTCGCGATCGAGGACGAGTTCGACGTCCGGCTCAGCACCGCTGAGATCGTGTCGATGCGTACCGTTGCGGTCGTCAAGAAGGTGCTCGCGACAAAGGGCGTCGTCGACGCCTGAGCACGCAGCCAGCGGCATCGCCGTAACCTTCTGAGCCAAGCGGTCTCCAATGTCGCTGAGCGATCCCGCCTTCCTCGGCTTTTTCGCCGTCGTCTTTGTGCTGTTCTATCTGCTGCCGGGCGGAACCTCGCGGCTGGTGCTACTGCTCTCGGCGAGCCTCGGGTTTTATGTCAAGCTGGTCGGCGGCTACACGGCGGTTTTGCTCTACGTGGCGGCCGTTGCCTATGTCGGCGGCTCTGCCCTGCAGCGGATGGCGGCGGGCCGCTCGCGCGGGGTGATCTTTATTGCGGCGCTTTTGGCGATACTCGCCCCGCTCGTCGTCTTCAAGTATCTCGGCTTCCTTGCCGACGCCGCCCATATCGATCTGCCCGGGTCGCTCGCCGATCTGGCGCTCCCGGTCGGGCTGTCGTTTTTCACCTTCGCGGCAACCGGCTATCTGATCGATGTCAATCTCGGGCTGCTCGAGGCCGAGCGCAACCCGCTGCGCCTTGGGCTCTTCGTGACGTTCTTTCCACTGGTGACGGCCGGACCGATCGAGCGTGGCGGACGCCTGCTGCCGCAGTTCGATCTGAACCCGCGGATGTCGGCCGATCGCGCCTTTGACGGCTTGCGCCTCATCTTTATCGGGCTCGTGCTGAAAGTGCTGTTCGCCGACACTCTCGCAGTGCCCTCGGCGGAGGTGTTTGGCGACCCGGAAAGCGCCCTGCCGCTCGACAAACTCGTCGCGATGATCTTTTTCGCGTTCGACCTCTACGCCGATTTCGCGGGGTATTCGCTGATCGCGATCGGCTGCGCGAAAATGCTCGGCATCGACGTGCAGCCCAATTTCCGTCAGCCCTTTCTCAGCCAAGGCATTCCCGAATTCTGGCGCACCTGGCACATGTCGCTGTCGTTTTGGGTACGCGACTACCTCTTCATGCCGCTTCGCGCCAAATGGCGGCGCTCCGGACATCGGGGGATGATCGCTGCGACGCTGATCTCGTTTACAATCCTTGGCATCTGGCACGGCGCTGGCTGGCAGTTCGTGATCTACGGCTTCGCCTTTGGCGTGCTCGCGGTCAGTTCGCTCTACACGCTCAAATATCGCGACGCCGCCTATGCCCGGCTCGGCGTCCCGCAAGCCGTGGTGCGCGTCATCCGCGCGGTCATCACCTTTTTCCTCTTCGCGCTGGTGCTAGTGCTGTTCCGGGTCAATTACCTGGGCGACGCCTGGCTCTTTTATCGCGACATCTTCTCGCTCGACTTGCTGCGCAATATTTGGGACGGCGTCGGGTACGCTCTGTTCCGTCTGGGTGACGCGCCCGAGCTGCCGATCGTGACGGGCTATTGGGCCGACTGGTTTCTCATCGGCGCGATCGTCGTTGGCGACATACTGGCGCGCAACGGCGTGACGCTCGCCAAATGCGGGAGATCGATGCAGGCGGTCGCCTATAATCTCGGCTTCGCGGCGATCCTCTATCTTTGGATGTCGAGCAGCGTCGCGCCGCCCTTCCTCTATTATAAATTCTGACGGGATTTCGCCGTGGTGGACATGACGGCAACCGACGAGACGGTAGGGCAGGCGGCAGTGTCCTCACAGTTCCGCGAATGGCGGCGGCTGGTCGGCGTGCTGCTGCTGCTGTTTTCGCCGCTGCTGCTCGCGATTGCGTTGCTCGAAGGCATCGCTTGGCGGGTCGGCGAGACCATGCCGCTCGCGATGGTTTCGAGCTGGCAGGATGGCGCGCCCGACCGCATCTGGCGTGGCGGCGACGGGCACTCGTTTGTCGCGTACAAGCTGGCGCGGGTGGCCGACCTGAAACCGGCGGTTCTGGCGCTCGGCCCGGGTCGCGCGAATGCGTTCCGCGGCACGGACTTCGCGCCGTACAGCTTCTACAATGCCGGGCAGA
>DATHCK010000107.1:0-10430 GCA_035319545.1 Allostellaceae bacterium | reverse complement strand
GACCAGCCTCTCGGCCTCGTCGCGATGGTCGGCCCGCGTCGATTCGATGAGCGTCACCGCCCGCGCCAGCGCCCGTCGGTCGCCGGCGCGGAGAGCGCCGGCAAGCGCGCCAGTCACTCCGCCTCTTCCATCGCCGCTTCCTCGCGGCGAGCGGCTTCCTGCTGACGCGCCCACATCGCCGCATAGAGCCCGTCCTTGGCGAGGAGCTCGTGATGGTGGCCGCGCTCGGCGATGCGGCCCTGGTCGAGCACGAGGATCTGGTCGGCGTCGATGATCGTCGACAGGCGGTGGGCGATGATGAGCGTCGTGCGGCCGGCGGCGACCTCGGCGAGGCTCGCTTGGATTTCGCGCTCGGTCTTGGTGTCGAGGGCGCTGGTCGCCTCGTCGAAGATCAGGATGTCGGGCGCCTTCAAGATGACCCGTGCGATCGCGACGCGCTGCTTCTCGCCGCCCGAGAGCTTGAGCCCACGCTCACCGACCGTGGTGTCGTAACCGTCGGGGAGGCCCCCGATGAAATCGTGGATGCGCGCGAAGCGTGCGGCGTCCTCGATCTCCGTGCGGCTCGCGCCGGGGCGGCCATAGGCGATGTTGTAGACGATCGTGTCGTTGAAGAGCACGGTGTCCTGCGGCACGACGCCGATCGCCCGGCGCAGGCTGTCTTGCGTCACGTCGCGGATGTCCTGCCCGTCGATCTCGATCGCGCCGACATCGACGTCGTAAAAGCGGAACAGCAGTCGCGCGATGGTCGACTTGCCGGCACCCGACGGCCCGACAATCGCCACGGTATGGCCGGGCCGCACGGTGAAATCGATGTCTTCGAGGATCGGCCGGCGCGGGTCGTAGCGGAAATCGACATGGCGGAAGGCGAGCGCGCCTTTGGTGATACCGAGCGACGGCGCGCCGTCGCGGTCGACGATCTCGGGCGTCACTTTCAGCAACCCCAGCATCTGTTCGAGATCGACCAGTGACTGTTTGATGTTGCGATAGACCATGCCGAGGAAGTTGAGCGGCAGGTAAAGCTGGATCAGATAGGCGTTGACCAGCACGAAATCGCCAACCGTGGCGCGCTTCTCGGCGACCGCGCCGGCGGCGAGAAGCATCACTCCGACAAGCCCGCAGGCGATGATGATCCCTTGCCCGATATTGAGCATGGCGAGCGTCGTCTCGCTGCGCACCGCGGCCCTTTCATAGGCCTGCAGCGAGCGGTCGTAGCGCCCGGCCTCGTGCTCCTCGTTGGCGAAGTATTTGACGGTCTCGAAATTGAGGAGGCTGTCGATCGCGCTGTTGTTGGCTTCGCTGTCCTTCGCATTCATCTCCTGGCGGAAACGCACCCGCCAGTCGGTCATCGCAAAGGTGAAGGCGATATAGATCGCGATCGTCGCGAAGGTGACCGCGGCGAACTCCCAGTCGAAGAGCCGCCACAGGATGCCGCAGACGATCAGGATCTCGATCACCGTCGGCACGATGTTGAAGAGGATAAAGGTCAGCAGGAAATCGATCGCCTGCGTGCCGCGGCTGACTGCGCGCGCCAGCCCGCCGGTGCGTCGGTCGAGATGGAAGCGCAGCGACAGCGAATGCAGATGACGGAAGGTCGAGAGCGCGAGGCGGCGGATCGCACGCTGCTCGACCTTGGCGAAGACCGCGTCGCGCAGCTCGTTGAAGCCCTGCGCGCAAACCCGCGCTGCGCCATACGCGATGACCAGCATCACCGGCACCACGATAAGCCCATATTTGCCGCTCAGCGTGTCGACCGCGTGCTTGTAGAGAAACGGCACCGCGATATTGACGGCCTTGGCGCCCGCCAATAGGGCCAGCGCGACGACCACGCGCAGCCTGAGTTCGATCGAATCTCGTGGCCACAGATAGGGCATGAGGCCAAGCAGCGCGCGTGCCCCGTCCATCAGCGTGCCCTTCGGACCGCCGGCGACAAGCGGCGGAGGCATTCGGCCCCGGGGACTCATAACGGGGGACTCATGATGACGGCCTCATTCGGCAGCCCTCGGCTCGGCGGCCGGCTCGGCCGGCGGGATGCCGAGACCCAGCGTGGCGGCGACGGCGACGAGCACCATCCCGGCAAGGAACGGGGCGTCGCGCCCGAGGCCGGCAAACAGCGCACCAGCCAAGAGCGGCCCCAGCACGCGAGATAGGCTTGCCACCGATTGCGCGACGCCCATCACCTCGCCTTGCTCGCTGGCCTCGGCGCGGCGCGAGATGAGGCTGTTGAGCGAGGGCTGCATCGCGCCCATGCCAATGGCCAGAAAGCTGACCGCGACAATGACCAGCGGCAGATCAGACGCCACCGGGATCGCCACGAGGCCAAGCGCGATGAGGACGAGGCCAGCGATCAGCAGCTTTTCCTCGCCGAAGCGTGCGGTCAGCCGGCCGATCAGCCCGCCCTGCATCACCGCCGACAACACCCCGACATAGGTGAAGATGTAGCCGATCTGCGCCGGGCCCCAGCCAAACTGCGCCATCGCCCACAGCGCGAAAACCGCTTCCATGCCGCCAAAGGCCAGGATCGCCAGGAAGAAGATGAGCAGGAGCCGCGCCAGCGTCTTGCGGGCGAGCGCGTCGCGCAGCGCCGCAATACGGCCTTTGCGCGGCCGTGGCGCCAAGCCTTGCGGCAGGCTTTCCTTCAAGACGAACAGCACGCCGAGAAACGCGGCGAGCGACAGCCCGCAGGCGATGAGTCCCGGCGTGCGCAGATCGGCGGTCGACAGGTTGTTGCCGGCGACCACCCCGCCCAGCGCCGGGCCGACGATAAAGCCGAGCCCGAACGCGGCGCCGATCATCCCCATGCCGCGCGCACGGTTTTCCGGGGCCGTCACGTCGGCGATATAGGCGTTGGCGGCGGCGATATTGCCGGCACAGGCGCCGGCCAGCGCGCGCGCCGCGAACAGCATCCACAGTGCGTTGGCGAAGCCGAGCCACAGATAGGCAAGTGATGCCGCGCCCATGCTCACCATCAGCACCGGTCGCCGCCCCATCCGGTCGGAAAGTCGCCCCCAGATTGGCGCGGCCAGCACCTGCATTGCCGAGAACGTCGCCATCAGCACCGTCACCTCCTGCGGCGAGGCGCTAAAGCGGGTTGCGTAAAACGGCAACAGCGGGATGACGAGGCCGAACCCGATCAGGTCGATGAGGACGATGAGGAAAAGAATGGGCATCGCGTCGAAGGTGATATCGCGCCGGCCTCGTTTGGAACAAGGGGCAGATGGCCGCTTCACGGAAGTCTCAACGACTTTGAACCCGCGACCCGAAGCGCCGTAGTATCCCCTGCGACATCCGGAGGAAGCGCGATGAATCTCGGCAAGCTCGGCGTCTGGGCGGCGATGGACACGATGACCGCGGCGGAAGGCGCGGTCTTCGCAAGGCGGGTCGAAGGCTGGGGCTATGCCGCGCTGTGGATGCCGGAAAGCCGCGGCCGCGACGTGATGGTGCATTCATCGTGGCTGCTCGCCAACACGACAAAGCTCGTCATCGCTCCGGGCATCGCCAACATTTATGCGCGCGACGCGATGGCGACGGCCAATGGCCAGCGCGCGCTCGCCGAGCAGTCGGGCGGACGGTTCCTCTTGGGCCTCGGCGTCTCGCATGTGCCCTCGGTCGAGGGCGTGCGCGGCCATACTTACGGCCGGCCGATCGCCACGATGCGCGCCTACCTCGACGCGATGAAGGCGGCGCCCTACGGCGCGCCGGAACCGGCGGAGAAGCCGCTTACCGTCCTCGCCGCGTTGGGCCCGCGGATGCTCGAGCTGTCGGCGAGCCATGCCGACGGTTCGCATCCCTACAACGTCACCCCCCAACACACCGCCGAGGCGCGTCGGATCATGGGACCGGGCAAGCTCCTCTGCCCGGAGGTCTGGGTGCTGCTCGAGACCGACGCAGCAAAGGCCCGCGCCGCCGGCCGACAGGCGCTCGCCAACTATCTGCGGCTCGACAACTATCTCAACAACTGGCGCCGGCTCGGCTTTAGTGACGACGATCTCGCCGGCGGCGGCTCAGATCGCTTGATCGACGAGAATGTCGCCTGGGGCGATGAAGACAAGATCCGCCGGCGGCTCCAGCAGCACTGGGACGCTGGCGCCGACCATATCTGCATCCAGGCGATCGCCCCCGACGGCTCGCGCAAGCCCGATGAGAAGGTATTGGCCCTGCTCGCCCCCGGAAGCTGAAACCGCCATAGCCTTGACGCTGTTGGCTTAGCGCCCGACATTGTTGCCGCCACAGAGGGCAGCAGGATGTATTCGGAAACGACACGCTCGATCAAAGTGACGGTCCGGCCGTTCTATCTCGATCAGCATTCCGCGCCGGACGAGAGCCGCTATGTCTGGGCCTATCACGTGGTGATCGCAAACGAGGGCGGCGAGACCGTGCAGCTGCGCAACCGTCACTGGCGGATCACCGATGCGCTTGGCCGGCTGCAAGAGGTGCGCGGGCCGGGCGTGGTGGGCGAGCAGCCGGTGTTGCAGCCCGGCCAGAGCTTCGAATACACCAGCTCCTGCCCGCTGACGACCTCGTCGGGTTTTATGGTCGGTAATTACGAGATGGAGACGCTGGCCGGCGAGACCTTCCTCATCCAGATCCCCGCCTTCTCCCTCGACAGCCCGCAAGAAACGCGGCGCCTCAACTAGAACACAAGAGAAGCCGGCTCACCCGATCGCCGGCGAGAAAGAGACCAGCATGAACGACATAGCAAAGCCGCCTTTGGCGAAACCTGCCGTCTCGCGCCCGACCCGCGATGAAGCGATGGAGGCCGTGCGCACGCTCATCCGCTGGGCGGGCGACAACCCCTCGCGCGAGGGGTTGCTCGGCACGCCCGATCGGGTGGTGCGCGCCTATGAGGAATTTTTCAGCGGCTACGATGAAGACCCGGTGCAGTTGCTACACCGCACCTTCGAGGAAATCTCCGGCTACGACGAGATCGTCCTGTTAAAGGACATCCGCTTCGAATCGCATTGCGAGCACCACATGGCGCCGATCATCGGCAAGGCGCATGTCGCCTATCTGCCGGACAATCGCGTCGTCGGCATCTCCAAGCTGGCGCGGCTTGTCGAGGTCTATGCCAAGCGCTTGCAAATCCAAGAAAAGATGACCGCGGAGATCGCCAACACGATCGACCAGGTGCTGAGGCCGAAGGGCGTCGCGGTGGTCATCGAGGCGGCGCATCAATGCATGACCACGCGCGGCGTCCACAAGCCGGGGGTCGCCATGGTGACGAGCCGGATGCTCGGCGTCTTCCGCACCGACGCGACGACGCGGCGCGAGGTCTTGGCGATGATCGGCACTCCGGCCGGCAGCGGCACGGGGAATGTCTAGAAAACGCGCTCGCGCCTCCGCGCGAGCTTGATCAACCGCCGCTCTGTTCCGGCGGCGGCTGAGGCGCTGGAATTTCGCGCAGGTCGAGCGCGTGACCGCTTCCGGCAAAGCCGAGACGGATCTTGTAGTTCGTCCAGTCACGGCGATAGGCAACCGGGTCGGGCGGTGCGATCTCCGCGGTCGAGACGGTCAGCAATAATTGGTGAATCGAATAGGGGCTCGGATCGACGGTCGCGCCCGGCGCCGGGTTGAGCCCGTTGGGGCCAAGCGAGCTGCTGCGCCACGGGTCGTTGAGAGCGTGTTGGCCACCGAGCGTCTGCGGGTTGCTTTGGGCATCGATCGAGCTGGCCGGGGTGGTGGTGCCGTCGGGCGCGACCAGCTCGGCGCTGCGTAGCGGCAGCGCATCGAGCGCATCGACCCGGATCACGTTGACGACGGCGCCCGGCGGGAAACTTGCCCGCACTCCCGGCATCGGGCCTGTTTCGGGCGGCGGCGCGTCGGCGCAGGCGGCAAGCGCGAGACACGGCAGGATCATCAACAAACGGCGCATCGTGGCACTCGAGGCTCCCATCGCTGGGGTGTAGCGCGAACCGCAGGCGGCGAGAAGAAAAAGCTGATCCCGTTCCGTGACAGCGGTGAAATCGGCGTGGCACAATCCGCCGCAAGGTAGGCAGGGAGGGCCCGTCGAATGGATGGAGTACAAGCGCCCGCGCGCGATGTCGGCACGGTCGAGGATCGCTTCTTTGCGCTCCGAGACTTCCGTCTCAGCAATGGCGAGACCATGCCTGAGGCGACAATCGCTTACGAGACCTACGGCACGCTTGCAGCGGATGGCCGTAACGCCGTGTTGCTGACCCACGGTTTCACCGGAAGCCATCATTTCGCTGGCCGCAATCCGGCCAATAGCAACCAGCCCGGCTCGTGGGACGCCCTCGTTGGCCCCGGTAAGCCGATCGACACCGACAAGCTCTTTGTCGTCGCCTCGAACATGCTGGGTTCGTCCTTCGGCTCGACGAACGCGGCAAGCCGCAATCCCGAAACCGGCGAGGCCTATGGGCCCGATTTCCCCGACGTCAGAATTCGCGACATCGTCGCGGCGCAAAAGATGCTGCTCGATTCACTTGGGGTCGATCACCTGGTCGCGGTCGCCGGGCCATCCTATGGCGGCTACCAAGGGTTCCAGTGGGCGGTCGCTTATCCCGATTTCATGGACGCGGTTGTCGCGGTCAACACCGCACCCTGGGCTTCGGCAAACACCGACAAGCAGTTGGCAGACGTCACCGCCAAGCTGGCGAGCGATCCCGAATGGCGCAGCGGCCGCTATCACGGCAAAGGCGCGCCGCTGACGGCGCTGACCGACATCCGCGTCGAGACGCTGAAGCGCTACGGCGCCGACGACAACCTCAAGCCGCGCTTTCCCGACCCCGTCGCGCGCGAGGCGGAAATCCGCCGCAGCGCCGCCGAATGGGCCGCGAAATGGGACGCGCACTCGTTGATCATCCTGCGCCGCGCACTTCTCGGCTTTGACGCGCGGCCCCAGTTCGAGCAAATCAAGGCCAAGGTCTTCTACATGCTATGCCGCAGCGACAACCTGTTCCCGCCGAAAATTGCGCCCGGTGTCTTGGACGCGCTCGCGGCGGCCGGCGTCGAGGCGCGCTATTTCGAGCTCGATAGCGATCTAGGGCACAGCTCGGCCGGTCCCGAACACGCCAAATGGTCGGGCGCGCTGCATGCCTTCATGGCGCCGTTGGTGGCAAAGCTGGTTTGAGCCGCCGGCCGCGCTACCGCGCCGCCGTACTGCGCGGGTGCTTTTTCAAGTATTCGAGCGCAGCCTGGAGTTGCGCGTCTTGCGGTGTACCGATGATCGAGGGGTTGATCGGATGGTCGACCCCCTGCTGGCCTCCCGTCTGCGGCGCCGGAGTAGGGCCTGGGTTGGTCGGGGCGAGCGCGCCGGTCGGCTTTAGCGTGCCGTAAAGATCGCTCTCATACGTCACCAGCGCGTTGGCGACCTGCTGGTCCTTGGGTAGCGGCACGACCTCGTCGGGTGTGATCCCCTGGCCCTGGATCGAGCGGCCGGATGGGGTGTAGTAGAGCGCCGTGGTCAACCTGAGCGCGCCGCGGTCCTCGATCGGGATGATGCTCTGCACCGAACCCTTGCCGAAACTTCGGGTGCCGAGCACCACGGCGCGGTGGTCGTCCTGCAGAGCGCCCGCGACGATTTCGGACGCGGACGCCGATGCGCCGTTGATCAGCACCACCAGCGGCACGCCACGGATGAGGTCGCCGTTGGGCGCCGCGTCGTAGATACGGTTCTCGTCCGGATCGCGGCCCTTGGTCGTCACCACCGTACCGGAATCGAGAAAATCCGCTGCCGTCTCGACCGCCGCGTCAAGCAGCCCGCCGGCGTCGTTGCGCAGGTCGAGGATGAAGCCGGCATAGTTGCCGCCGGCCTCCTGCTTCATTTTGCCGATCGCCGCGCGCAACTCGGTCGGCGTGTTTTCGTCAAAGGTGCTTATGCGGACATAACCGACATGGCCGGGTTCGAGATGCGCCTTCACCGAATCGACCTTGATGATGGCGCGGGTGATCTTGACGTCGAAGGAAGCCCGGCCGCTGCGCGCGATGGTCAGCGTCACCGGCGTGCCCGGCGCGCCGCGCAGCTTGCGCACAACCTCCTCGATGTCCATCCCGACGAGTGGCGAGCCGTCGGCCTTGATGATCCGATCGCCGGGGTTGAGCCCGGCTGAGGCGGCGGGGGTTCCCTCGATCGCCGAGATCACTTGCGGCACGCCGTCATCGACCGAGATCTCGATCCCGACGCCACCAAACTGGCCGCTCGTCGTCGCCATCAGCTCGCGGAACTCGCGCTCGTCCATATAGTCGGAATGCGGGTCGAGCCGGGTCAGCATGCCTTTCAAGGCGTTGGTCGTCAGTTCGTCGGGCTTGACCGGCTCGACATAGCTCTTCTGGACCTCCTTGATCGTGCGCTCGATGAGCTGGATGTCGCTTTGGCTGACGCCGCCGCTGGCGGTGTCGTCGGCGGCGACCGGCTGGCATCCATTGACGAGAAGCGCGATCGCGAGCGCGGCGCCCCAGGACACTGCTCGGGGAAGGAGACGTCTAATCATCGCGGTCAGGCTGATTTTGGGGATGGGCTTTGGCAAAGGCATTGAGCTTCATGCAATTGGCATAGATCCGGGCGATGGCGGGATAGGATGTGAGGTCGAGTCGGTAGCGTTCGGAATTGACCACCTGCGGCGCCAGCGCGATATCGGCGAGACCCGGCAGGTCGCCGTCGCAGAAATCGCCAGTGCGCCGGTCCGCGACCAGCAATCGCTCAAACGCCGCAAACCCAATGGCGATCCAGTGATTGTACCAGGTCTCGATCACCGCCTGATCATGGCCGAGCGGCCGCGAGAGATACCGCAATACGCGCAGATTGTTGATGGGATGAATGTCGCAAGCGACAATCTCGGCGAGCGCCCGAACTCGCGCGCGCCCTGCCGCGTCGCGCGGCAGGAAGGGCGGCTCGGGATGCGTTTCGTCGAGATATTCGACGATCGCCATCGATTGGGTCAGCCGGTGTCCGTCGATTTCCAGTGTCGGCACCAGCCCTTGCGGGTTGACCGCGAGGTAGTTGTCTTGGCGCTGGTCGCCGCGGCGCAAATGGATGAACGCGTCCTCATAGGCAAGGCCTTTGAGGTTGAGCGCGATCCGCACGCGAAAGGCGGCAGACGACCGGAAATACCCGAACAGTTTCATACGCGCGCGGCTCGCAGACCTGATATCTGGCGGCGCGACGTTACTCCGCTGGCGCGACGACGGAAAGGACGCCGATCCGGGCCTCGTCGCGAGATTCGGCGAACCCGCCCGGAATTGCGCGCTTAGTGCGGCGGATGCGGGACGGCTTGCTGCAGGCGAATGATGTCGTTGCGCGGCATGCTGCCCTGAGCTGCCGCGCGCTGCAGATCGACCAAGTTGACGGTGGGCTGATCGGACGGGCTGACCTCACCCATCGGCTGCAACATGCGCTTGTAGCAGGCGTCGCGCTCGCCCCAATCGAGCCGGTTGAAATTGTGGTTGTCCCTGAAGCACATTTCGAGCGCTTCGCGCTTTGCCGGGTCGCTTGGATAGACATCGTGGTAAAAGGCGTTGACCACGCCGGGATTTAGCGCCGCATAACCGCCCGCGCCGATCACAATAAGCGCAACGAACATGCGTCTCAGGGTGCGCCCACGCCTCATCTCATGCCTCCGTGGCTACCCGGAAACCGGCGTGACGAGGGGGATTCGTCGCGTCAGGCCAGACCAGACCCTTCCGGTAGGCCGATATAATTGGCAATAAGATTGAGAAAATCCTTAAGGACGATCGGCTTTGCAACATAGGCGTCGCAACCGTGCTCCAGCGCTCGCTTTTCATCGCCCGCCATGGCGAAGGCAGTGACCGCGATGACGGGAATCGCCCGGGTTCCCGGGTCGGCCTTGAGTTGCCGGGTGGCGTCCAGCCCGGACAGATCGGGCAGCTGCAAATCCATCAGAATGAGGTCGGGCAGGTACCGCCGCGCCCATTCGACGGCCTCGGTGCCGCGCCCGGTCGACATGACCTCGTAGCCATGCGCCTCGAGGACGTCGTTGAGCAGCTTCATGTTAAGCTCGTTATCCTCAACGACGAGAATCCGCTTGGCGGCGGGACGCGCTGTATCTACTCCCATGGTGCGAGGTTCGGACAGTTCGGTGAATTTGTGCGTCTACTCGACCTTAACGGCCGTCCCGGGGAATTGGCGCAAATTGATGGTTAATTGGCTAAAACACCACTGAAATCTTATCACATGCCGCGACTGACACCACCTTTCGTTGGGTTATATCTCGCGTTTGGCGTGCTTGCGCTCGCGATTTTCGCTCCGATGACGGCCCGCGCCGACGATCTCGCCGCGACCGAGGCGGCCAGACGCGCGCAGCTGATGGCGGCCCTGCCCGCCGAAGCGGCGAAACGCGTCTTCGGCGGCGTCGCCGCGCCGAGTGCCGGTCCCTGGCGCGCGATTGGCCGCTACGACAAAGGCTGCATCGCCGGCGCGGTGCCGCTCCCCGCCGACGGGCCAAACTGGCAGGTGA
>DATHCK010000106.1:0-5823 GCA_035319545.1 Allostellaceae bacterium | reverse complement strand
GCGCATGGCGCATCAGCTCGAACAGGTCGGCCAGATCGTCGGCCGCGACGATCGACATCGTCGTCACCGACCATGCGATGCCCGGGATGAACGGCAGCGAGCTCACGCGCCGCATCCGCCGCAACTGGCCCGAACTGCCGGTGGTGCTGGTGACCGGCTATGCCGATTTGCCCAACGGTTTCGATCCGCTCCTGCCGCGACTGTCGAAGCCGTATCGTCAGCAGGAGCTGGGCGATCTAATCGCCGCGCTCGGCGCCGATCACCGGCAAAAGACCTGCTTCTTAAGCGAGCAGCAGCCCGCCGCCGAATAATCACGCTGCTTGCACGTCCCGCCTGTCGTTGAAACATCGCCCGGTGAAATAACCCCGGCGCGCCCCATCTTTGCGCTGCAAAGGAGAGTTCGATGCGCAACGGTGCGGAGCTGCTGGTCGCGGCGCTGGAGAATGAGGGGGTCGAGCGGATTTTCGGCATCCCGGGCGAAGAAAACCTCGCCGTCGTCGAGGCGCTGCGCGGCTCGACGATCGAGCTCGTCCTGACCCGCCACGAGCAGGCGGCCGCCTTCATGGCCGCGACCTATGGACGGCTGACCGGCAAGCCGGGCGTGTGCCTTAGCACGTTGGGCCCTGGCGCGCTCAACCTCTGCACCGGCGCGGCGTATGCGCTTTTGGGCGCCATGCCGATGATCCTCATCACCGGGCAGAAAGGCATCCTCCACAGCAAACAGGGGCATTTTCAGCTCGTCGACATCGTCGCGACGATGACGCCGCTCACCAAGATGGCGCGCCAGATCGTCAGCCCGCGCACGATCCCCACCGTCATGCGCGAGGCGTTTCGCGTGGCACAGCAGGAGCGCCCCGGCCCGGTGCATCTCGAATTGCCCGAGGACATCGCCGGCGAGGACGCCCCGGACCTCGCGCCCATCCCGACGCATTCGGTCGAATTCCCGGTGGCGCCCGCCGAGGCGCTCGACCGCGCCGCGACGACGATCCTCGCCGCCGAGCGGCCGCTCATCATGTTCGGCGCCGCGGCGAGCCGGCCGCGGCTGTCGGCGCCGCTGTCCGAGTTTCTGCGCCGGGTCCGCATCCCGTTCTTCAACACGCAGATGGGCAAGGGCGCGGTCGATGGCGGCTCGCATCTCTACATGGGCACCGCCGCGCTTTCCGAGCGCGACTATGTCCACCAGGCGATCGACCAGGCCGACCTGATCCTCACCATCGGCCACGACACGGTTGAGAAGCCGCCCTTCATCATGGGGCCGGGCGGCCCTCGGGTGATCCATGTCGGCTATGGCCCGGCGACGATCGAGGAGGTGTTCTTTCCGCATGCCGAGATCGTCGGCGATGTCGGCCCGAGCCTCGCGCTGCTCGCCGACCGGCTCGAGGGCAAGCTCCCGCATGCCGGGGCGCTGCTGCCGCTGCGCGACGGCATCCTCGCGCATCTGACCGATCGCTGCGAAGAATGCCGCTTTCCGCTGACCCCGCAGCGCATCGTCCACGACGTGCGTTGCGCGGTGCCGGAAGACGGCATCGTCTGCCTCGACAACGGCATGTTCAAAATCTGGTTCGCGCGCAACTACCGCACCCATGTCGCCAACACGCTCTTGCTCGACAACGCGCTGGCGACGATGGGCGCGGGGCTGCCCGCGGCGATCAGCGCCGCGCTCGTTCACCCCGAGCGGCGCGTCCTCGCCGTGTGCGGCGATGGCGGCTTCATGATGAACTCGCAGGAGATGGAAACCGCGGTGCGCCTCAAGCTGAACCTCGTCGTGCTGATCCTCGTCGACAACGCCTACGGCATGATCCGCTGGAAGCAGCAGGCCGACCGCTTCGCCGATTGGGGCCTCACTTTCGGCAACCCCGATTTTGTCGCCTATGCCGCCGCCTACGGCGCCGGCGGACGGATGGTGAGCGATGCCGACGGTCTCGCGCCGGCGCTTGAAGCGGCTTTCGCCGCCGGCGGTGTGCAACTCGTCGCGGCGCCGGTCGATTATTCGGAAAACATCCGCGTGTTGGTCGAGGAACTGGCCGGTCTCGCCACCGCCTGACCCTAGCAAGTTGCCGTCGCACGGTATGGATTTTATATCCGCGCCAGGTCTAAGGCGGCGCGAATGCAACAAACAGGCATTATTGATTCACCTCAACGCGTAGTGCCGCGCGACGTGTATCGATGAATGGCCATTTTAGCACCGGCCCTTTGCGATGACCGATCTGTTGATGCTCGCGGGTCTCGTGGCCGCTTTTGCGGTCGCCTGCTTCTATATCTGGTTTTGCGACAGCGTGACGGGCCCGTCATGACCTGGCAAGGCTGGTTGCAGATCGCCGTCTTCGCGGCGCTGTTGACGGCGGCAGTGCGACCGCTTGGGGCGTACATCACCGCCCTCGCCGATCTCGAATGGCGGGCGCCGCCTGCGCTAGATTGGCTCGAGCGGAGCCTTTATCGCATCGCCGGCGTCGATCCGAGCCGCGAACACAACTGGATCACCTACGCGTTCGCTCTGCTTTACTTCCATTTCTTCGGCATTACGCTGCTGTACGGGCTGCAGCGCGCGCAAGGATTACTGCCGTTCAATCCGCAGGGAATGGGCGCCGTTTCCCCCGACCTGGCGCTCAACACCGCTGTCAGTTTCGCGACCAACACTAGTTGGCAATCCTACGCTGGCGAGACGACACTCAGCTATCTCTCGCAGATGGCTGGTCTTACGGTGCAATCGTTTCTGTCGATGGCGACCGGGATTGCCGTTGCCCTGGCCCTGGTGCGCGGGTTTGCCCGGCGCACGTCGCAGACGATCGGCAATTTCTGGGTCGATCTGACCCGTATCACGCTCTACCTCTTGCTGCCGATCTGCATCGTCGGCACGCTCTTTCTCGTCTGGCAGGGCGTGCCGCAGACGCTCGGGGCCTATGTCGACGCGACGACATTGGAGGGCGCGCATCAGGTGATCGCGCGCGGGCCGGTTGCCTCGCAGGAGGTGATCAAGCTGATGAGCGGCGATGGCGGCGGATTCTTCAACGCCAATTCGGCGCATCCCTTCGAGAACCCGACGCCGGTCAGCGGCATTGTCGAGATCGTGCTGATCTTTCTGATTGGCGCCCCGCTGACCTACACCTTCGGGCGGCTGGTCGGCGATCAGCGCCAGGGCTGGGCGATCCTCGCCGCCATGGCGGTGCTGTTCTTCGCCGGGCTGGCGATCGTCTACTCGGCGGAAGCGGGCCCGAGGCCGGCACTGACCGCGTTGGGGATCGATCAAGCCGTGGGGTCGGCGCAGGCGGGCGGCAACATGGAAGGGAAGGAAGTCCGCTTCGGCATCGGGCAATCCGCGCTCTTCGCCAATGTCAGCACCGCCTCGTCCGACGGCGCGGTCGATTCGATGCATGACAGCTTCATGCCGCTTTCGGGTCTCGTGTTGATGGCGAACATGATGCTCGACGAGGTGATCGTCGGCGGCCCGGGTTCGGGCCTGTTCGGGATGCTGCTGTTCGTCATCGTCGCGGTCTTTGTCGCCGGGCTGATGATCGGCCGGACGCCCGAGTATCTCGGCAACAAGATCGGCGGCGACGAGGTCAAGATGGCGATGCTCGCGCTGCTCGTCGTGCCGCTCTTCATTCTCGGCATGCCGGGCATCGCTACCGTGCTGCCGGACGGGCTCGCCGGACCATCCTCGGCCAATCCAGGGCCGCACGGCTTTTCGGAAATCCTATACGCGTATACGTCGGGGGCCGCGACCAACGGCAGCGCCTTTGCCGGGCTCAGCGCCAACACGCCCTTCTATAACCTGACGCTGGCGGCGGCGATGTTCGCCGGTCGCTTCCTCGTCATCGTCCCGGTGCTCTCGATCGCCGGGATGCTGGTCGCCAAAGGCCGCGTGCCGCCGGCGAGCGGCACCCTGCCGACGCATGGGCCGCTTTTCGTCTCGGTGCTTGTCGGCACGGTGCTGATCGTCGGCGGCCTCACCTTCTTCCCTGCATTGGCGCTCGGGCCCATCGCCGAGCATTTCGCGATGCTCAAAGGCGTGCTGTATGCCACGCCCTAGCCGCAGGTTCGTCGGTGCGTTGCTGGTCGCTCTGGGATGCGCCGTTACAGCCTGCGCCGCGCGCGCCGACGGCTGCGCCGATGCGAGCCAGGACATCGTCACCGATCGCCCGAGCGTCACCAATTCGAGCGTCGTGGTGCCGGCGGGAAGCCTCCAGCTGGAGAACGGCATCAACTGGACGGCCCATCCTGGTCAAGACGCGCTCGACGGCCCCAATACCCGCCTTCGTTTCGGCCTCGGCGGCTGCACGGAGGTGCTCGTGGATACGCCGGATTATATCGGGGGCATCGACGGTCACGGGCCGTCCGGATTTTCCGACGTCGCCCCGGCCGTCAAGCACCAGTTTCAGGGCTTGCCCGAGGGCCTCAACCTCTCGGGGACCGTGGGACTTGCCTTTCCGACCGGCTCGAGGGCGATTGCCGGCAATGGCTACAACCCTTACGTCCAGCTGCCCTGGACGCAGGATCTCGGCGGCGGCTGGACCGCCGGCGGGATGTTTTCGACGATGTGGCTGACCGGAGAGCCGCAAAGCACGACCGTGCTTCAGCCGAGCGTCCTGATCGATCGCCAGATCGGCGAGCATTCGGACGTCTTCGCCGAGTATATCGGCGATTACGAAACGCGCGGATTGCCAGCCCAGGAGCTGAATTTCGGCGGCTCCTACCGCTTTGCACACACCCAGCAGATCGACTTCCACGTCGGCGTCGGCCTCAACCGCAACGCGCCCGATTATTTTGTCGGCCTCGGCTATTCGGTCCGCTTCGATGGCCTATGGTGAAGCCGATACAAATTTTCTGATAAGCCCGCATGCCATCGTTGATATGCATCAAGGCGACGTGCGGTGTTGCTCATGCATCCTGCGTCTCCCGGTAGGGGAACGAATCTATATGAAATTCTTATTCTTGTGGCGCCGGGATCACCCTCGAAAACATATGCGCGCCTCGCGATCTTTGCCGAGAGACGGGCGCCGCATTACCGCTGACGCGCCTTGTTCGCGCCTGCGGCGCCGCATCCACCCGATCGCCGCTCGCTCCGCGGCGAGCTCGGCGCCTGCTCATTCTTGTCATGGAGACGGATAATGCTCGACGCAATCTACCTGGCGATCGGCTTCGGCTTTCTGGCCGTTGCCGTTTTGTATGTCGTCGCCTGCGACCGTCTCTAAGGAGAGTTCGATGCTGTTCGACTATGCCCTTGGCGGCGCGGTGACATTCGGCCTGCTGATCTATCTCGTTTACGCGCTGACGCGCCCGGAAAAATTCTAGGGAGCGCCCGGCAATGACAGTCAATGGCTGGTTCCAGATCGCGCTCTTCGCCGTCATCGTAACGCTGATCGCGAAGCCGTTCGGTGGCTATATAACCAAGGTCTTCAACGGCGAGCGCACTTTCTTGTCGCCCGTGCTCCGCCCGGTCGAGCGCGCCACCTATTGGTTGTGCGGCATCGAGGAATCGCACGAACAGCATTGGGTGACTTACGCGGTGGCGATGCTGTTCTTCACCGCCGCCGGCTTTGTGACGCTCTACGCGCTGCAGCGCCTGCAGGCAGTGCTGCCGTTCAACCCGGCCGATCAGTCGGCGGTCGAGCAGAGCCTTGCGTTCAACACCTCGGTCAGCTTCATCACCAACACCAACTGGCAGTCCTACACGCCCGAAACGACGATGAGCTACCTGACGCAGATGGCGGGGCTCACCGTGCACAATTTTGTCTCGGCGGCGACCGGCATCGCGCTGGCGGTCGCGCTCATCCGCGGCTTCGCGCGGCGCTCGGCGCAGACCGTCGGCAATTTTTGGGTCGA
>DATHCK010000105.1:0-15343 GCA_035319545.1 Allostellaceae bacterium | reverse complement strand
GGACCTGCTGGAGCCCCTACTACTACCGCTACGTGCCCTGCTGATCGCAAATTGAAAACGGGGCGAAGCTCGGCTTCACCCCGTCCTCGCTTCGACGCAAATCCTTTCGGTTAAAGATACTTCGTCGGCTGCCTGAGCGTGCGCCACATATGCGCGCTCGGGCTATCGTCAAAGCCGAGCCCCTCTTCCGGCTGGCGGAAATTGCGGCCGATGATGTCGGTGAATTCCTCGAGCTCGACATGCACTTCGGGATCGAACGAATAGAGGTCGTGGACGCAGATCATCCGTGCCGTGCCGTACCATTTATGCGCCCGTGCCGCCTTGTAGGCGCGCTCGATATGCGGCTCCGGGACATAGTCCTCGCCGAAATACGCCTTGTAATTGTCCGGATAGGCGTAGCCGAACGACTCGTCGGGGTAGAAGCGCAGCGCCTGGTGCGCGCGGATCGCCCAGGTGACCTCCTCCGTCACGTAGGGCTCGACCATCTGTGCGCCCCAATAGCCGTGATCGGAGCGGATAAAGCCGAGCACCGCGATGTCGTGCAGCAGGCAGGCGAGCACGACATGCTCGGGCATGCCGGCGACCTTGGCGTGCCGCGCGCTCTGCAAGAGGTGCATCGGCGGCGCGAAGCGCAGCCGAAAGAAGTCGATCAGCGTCGGCTTCGCCGGCATTTTCGGCAGGCGCGGGTCGTCGCTCATCAGCATCTTGGCGCCCGGATGCTCCTGCTGCAGCCTGGCGCCGTTGGGCATCGTGAAATCCGCCTCGGCGAGCAGATAAAGCCGCGACTTCACGCCGATCGCGTTCTGCAGATCCTCCATCAGCTTGTCTTCGAGCGCGTCGGCCTTTTGCGACGCGGTCATCAAATCGTTCATGCGTAGAGCTCCTCAGAGATATTTGGCCGGGCGGATCATCGCCCGCCACATATGCGCGACCGGGCTGTTGTCAAAGCCGAGGCCCTCTTCCGGCTGGTTGAAGTTGCGGCCGATGACGTCCTCGAACTCCTCGAGTTCGACATGCACGTTTGGGTCGAACGAGTAGATGTCGTGGACGGTGATCATGCGGCCCGACATGTACCATTTGTGGTTCTGCATCCGCTTGTAGTCGTCCTGGATGTATGGGTCGGGCCGGTAATCCTCGCCGAACCCGGTGATGTAGGACTGCGGATATTCGTAGCCGACCGACTCGTCGGGGTAGAAGCGCAACACCTGGTGCGCGCGGATCGCCCAGGTCACCTCGGGATCGACATAAGGCTCGACGAGCTGGGCGCCCCAATAGCCGTGGTCGCCGCGGATAAACCCGGCGGTCGAGATGTCGTGCAACAGGCAGGCGAGCACCATCTTCTCGGGCAGCCCGCCCTTCACCGCGTGCCGCGCGCTCTGCAGCAAATGCATCGAGGGCCCGAAGCGGTACTTGAAGAAATCCATCAGGGTCGGCTTTTCCGGCATCGCCGGGAGGCGCGGGTCGTCGCCCATCAGCACCTTGGCGTCGGGGTTCTTCTTGCGCGCCTCGGCGGGGTTCAACGGCGGACCCATGTCGCCCTCGGCGAGCTGATAGATGCGCGACTTGACGACGATGTAATCGAGCTCGCGCGCCATCTTCTCTTCGAGCGCGTCGGCCTTCTGCGACAGGGTCATCAAATCGTTCATGGCATCCTCTCTACGGCCCGTCACCCTTTCGCGAAAGCCTAGCAGATCGCGCAGGCGCGAGGCATTTCGAGTTGATATGACAACGCCCGCAAAGCGTGAGCCCCGCGGGCGTCGCCGCGCTAGAAGGTCCGGGATCAGTTCTTAACGGTCGAGGCCTTGTAGATTTCGTCGACTGATTTTTCGAGCGCCGCCTCGAACTCGTCATCGCTCATCGAAACCCGCAGCTCTTCGACCAATGCTCGCGAGAAGCTCGCGATCATGCCGTGATTGGCGGCAAGGCGCCGACAGGCATCGGACCGGGTATAACCGCCGGATAGCGCGACGACGCGCACCATGCGCTTATGGGCAATCACCGGCGCATAGAGGTCGGGTACATCGGGGATCGTGACCTTGAGCATGATCGGCGGGCCGTTCGGCTCGGCGTCGAGATGCTTCATGATCTCGTCGCATAGAATGGCCTCCGCGCCCTTCTTGTCCGGGCTCTTGATCGAGACCTCGGGTTCGAGGATCGGCACCAGCCCGTGCGCGCAGATCTGCTTGCCCAGCGCGAACTGCTGATCGACGACGGCGGCGATGCCGGTCTTTGACGCCAGGTTGATGACCGAGCGTTCCTTGGTGCCAAAGATGCCGAGTTTCGCCGCCCGGGTAAGCAGCTCGTCGAGGCCCGGGATCGGCCGCATCATCTGCACGCCGTCGCTCTCGGGTTCGAGCCCCTTGTCGACTTTCAGAAACGGAACGACGCCGCGGTCTTCCCACAGAAAAGCCGGAACGTGTTTGCCCTGCGCCTCGCCGTCCATCGTGGCTTCGAAGAGGATCGCCCCGATGACTTTGTCGCCGGTGAAGGCGGGCGCGGTGATGATACGCACGCGCATCTGGTGCATGAGCTTGAACATCTCGGCGTCGCCGCTATAGGCGCTGTCCGGGATGCCGTAGAGGCGCAACGCGCCGGGCGTTGAGCCGCCGCTTTGGTCGAGCGCGGCGATAAAGCCGCCTTTGGCGTGCATCTGGGCCGTCATCTTGTCATTTGCCATGACCGGTCCTCCTGCTTTGGAGCGTTGCGCCAGAGATATGCTGCCGACGAGTGTACGCCTCTATTGCTACCGGCGGGAGACGTTCTTTGTCTTTATGAGCCGCCCGCCCGCTGAGGTACGCAGAGTTCCTCAGATCGCGCGGCGGATGCTGAACACCACCCGGTAATCGGCCGGCGAGGGCGAAAACGGTGGGCGTTCGGAAGCTTAATTCCCGGCTTAATCAATAATTTGGAAGAATTCCCGGTTGACGCGTGCTAGCCGGCGCTTGCCCGGTCGCGCAGCGCCCCGGTCGCGAGCGAGCGGATCAGCGGCCATACCGACCCGGAAAGCGTCTGACAATCCGCCAGCACCTGATCGAACGCGTCGCGGGTCCAATCGAGATCGGCGGCGCTGATCACATAAGGCGGCAGCAGCTTGATTACCGGGAGATGGTGCCCCGCCACCTGGGTCAGGATGCGGTGCCGCGCAAAAAGCGGGATGACGATCATCTGGCACAACAGACCCTTGTCGACCTGATCGAGAAAGCGCCACGCCGCCTTGAGTCGCAGGCTGTCCGGCTGGCCGATTTCGACGCCGATCATCAGCCCCTTGCCGCGCACGTCGGCGATGACGCCGTGCCTTGCCTTCAGCGCTTCGAGGTCGGCCATCAGCGCGTCGCCGTGGCTGCGCGCCCGGTCGATCAGCCCCTCTTCCTCGAGCGCGGTCAGCGTCGCGAGGCCCGCCACCATCGCCAGGTCGGCCTTCGAGAAGGTCGATCCGTGCACGACCGCACGGTCCATCCGGTCGAACACCCGGTCGAATACCCAGCGCCGCACGCCGACCGCGCCGATCGGCACCTGCCCGCCGGAGAGCGCCTTGGCCAGCAGTACCATGTCAGCCTCGACGCCCCAATGCTCGATCGCGACAAAACGGCCGGTGCGGCCGATCCCGGTCTGCACCTCGTCGGCGACCAATAGCGTGCCGTGCTTGCGGCACAGCCGGGCCACTTCCGAGAGATAGTCGTCGTCGGGCAGGTTGACACCCTTGCCCTGGATCGGCTCGACGATAAACGCGGCGACGTCGCGCCGTGCGAGGGCGCGTTCCAGCGCCGGCAGGTCGTTGAACGGGACCGTGCTACAGCCCGGCAAGAGCGGCCCGAACCCGTCACGGAACTCGCCGGCGTCGGTCAGCGACAAGGCCCCGTAGGTCAATCCGTGGAAGCTGTGCTCGCACGACAGGATGCGTTCGCGCCCGGTCGCGTAACGCGCGAACTTGATGGCCGCCTCGACCGCTTCCGCACCCGAATTGCAAAAGAAGAATTTATCGAGGCCCGGCAGTAGGGCCGCCAAGCGCTCGGCCAGGACGCCACTCAGTACCGACACGTCGAGCTGCACGAGGTTGGGCAGGTTGGCGTCGAGCACCTGATGCAGGGCGGAGGTGACGGTTGGGTGGTTGCGCCCGAGCGCAAAGACGCCAAAGCCGCTCAGCAGGTCGAGATAGCGGTTGCCGGCCGTGTCGAAAAGATAGGCGCCGCTGCCGCAAGCATAGTCGCGATCGAAGCCGATCGTCCGCAGGATGCGGACGAGCGGACCGTTCAGGTGCTGCTCATGCAAGGCAAATCGTTCGCCGCGCCGCGCGGCGAGCGTCGCGCGCAAATCAAACCCCGACATCCGCCTCCCCGTAGCGGCACGCTTGGCGATGGCGCGCCTCGCGCGATTGCCAAGATGCAACGCCAATTATATGCAAGTAAGGGGGAGATCGTCGTCCGTGTCACGAACTACTTGGGCGGCCCGCTTGTTGCCGGGCCCAGCTGTCGCGCAGCCCGATGGTGCGGTTGAACACCGGCTTGCCGGGCGCACTATCGGGATCGCGGCAGAAATAGCCAAGACGCTCGAACTGCACCGCGGCGACGTCATTGTCGGCGACCAGCGCCGGTTCGAGCCGGCAACCTTCCAGCACTTCGATCGAGTCCGGGTTGAGGTCGGCGATGAGGTCGCCCTCCGCGCCGGGATCAGGCCGGTTGAACAGTGGGTTGTAAAGCCGCACCTCGGCCGGCGTCGAATGCGCCGCCGATACCCAATGGATCGTTCCGCGCACCTTGCGCCCGTCGGGCGCGTCGCCGCCCTTGGTGGAGGGATCGTAGGTGCAGCGCAGTTCCGTCACCTCGCCGGCCGCGTTCTTCACCACACCGCTGCAGGTGACAAAATAGGCGTAGCGCAACCGCACCTCGCGACCCAGTCCTAGTCGGAAGAAGTTTTTGGGTGGGTCTTCCATGAAGTCGTCGCGCTCGATGAAGAGCTCGCGCCCAAACGGGATCTTCCGTGTACCCGCGTCGGGATCGTCCGGGTGATTGACCGCGTCGAGCTCCTCGCTTTGCCTTTCCGGGTAGTTCTCGATCACCAGCTTCAACGGCCGCAGCACCGCCATGCGGCGCGGCGCGATGCGGTTCAGCTCGTCGCGCACAGCGTGCTCGAACATGCCGACATCGACCGTGCTGTTGGCGCGCGCGACCCCGACGGCCTTCGCAAAGTTGCGGATCGCCGCCGCCGGGACGCCGCGCCGCCGCAGCCCCGAGATTGTCGGCATGCGCGGGTCGTCCCAGCCGGCGACGCGCTTATTGTCGACGAGGCCCTTGAGGAAGCGCTTCGACATGACTGTATAGGTCAGGTTGAGCCGGGCGAACTCGTATTGCCGCGGCCGCGACGGCACCGGCAGATGCTCGATGAGCCAGTCGTAAAGCGGCCGGTGATCCTCGAATTCGAGCGTGCAGATCGAATGGGTGATGCCCTCGATCGCGTCCGACTGGCCGTGCGCGAAGTCGTAGGTTGGGTAGATGCACCATTTGTCGCCGGTACGCGGATGCGTCGCGTGAAGGATGCGGTAAAGCGCCGGATCACGCAGATTGATGTTGGGCGAGGCCATGTCGATCTTTGCCCGCAATATCCGTGCGCCATTGGGAAACTCGCCGGCCCGCATGCGGTGAAAGAGGTCTAGATTTTCCTCGACGCTACGGTCGCGATAAGGGCTGTCGCGGCCGGGCTCGGTAAGGCTGCCGCGCGCGGCGCGCATCTCCTCCGGCGACTGGTCGTCGACGTAGGCGAGCCGGCGGCGGATCAGGTGCTCGGCCCAATGGTAGAGCTGATCGAAATAATCCGACGCGTGATAGAGGTGGGTGCCCCAATCAAAGCCGAGCCATTTGAGGTCGGCCTCGATCGCATCGATGTATTCCTGCTCTTCCTTTGTCGGGTTGGTGTCGTCAAAGCGCAGATGACATCTGCCGCCGAACTCGGCGGCCACACCAAAATTGAGCGCGATCGACTTGGCGTGGCCGATGTGCAGATAACCGTTCGGCTCCGGCGGAAACCGCGTCACCGGCCACACGACGCGGCCGGCATCGATATCGGCCTGGACGATGTCGCGAATAAAATCGCGCCCGGCTTCTTTCGCCTCCGCCCCGACCGCACTCATCTAGCCACTCCGCCTGACAGCGCCTCTATGTGGCCGATAACGGACGTGGAGCCAAGGTTGTTTCACACGCGACGGCGGCTGATCTAGCCCTTCAGCTTGGCGATGATCCCGGCCCAGCGGTCGAGCAGCGGCAGAATCTTGTCAGCCTTCTCGGCGGTGAGCTGCACGACGCCGCGTGCGACGCCCTGGTCTTCGTAGCGGCGCACCCGGTCGATATCGGGCTGGATGCCCCACACCGTGACAGGGCAGGTCTTGAGGTCGCGCCCGGCTTCCGCCGCCATCTGGCGGAATTCGGGCAGGAAATCGGTGACGTCCTCGTATTGCGGCCGGCGCGAATGCGGGATCCAGCCGTCGCCATAGCGGATCGCGCGCCGCGCCGCATGCGGGAACATGCCGCCGACGATGATCGGCGGGTGCGGCTTCTGAATCGGTTTCGGCCAGGTCATCATCGGCGGGAAATCGACCATCTCGCCGTGATATTCGGGCTTCGACTTGGTCCAGATTTCCTTCATCGCCTCGAGGCGCTCGCGCATCAGCTTGAAGCGGGTTTTGAACGCGGTGCCGTGATCGGCCATCTCGTCGGCATTCCACCCGCCGCCGACCCCGAAGAGAAACCGCCCTCCCGACACCTGGTCGAGCGAGGCGACGAGCTTGGCGGTCTGGATCGGGTCGCGCTGCGCGACAAGGCAGACGCCGGTGCCGATCTTGATCGTCTTGGTCACCGCCGCCGCGTAGGTCAGCGACACAAACGGGTCCATCACGTCGTAATATTGCTTCGGCAGCTCGCCGCCCGAGGGAAACGCCGATTGCCGCGACACCGGGATGTGCGAGTGCTCCGGCGCCCAGACCGACTCGAACCCGCGTTCCTCAAGCGCCCGCGCGAGCTCGCCCGCGCCCATCGAATAGTCGGTGAAGAACATCGATGCGCCGAACAGCATGGTTTTGCTCCTTACGCCGCCTGTTCGAGGGTCGGGCAGTCATCGGCGACGGTGGTGCGGTGCAGTTCGCGCACCTCGCTGGGATCGTAGCGCCGGGCGCGGTGCATCATCGTGCGGTTGTCCCACATAACCAGATCGCCTAGCCGCCATTCGTGCGCGTAGACGAATTTGCGCTGCGTCGCGTGCTCGGTGAGGTCGCGCAGCAGGGCGCGCGCCTCGGGCATTGGCATGCCGCGGATCGCGCCGGCATGCGACGAGAGAAAGATCGAGCGCCGTCCCGAGCCCGGATGCCGGCGCACCAGGCGCTGCGGCACCATGGGGTTGCGCCGCCGCTCCTCATCGGTGAAGTCGAAGCCAAGCGCGCCGCGCGAATATTGCTGGCTATGCTCGCAGACGAGGTCGTTGATCTCGGCCTTCAGCGCGTCGTCGAGTTCGTCATAGGCGGCGCGCATATCGGCGAACTCGGTGTTGCCGTCCTTCTTGGGCAGCACGCGCGCGTGCAGCAGCGAATATTTGGCCGGGGTCGGCTTGAACGACGAATCCGAGTGCCACAACATGTTGCCGAGGCTGAAGAGCCGCCGTCTGTCCTCGCGCGACATGATCGCGTTACCTTGGCCGAGGTTCGAGACGTCGGCCACCTCGGGCGCGAGCCGGCGGTCCTCATCGCGCCGCACGTCGGAATTGGCGATCTCGAGCGTGCCGAAATTGCGGCTGAAGGCGAGCTGCTGCTCATCGTTGATCTGCTGGCCGCGAAAGACCAGCACCGCGAACTTGTCCATGCCCTCGACAATTCCCGCGACCTGTTCCGGGGTCGCCGGCTCGCGCAGATCGATGCCGGAGACCTCGCCGGCAAAAAACGGCCGGTTGACCGGATCGATCGGGTGGATTGACAAAGTCATCGTTGGTAAGCTCCTCGCACAGCGCGCGGAAACGATAGGCGCGTCTCGCGGGACGCACAATTCGTTATGCGACCCCGTGCTAAGATGCCGGCATGGCGTCCGATGTCGTCGATCTCAGGGATTTCTACCGCACCCCGCTCGGGCAGGTGGCGCGGCGCATGATCCGCCACAGGTTGCGGCAAATGTGGCCCGATCTGCATGGGATGCGGCTTTTGGGCATCGGTTATCCGGCGCCATTCTTGAGCGCGATCTCGCCCGAGACCGAGCGCACGGTCGCGCTGATGCCGGCATCGCTGGGGGTGCTCGCCTGGCCGCCCGACGGCGCCAATCTGGCGCTGCTCGCCGATGAGGGCGAGCTGCCCTTCGCCGATTTTTCACTCGATCGGGTGCTGCTGGTGCACGCGCTCGAAACCACCGAGCAGGCCAGCACCATGCTCAAGGAAGTATGGCGCGTGCTCGCCGGCGGCGGCCGGCTGCTGATCGTCGTTCCCAACCGGCGCGGCATCTGGGCGCGGCTCGACCGGACGCCGTTCGGCTCCGGTCGGCCCTACACGATGTCGCAGCTCTCGCAGCTGTTGCGCGACGAGTTGTTTACCCCGGTCGCGACCGGGGCGGCCTTGTTCGTGCCGCCGAGCCGCAGCCGCATGATGCTGCGGTCGGCGCGCGCCTGGGAGCGCGTCGGCGCGCGGTTTTTCCCGACCTTCGCCGGGGTCGTGATCGTCGAGGCGACCAAGCAGATTTACGCGAAGCCTGTCGCCGTAAGGACTCCCAAGCGCCGCCTTGTGTATGCACCGGCTTCCGCCGGGCGGTTAGCCCCCGGCCATTAGCGCGGCGGGACGCGGAATGGGTAGGGGCCGGGCCAGTCGCCGAACACCGCGGTGTGGCTGACAAGGCCGACGCCTTCACGCCAGAAATGCAGCTGGTAGCCCGGCGGCTCAAAACAGAACTCGGCCGGCGCGCCGGGTGTCGTGTCGAGCACCAGTTGGTGTGCGGTCGACGGGCAGGTTCCGGCGACCGTTCCGGCGAAGCGGTGATCGATCGTCCGGTGCAGATGACCGCACAGGATGCGCTCGATCTGCGGATGGCGGCGGACGATCTCCGCGAAATCCGCCGGGTTCAACAGCGCGTGGCGATCCATGTGCTCGATCCCGGTGGGGAAGGGCGGGTGGTGCATCATGACCAGCGTCGGCTGGTTCGGCGCCGCCGCCAGCGTGCGGTCGAGCCATTGGAGCCCCTCGACGCAGAGCATGCCGTCATGGCTGCCCGGGATATGCGTGTCGAGCGCGATGATCCGCAGCGGGAAACCCTCGACCGCGTAATGCAGAAAACCGTCGGCCGGGAGATAGCCGTCCTCGGCGAAGGCCGCGCGCAGCGCGTCGCGGCTGTCGTGATTGCCTGGGATCACAAAGACCGGCATCCGCGCCGCGTCGAGGATCGCACGCAGATTGGCGTATTCTTCCGGCGCGCCGTGATCGGTGAGGTCGCCGGTGACGACGATCACGTCGGGCCGCGGCGAGCGCGCGTTCAGCTCGGCGACGGCGCGGCCGAGGCACGCGGCGGTATCGATGTGGCTCCAGCTCGGATCGGAAGGCGGGATCGTCGCGCGCGGCGAATGGTAGAGCTTGCCGGCCGCGAGGATATGCGTGTCGGTAATCTGGGCGACAAGCATCGCGGTCATGCTCCGTTTCGCTGGGTCAGTACGAAGACCCCTTGTTCGGCCAACAGGTTCGCGAGCGATCCGCGCGGGTCGAGCGCGAACGGGCGACCGTAACGGTCGAGTGTGACGCTTTTCTCGATCCGCACCCCGATCTCGTCGCACAGCGCGACAAAGTCGCGGATCGTGCAGAGATGGATGTTGGGCGTGTCGTACCAGGCGTGCGACAGCAGCGGCGACATTGGCATCCGCCCGCCGAAGGCTAAGCCCAGTCGGATGCGCCAAAAGCCGAAATTGGGGAACGACACGATCGCCCGCTTGCCGATCCGCATCAGCGTCTCGAGCACGCGGCGCGGCTGTCGTGTGGCCTGCAGCGTTTGGCTCAGCACGACAACATCGAAGGCGCCGGCCGGATAGGCGTCGAGGTCGCTGTCGGCGTCCCCCTGGATGACCGACAGGCCCTGGGTGACGCAGGCGTTCACCCCGTGCTGGCTCAATTCGACGCCGCGCGCGTCGACGCCCTTTTCGCTCGCCAAATAATGCAACAGCGCGCCGTCGCCGCAGCCGATATCGAGCACCCGCGCCGCAGGCTCGATCATGTCGGCGATGACGCGAAGGTCGCGGCGCAGTCGGTCGCGCGCTGCGGTCGAGGTTTCCGGCGCGGCGTAGCCGAGCGGGACGGTGGCGGCGTCGCTCATCTCAGGCGTGCGGCAGACCGCGATGTTCGGCGCAGCCGTTCAAAAACCCATGGAGGGTCTCGAACAGCTCGGGCTCGTGCAACAGGAACGCGTCATGGCCCTTGTCGGTCGCGATCTCGACAAAACTGACATTGGCGGCGACCGCGTTGAGCGCGTGCACCAGCTCGCGGCTTTCGCTGGTCGGGAACAGCCAGTCGCTGGTGAACGAGATGATGCAGAAGCGCGAGCTCGCCCCGGCGAACGCCGTCGGCAGCGACCCGCCATGCTCCAATGCAAGGTCGAAATAGTCCATCGCCCGCGTGATGTAGAGATAGGAGTTGGCGTCGAACCGGTCGACAAACGTGCTGCCCTGATGGCGCAGATAGCTCTCGACCTGGAAATCGGCGTCGAACCCCCAGGTGACGGTGTTTCTATCCTGAAGATTGCGGCCGAACTTGCGGTGCAGCGCGGCTTCGCTGAGATAGGTGATGTGCGCCGCCATGCGCGCCACCGCGAGCCCGCGCGCCGGGCGACGTTCGGCTTCGAGATATTCGCCGTCGCACCAATCTGGATCGGCCATGATCGCCTGGCGGCCGACCTCGTGAAACGCGATGTTCTGCGCCGAATGCCGCGCCGCGCTCGCCACCGGCACCGCGGCGAAGACGTTTTCCGGGTAGCTCGCCGCCCATTCGAGCACCTGCATTCCGCCCATCGAGCCGCCGATCACGCAAAATAACTGGTCAATCCCGAGATGCTCGATGAGCCGCTTTTGCGCCCGTACCATGTCGCGCACGGTGATGACCGGGAACGAAAGCGCATAGGGTTTGCCGGTTGCCGGGTCGATGTCCTTCGGCCCCGTCGTCCCCATGCAGCCGCCCAGCACGTTGGCGCAGATGAGGAAATAGCGGTCGGTGTCGAGCACCAGCCCCGGCCCCGCCATCGTCGTCCACCAACCAGGGTGCCCGGTGATCGGATGCGGGTCGGCGACATACTGGTCGCCGGTCAGCGCGTGGCAGATGAGGATCGCGTTCGACTTATCGGCATTCAGCCGGCCATAGGTCTGGTAGGCGATCGTGAACGGGCCGAAATCGACCCCGCAATCGAGACGCAGCGGCTCGCGCACGACGAGCCGGTGACCCGGCCAATCGGCGTCGGGACGGTGCAACATGCGTGGGGTGACCGCGGACGACACGATTTTGCCCCTGGGCCTCTGAGCAAACCTCTAAGACAATTCCCCGCACCGCGATCATTCGCGGCGGCTGGCGGAGGTAGCGTAGGTAGGTATCGCGCGGCTGGCATGTCAACGGTTTCGTTTGATTTCACGAATCGCTGACCCTACTACTACCGCCGCCCAGCGTGCGATTGGTATCATGTCGTCATCTCCATCCGAACTCGAAGAATTGCGCCGCCAGATCGACCGGATTGACGACGATTTGCTTCAATTGCTGGTAGAACGGCTGGAACTCGTTGGCCGGATCGGCGCGCTGCGGGAACAAACCGGCGCGTCCTTCTATATCCCGTCGCGCGAAGCCGCGATCATCCGCCGGCTCGTCGACCGCAATCAAGGCGAGTTGCCGCTCGGGACCCTGGTGCGGATGTGGCGCGAGCTGCTCGGCGCGGGCGTTCGGCACGAAGGTCCCTTCGCGGTGGGCGCTTTCGTGCCGCCGGATGGGCCGGGGGTGTGGGACCTCGCGCGCGATCATTACGGCGCTCAAATGCCGATGACCGATTATGAGACCACCCTGCAGGTGATCCGCGCCGTCACCGACCGTCGCGTCGCGGTCGGTGTGTTGCCGATGCCGCAGGACGGCGAAGACGATCCATGGTGGATGCACCTGCTATCGCCCGACGAGGACGTGCCGCGGGTCTTGGCCCGCCTGCCGTTCGGTCCGCGCGGCAACGCTCGCTCGGACGGCGACGCGTTGGCCATCGGCTTCGGCGCGCCGCAGCCGAGCGGTAGCGACCGCACGCTTCTTGCCACCGAAAACGCCGTCGATATCAGCCACAGCCGGTTTGCCGCGGCATTGGCCGCCCTCGGGATCACCTGCACGTTCGTCTGCTCGTTCGGCCAGGGTGAAACGACAAACACGCTGCTTGAAGTGGAGGGTTTCGTGACCCTCGACGACCCGCGTTTCGAACGGCTGCGCGGACAATTCGGTGGAGATTTGCTGCGGCTTTGCGCGGTCGGCTGCTACGCATTGCCGCTTGCCGACAGCGCCGGCGCGACGCAGGTGCACGCAATGACTGCCGGCGCGCGGGCCTGAGATGATGAAGGAGGCACAAGGTCCGGTTCCGGGGCCCGGTATCCTCGACATCGCCCCCTATGTTGGCGGCGATGCCAAGCTCGAGGGTTTCGAGAGGCCGATCCGGCTTGCCTCCAACGAAAGCGCGCTCGGCCCCAGCCCCAAGGCGATCGCCGCCTATCGCGCGCTCGCCAACGACATCCACCGCTACCCCGACGGCTCGGCCGACGAGTTGCGCCATGCCCTTGGCGAGCATTACGGGCTCGATCCGGCGCGGATTGTTTGCGGTGCCGGCTCCGACGAGCTGATCGCCCTGTTGCAGCGCGCCTATGCCGGCCCCGACACCGAGGTGCTTTACAGCCGCCACGGCTTTCTGATGTACCCGATCGGCGCGCAGGCGGTCGGCGCGACGCCGGTCGCCGCGCCCGAGCGCGACCTCACCGCCGATGTCGATGCGATCCTCGCGCGCGTCACGCCCAGGACGCGGCTGGTCTTCATCGCCAACCCCAACAACCCAACCGGCACATATCTGTCCGAGCGCGAGATGGCGCGGCTCCACGCCGGCCTGCCGCCAAATGTCGTGTTGGCGATCGACGCCGCCTATGCGGAGTTCGTCAACCGCAACGATTACGAGCCCGGCATCAAGCTCGTCGACGCGGCGGACAATGTCGTCATGCTTCGAACATTTTCAAAGATTTTTGCGCTTGCCGGCTTGCGGCTCGGCTGGGGCTATTTCCCACCGGCGATCGCCGACGTGCTCAACCGCGTCCGCGGCCCGTTCAACGTCAGCGCTGCGGCGCTCACCGCGGGGGTCGCCGCCCTCAACGACACAGAGTCGCTGCAGAAGGCGCGCGCGCATAACGATCGCTGGCAGCCCTGGCTCAACGAGCGGCTTGCCGCGCTCGGCCTCGAGCCGACCCCGAGCGTCGGCAATTTCGTGCTGCCCCGTTTCGCCGAAAGCGGAACGCACACCGCGGCGGCGGCCTTCGCGTTCATGCAGTCGCGCGGCATCCTCACCCGCAAGATGAATGGTTACGGCCTGCCCGACCACATCCGCATCACGGTCGGGACGGCCGAGGAAAACGAAAAGGTCGTTGCCGCCCTCGCCGCATTCATGGCTTCCTGATGGCGCGGCAATTATTCGACCGGGTCGCGATCATCGGGATCGGGCTGATCGGCTCGTCTTTGGCGCGTGTCATCCGGCGCGACAATCCGGCGACGCATATCGTCGCCTGCGCGCGCCGGGCGGAGACCTTGGCCGCCGTCCGCCGCCTCAAGATTGCCGACGAGACCACAGACGATCCCGCCGCCGCGGTCGCCGGCGCCGACCTGGTCGTACTGGCGACGCCACTTTCGGCCTATCCCGAGGTCGCGAAAAAGATCGCGCCGGTGCTGAAGCCGGGTGCGATCGTCACCGATGTCGGATCGGTCAAGGAGACCGCGATCCGCGACCTCAAATCGGTGCTGCCTGCGGGCGTGCATCTCGTGCCGGGGCATCCGGTGGCCGGCACCGAGCATTCCGGCCCCGAGGCCGGCTTCGCCGAGATGTTCGCCGACCGCTGGTGCATCCTGACGCCGCTCGACGATAGCGACCATGACGCGGTCGCCAAGGTCACCGCGTTGTGGCGACTGGCTAAGATGAAGGTCGTGACGATGCCTGCCGAGCATCACGACCGGGTGCTGGCGATGACCTCGCATCTGCCGCATCTGATTGCCTATACGATTGTTGGCACCGCGACTGCGCTTGGCGATGACCTCAAATCCGAGGTCATCGCCTTCTCGGCCGGCGGCTTCCGCGACTTCACCCGCATCGCCGCCTCCGACCCGGTGATGTGGCGCGACATTTTCCTGAAGAACCGTGAGGCGGTGCTCGACGTCATTCAGCGCTTCAGTGAAGACCTGACCGCGCTGCAGCGGGCGATTCGCCGCGGCGAGGGCGAGACCCTCGAGGACTGGTTCACCCGCACCCGCGCGATTCGCCGCTCGGTGATCGAAGCGAAACAGGCCTGAAGCCGTTACTGCGTGGTTCGAGACGCCCGCTTCACGGGCTCCTCACTATGATGGGCTCGGCGCCTTGTAAAGAACGCCGTCATCCTGAGGAGCGCCTGTAAGGCGCGTCTCGAAGGACGCACCTACCAATCGATCCTGGGCGCGGGCCCGAGCTTCGCCGGCCCAAGAAACATTTCGCCGTTCTGGATCGTCAGCGAGGCGGCGATCTCCGGCCTTCCGTCAGGGCCGGTCTTGGCCATCAGCGCGAGCGCCAGCCGGGCGACGCGTGCGTCGCTCGCCTTGAGCCGGCCCGCGGCGACGAGCCCGTTCAGCAGCTGATCGAACCCGGAGACGCCACCGGAAAACCCGCCGATCGGCTGCAAATCGTTGTCGAGCGCCAGCGTGCCCGAGCCGTTGATCTGCATGTCGCCCCAGCGCAGGTCGAGGTGGTCGAGCTCGACCGTGCCGCCATTCTCGCGCCACTGCTTGGCGGCTTGGCGCAGCGGGCCGCCCGGGAAATCGCCCATCAGCGTCACACCAAAGCCGAGATCGTTCACGGTCGGGTTGAACCCTGGCGGGGCCGCCGGCAAGCCCAGATCGGCGACATCGAGGCCAAAGCCGATCCCGGCGCCGAGATGATTCGCCGGCGCGCCCGGCGGCAGGGTCAGCCAGGCGTGGGTCGCGCGCGCGCCGAGCTCGGTCATCGCGCTGACCTTCGACTGGTAAAGCGACAGCCAGATCGTGGCGCCGCCATCGTCTCCGAGCGCCACGGCGCCGCTGCCGTGTTCGGCGGTGAGCTTGGCGACGGGCGCCGCAGCG
>DATHCK010000104.1:0-5659 GCA_035319545.1 Allostellaceae bacterium | reverse complement strand
CGGTGCAGAAAACCGCCGCCCCCTCTCGCGCCAGCGCCTCGGCACCAGCGCCGCCGATGCCGCCGCCCGCACCCGCGACCAGCGCCACCTTGCCCACGATCCGCCCCATGCCACCCTCTCGTTATGCCGTCAGCCGCGTCTGGTCGAAGCCGTACACGCGCGCGGTGTTGCCGCCGACGATCTTGGCCTGCTCGTCGCAAGGCACCCCAGCCAGGATCTCCGCGAGGATTTTCCGCGACTGAGGGAATGTCGACTCGCTATGCGGGTAGTCCGAACCCCACATCATGTTGTCGACGCCGATCACGTCGCGCAGGCGAATGCCGACGGCGTCTTCCTGAAAGCTCAAGACGACATTGCGATGAAAAAAGTCGCTCGGGACCATGCCGTTTTTGAACCGATAGATCGCCTCGCCGTGGCGCTCGCGATAGGTGTAGTCCATCGAGGTCAGCACGTACGGCGCCCAAGACAGCTCGAATTCGACGATGGCCAGCATGAGCCGGGGATGGCGCTCGAAGACGCCGGAGAAGATCATGTCGCACATCGACAGCGCCGGATAGAACGCCTTGGTCGCGCGGCTGCTCGCGTCGCGCAGCGTCCCGGGGCCGACACCGCGGATCTTGCCCTGGCGCCGGGTCGCGGTGTGGAGGCTCAGCGGCATATTGAGCGCCGCGGCGGCGGCCCAGAACGGTTCGTATTCGGGCTGGTCGTAGCGCCGGTCTTCGGCGGGGTATTCGGTGATCATCGCGCCGGAAAGTCCAAGACGCGCGGCGCGCTCAAGCTCCCTGATCCCCTCATCGACATCGTCGAGATTGATCATCGCGACGCCCTTCAAGCGGGCGGGATCGGTACGGCAGAACTCGGCAAGCCAATCGTTGTAGGCGCGGAAGATCGCCGACATCAGCTTTGTGTCCGCGACCTTGAAATAGAACAGCCCCTGTGAGGGATAGAGCACCTCGCCGGCCACCCCGTCGATCGCCATGTCCGTCAAGTGCTGCTCGGGGTCGTACCCCCCGCGATGCACGTCCTCGAAGCGGCCGGTCGCGGAGATGGTCTCGGGCGCCTCGAACCGCGCGCCGGCATTCGAGATGAGGCCGATCCCGGAAAGAGCTTGATCCGCCTCGACGACCACGACATCGCCGCCGCCGATCCGTTCGATGCGCGGCGCGCGATCGCGGAACGCCCGATCGATCCGCGTCCGCCACAGATCGGGTGGCTCGAAGACGTGAGAGTCGGACGAAAGAACCAGCATCGGCGTCGCCCTTAAACGGTCTTGACCGGCTCAGCGTAACGCTTCGGGAGCATGGCGTGGATGCCCTTGTTGCCGTCGACCAGCTGGGTCACCCGCATGTCCACCGCAAGGCTCGAAAACATATAGGCGTCCGCCGCTTCGAGGCCCATGCGCTCGCCGATCAGCTTGATCATCTCGCGAAGCGCGTCCTTCGCCGCGTCGTCGAGGTCTTCGTTGAAGGCCATGGTGATGTGGTGGGTCGGCGTCTCGGCGCGCGGCAGCTTGAACTTCAGGTCCTTTCGGACGGTCAGGCGGAATGTGCCGCTGAGCGCGGTTTCGAGCGCGGTGATGCACACCTCGCCGTCACCCTGCACGCCGTGGCCGTCGCCGCAGGAGAAATTGGCGCCGGGCACGAAGACGGGGAGATAAAGCGTCGTGCCCTGGGTCAGCTCCTTCAGATCCATGTTGCCGCCGAACTCGCGCGGGATGATCGAGGTGCAGAGGCCATAGACCGGCGGCGGCGCGACGCCCATCACTCCAAAAAACGGCGCGAGGTCAATTTCCTGCCCCCAGGGCAGGGTGCAGACGCCGCGCTGACGGTCGATGCCGCTGTGCATCAGCTTGCGGATCGGGAAATCTTCGGGGAGCGTGCCGGCATGCGGCCGGATGCGGGTGTAGCCCCAGTTTTGCCGCGGCGAGATGCTGAGGATGTCGACCTGCAGCACATCGCCCGGCTCGGCCCCCGCGACCGCGACCGGGCCGGTCAAGATGTGCGCACCGGTGCCTTTGTCGAGCCCGGCATGGATCGCCAGATGGTCGTCGAGGATTTCCCAATTGTCGCCCTTGGGCAGGATGTCGGGGCCGCCCGACACGCAATCGACCTGCACCGTGTCGCCCGACTGCACCGTGACGATCGGCTTCAGCGCGGCGTCGAAAAACCCCCAGTGGCAATGCTCCGGCCGGCACGACACGACATGATGCTGCGACATTGGGGGGCTCCCATCGTTGCGACGCGCTTGTCCGAGCAAATCCTATGCCCTGGCGCCTCAAGGAACCAGCACCGCAGCGCCTTCGAGCCGCCCGGCACGCAAATCGGCGAGAGCCTGGTTGGCGTCGGCGAGCTTGTAGGGCGTGGTCGTCGTGACGATGCCGGCTTTGGGCGCGAGCGCGAGAAATTCCTCGGCGTCGCGGCGGGTGAGGTTGGCGACCGAGCGGATCACCCGCTCCTCCCACAAGAGCGCGTAGGGAAAGCTCGGGATGTCGCTCATATGGATGCCGCCGGAGACGACCGTGCCGCCTTTCTTGGTGGCCTTGAGCGCCGCCGGGATCAACGCGCCGACCGGCGCGAAGATCAGCGCCGCGTCGAGCGCCTCGGGCGGCATCTCGTCGGAGCCGCCGGCCCAGACCGCGCCGAGGCCGCGCGCGAAATCCTGCCCCGCCTGGTCGCCCGGCCTGGTGAAGGCGAAGACCTGGCGGCCCTGAAACCGGGCGACTTGGGCGACGATGTGCGCCGCCGCGCCAAAACCGTAAATTCCGATTCGTTCTGGTTCCCTGGCTCCTGCGCCAGCGTGTTCGAGCCCGAGGCGCAAGGTGCGATAGCCGATCAACCCGGCGCAGAGCAGCGGCGCCGCCGCGACGTCATCAAACTCGGGCGGCAGTGGAAAGCAGAAGCGCTGGTCGGCGACGGTCAGCTCGGCATAGCCGCCATTGATCTGGTAGCCGGTGAAACGCGCGCGATCGCAGAGATTTTCGCGGCCACTCCGGCAGTATTCGCAGACGCCGCAGGTCCAGCCGAGCCACGGCACGCCAACCCGGTCGCCGATGGCGAAGCGGTCGACCGCCGCGCCCTTTTCGACCACCGTGCCGACAATCTCGTGGCCGGGCACCAGCGGCAGTTTCGGCTGGGTCAACTCGCCGTCGACGATGTGAAGGTCGGTGCGGCACACCGCGCAGGCCTTGACCGCGATCAGCACCTCGCCCGCTGCCGGTTTTGGCGGCGGCAGCTCGGTCATCGCCAGCGGGCGATGCGCCGCGGTCAGCACCTGGGCCCGCATCGCAAACTCCCGAATCAGCGCCGCCGTCGGGGGAGCGCGCTTGCAGCATAGCGTTTCTCGACCGCGCAAACGCTGGCCATCAACAAGCTCTTGGCAAGTCCCGCAGAATTGCCAAGCTTTCGGGGCGATGACCCGATCCGCCGACGAGGAGCGCCAGCGGCGCCTGATCCTGGATTATTTCGGCGAGGATGCGCGCATCCGCCTGTTGCGCCCGGCGCCAACCTTTGGCGCCTCGCTCTTCGTCATCGATTTCGACCGCGGCGCGCGGCATTACCGTACGCTCGGCTCGTTCGGCGTCGCGTTCGAAAAGACCATCGCCAACTGGTTCGGCAGCGCGCTGCAGGTCACCGAGCAGTCGAGCATGGACCTGCTCTACCCGGCGCAGCTCGTGTTCCATTACGAGCGGCTGATGTCGCTGGCGTTCGCGCTGGTCGAGAAGCCGGCGACGGCGCTGCTGCTCGGGGTCGGCGGCGCGGCGATGTGGCGCTTTCTGCGCGCCTATATCCCGGAATGCGAGCCGACCCTCGTCGATTGCGACGAGGTTGTGGTGTCGATCGCCAAGCGCTGGTTCTATCTCAATCAGCCGGTCGTGCTCGACACGGCCGAACACTTCCTCGCCGGATCGACGCAGAAATTCGATGCGATCCTTGTCGATCTCTACAATTCGGGTGGGCCGGCGGAGTTCGACACGGCGTTCTGGGCGCAATGCCTCGATGCGCTCGCGCCGGGCGGGTGTCTGGCGACCAACTGGGCCGATTTCGCCAGCAATCGCAAGGTGAAGCCGATGGCCGAAAGCCAGGCGGCGCTGGCGCGCGGCCAGGGGCTCGACTGCTTTTATGTCACCCGGCGCGGGTTTCGCGACAACCTCATCCAGTACGTGCCGACCGGCCCCGGCCGCCAGCTGCAAACGCTGACCGAGGCGCACCACCGGTTTTCCAAGGAGCGGCACCTGCCGAATGGCGGGCGCGGCATCCTCGAACACTGCGTGGTGACACCGGATTTCCCGATCGATTTCGATTGATTTGCAGCACGATCTCGGCGAAGGCCGGGACCCATTTTTCGACCGTTCGAGCGGCTAAAAAATGCGCCCCGGCCTTCGCCGGGGTGTTTCCCTTTTCTACTCCACCAGCGCGGGTTCTTGCGGCTCGGTCGAGTCGGTCGCCGGAGTTTCGGGCGCTGGGCGATCAAGGAAGGTAAAGGCGAGCTTGTCCTCGTTTTCGTCCTTGCGGACGCGGACGATGCCGCCCTTCGCCAGATGGCCGAACAGCAGCTCCTCGGCGAGCGGTTTTTTGATGTGCTCCTGGATGATGCGCGCCAGCGGCCGCGCACCAAAGAGCGGGTCGTAGCCCTTTTCGGCGAGCCAGGCGCGGGCGCTCGCCTCCAGCTCGATCGTCACATTGCGGTCGGCGAGCTGCTCTTCCAGCTGCAGGATGAACTTGCCGACGACGCGGCCGATCGTCTCCGACGACAGCGGCGCGAAGGAGATCGTCGCGTCGAGCCGGTTGCGGAACTCCGGCGTGAACATCCGGTTGATCGCTTCCTCGTCATGACCGGTGCGGATGCCGCTGCCAAAGCCGATCGCCTGCTTGGCGAGCTCGGACGCGCCGGCATTGGTGGTCATGATCAGGATGACGTTGCGGAAATCGACGATCTTGCCGTTGTGGTCGGTGAGCTTCCCGTAATCCATGACCTGCAACAGGATGTTGAACAGGTCGGGATGCGCCTTCTCGATCTCGTCGAGGAGCAGCACGGAGTGCGGGTGCTGGTCAATCGCGTCGGTAAGCAGGCCGCCCTGGTCGAACCCGACATAGCCCGGCGGCGCGCCGATGAGCCGCGAGACGGTGTGCCGCTCCATATATTCCGACATGTCGAAGCGGGTGATCTCGATGCCGAGCGTGCGGGCGAGTTGGCGCGCGACCTCGGTCTTGCCGACGCCCGTGGGGCCAGAGAAGAGGTAGGAACCGATCGGCTTTTCGGGGTCGCGCAACCCGGCGCGGGCGAGCTTGATCGCCGACACCAGCGCCTCGATCGCCTGATCCTGGCCGAACACCATGGTCTCGAGATCGCGAGTGAGGTTTTTCAGCACCTCGCGGTCGTCGCGCGAAACGCTCTTTGGCGGGATGCGCGCCATCGTGGCGATGCAGGCCTCGACCTCCTTGGCGGTGATCGTCTTGCGGCGCTTGCTTTCAGGCAGCAGCATCTGCGCCGCGCCCGATTCGTCGATGACGTCGATCGCTTTGTCGGGAAGCTTGCGATCGCCGATATAGCGGTGCGACAGCTCGACTGCGGCGCGGATCGCGTCGGTCGTGTAGCGCACCTTGTGGTGGCGCTCGTAATAGGGCTTGAGGCCGCGCAGGATCTTGATCGAATCCTCGAT
>DATHCK010000103.1:0-6385 GCA_035319545.1 Allostellaceae bacterium | reverse complement strand
TCGTCAAGGACATAAGGGAAGACAGAGGCGAGTTATGGGCGGCCCGCGCCGGAAGTAGGATGCCGGATGGTCATGAGTTAGGGCTTCCGTAACGCCGACAGCGCACTCTGCCCCCAGCCCACCGGCCTGGCGATTGACCCGACGCTCGACATGCTCACCCTCTGGTTTTCATCTCCGATCTGGCTTGGTAGCCTCGCGGTACTCGCGAGCCGATCGACCATGCCCGTCTTCGACAGGATCGTCATCATCTCCTTCCTGCTGCTGCTGGCGGTGATCGTCTGCATTCTTCGATTTGGCTGATCCGGCGCTCGCTCCCGTCGCCGCGCCAAGGCTGGCTGATGGAACGGCAGGACGGCGATGCGTTGGTTCCTCGCGTCGGCTGCGACAACGGCGCTAGAGGCCCGCCAAGCTTCCGCGAGCTGCGCACGACGAGCAGGCGGGTGCCGACGCCAGCCGCCGCGGCTGCGCGCTGGCGCCTCGGGCAACAGCGGTTGTCTTTGATCGAGCAATGGTGGGCGCAGTAGGGATTGAACCTACGACCCCACCCGTGTGAAGGGTGTGCTCTCCCGCTGAGCTATGCGCCCATGTCCAGCGGATTTTCGGCCGGGTGCGGCATTTAGGCGGCGCGGTGCCGGGCTGTCAAGGAAGGGGGGGGACGACGGCTCCCGCCGCCGCCCCGTTTGTGTCACCGGCGCTCAGCTCGGCTTCGGGCCGTAGCCGGGGCCGTACGGATAGTTCCAGCGGTTCTGGTCGTAACCGGGCGGCTTTACGAAGTGCGTCGATTCGGTGTTGCTGCCGCCGCTCGGCTTTGGCTCCATTTTGGGCACCGCGCTTACTTGCGGTGCTTGCGCGGGGTTGGGCTGCGGACCGTCGGCGTAAGCGCTGCCCGCGGCGGCAAGCAGCGCCGCGCTCAGGGCCAGTGTCGTTACTCTGATCATTGGGGTACTCCTGGCTACCGTGTTGTTCACGTCGCCGCGACGCCCAGCCACCCCAGCACCCCGTCCAAATACGGCAGAACGGTTGACCCAGGTTTAGATCGCCGGGTGGCGATTCCGACCTGCGTTTTTGGCAATGCGGAAAACGCCGTGCAAAATGCCGCAGCGCGGGAATGTATCGACCATTTGCGCCCTATACGGCTGATCAGACGCGAATTATCGTCAAATAATTGTCGGGCGGGTTGCAACTTTCCGCTGTCGGCGCCGTATCCCGGGACGGCACATTTTTTGCGATGCAGCGTTTCCGTTTTTGCGTTGCACATCAGATGATTGAATATCGCAGTATCATATCATGACGTCCCGGTTTTCGGTGCTCCCGGCGATCACGGCCGGGCTCTTTTTTCTCACGCTGGCGGCTCGACCAGCCGCCGCGGACGACGTCGTGAGCATGGAGTTCGAAGGATTCGGGCCGGCCGGCCTGCACGTGCTGACGACGCATACGGTGATCGAGGAAAACACGGCGGCTTACGTCATCCAGGGCGATTTCGAGACCGCCGGGCTCGGCGCGGTGTTCGCCAACGTTGCCAACCGCTCGCTCGCCGAGGGGCGCGAGGTGGCCGACACGCCGAAACCCGTTATGTTCGACAGCCAGACCGACCGCAACGGCACGGTGCAGCATCTGCGCGTCGAGTTTAAGCCCGACGGCGTGCCCGACGGCAGCGTGAGCCCGCCGCCAAAGGAGCCGGTGACCCCGATCAGTTACAACCAACTTCCCGGCACGGTCGACAACCTGACCGCCTATTTGATGCTCGAACGCCAGGTCGCGCGCGGCGGCGGCTGCGGTCTGCGGGTTCCGGTGTTCGACGGCCGGCATCGCTACGATTTGCAGTTCAGCGATGGCGGGCGGCACATCCTCACGCCGGCCGAGGGTCAGAACTTCAAGGGCGACACCCTGGCTTGCCGCATGCTGCGCAACGAGATCGGCGGCTTCTACGTCGACAAGAACCACGAGGAAGGTGCCCGCTCGGGCACGATCTGGTACGCCGCCCAACTGATGCCGGGCGACATCGCGGTGCCGGTGCGCATGGCGATGGAGACCGAGATCGGCAACGTCGCGCTCTTCCTGTCAAAGCTGCGCGGACGTGGCGTCGATCTGAAGCTTATGGAGTAAGCCGCTAGGGCTTGAGTCCCAGAGCGACGAGTGCCTCGGGCAATTCGTCGAAACGGTCGAGCACCCGGTCGGCGCCCAGTTGCGCCGCGTCGATTCGCGCATAGCCGTAGCGCATCAGAATGAGGCTCATCGCCGCCGCTCGCGCGGAGAGCGCGTCGTTTTCGCTGTCGCCGATCATCGCGGCACGCTTCGGGTCGCCGCCGAGCGCCTCGACCAGCCCCAGGAGATGACCCGGATTGGGCTTCCTCACCGCGAAGCGGTCGCCGCCGGCAAAACCGTCAATGAGCGCTGCGAGGCCCATACCGCGCAGCACCTCGCCCGTTGCATGCTGCGGCTTATTGGTGGCGACGGCGGTCGCATAACCCTGCGCCCGAAGCGCCGCCAGCGTCTCCGGCACGCCCGGGTAGGGACGGCTCAAATTGCTCGCATTGGCCTCATAAATCTCGATAAAGCGAGAGCGCATCGCCGCGGCCTCGGCGGCGTCGCCGCCGCGCGCGGCAAAGCCGCGCTGCAGCAGCATCGGCATGCCGTCGCCGATCATCGGCTTCACCTCGGCCGGCGCCAACGGCGCGTAGCCGCGCTCGCGCAAGGCTTCGTTAAGCGCATTGGTTAAATCTGGCAGCGTGTCGACGAGTGTGCCGTCAAGGTCGAACAGCAGAAGGAACTTGCTCATTTCCCATAATCTAGCGCTGGCGGCGTCACATTCCGCAATAATCTGTGTTTTGGCAGATGGGTACGCGCGTGCCAGTCTGCTTGGCGCTTGCTTCGGGGGAATTGCGAGCATCAGCCCATGAGTTCATCGCGCTCACACGGTTTCGCCGCCATCGTTCTTGCCGCCGGTGAGGGCACGCGGATGCGCTCGGCGCTCCCGAAGGTGCTGCACGAGATCGCCGGCCGGCCGATGATCGGCCATGTGCTGGCGGCGATCGAGGCGTTGCACCCAGCCGAGACGGTCGTGGTGCTTGGCGAAGGGCAGGACGCGGTCGCCAAGGCCGTCGCCCCGGCGACGGTCACGATCCAGCACCCTCCGCACGGCACCGGCGACGCGGTGCGCGCCGCGCGCCCGGCGCTCGAAGCAGCGCTCGCCGGCCTCAGCGACGTCGTGGTCCTTTACGGCGACGCGCCGCTGCTGCAGAGCGAGACGATCGCCCGTCTGCTTGACGCACGTCGCGCTTCCGATGCGGCGATCGCGGTCGCCGGGATGCGGCCGGCCGATCACACGCCCTATGGCCGGCTCGTGCTCGGCGTCGACGGTGCGCTCGAGCGCATCGTCGAGGCGAAGGACGCGAGCCCCGAGGAAGCCGCGATCACCCTCTGCAACGGCGGCATGATGGTGGTCGCCGCCGAGCATCTCTTCGACCTTGTCGACCGCCTCGAAAACATCAACGCCAAGCGCGAGTTCTACCTCACCGACATCGTCGGTATCGCCCGCGCCAACGACCTCGCCGCGACCTATGTCGAGCTGCCGGCCGAGGAGGTGCTCGGCGTCAACACCCGCGCCGAACTGGCTGAGGCCGAGGCGCTGATGCAGGACCGGCTGCGCCGCCGCGCGATGGAAGCGGGCGCGACTTTGGTCGCGCCAGAGACCGTATTCTTTTCCGCCGATACGCGGCTCGGCCGCGATGTCGTGGTCGAGCCCAATGTCGTGTTCGGCCCCGGTGTCACGATCGCCGACAATGTCCGCATCCGCGCCTTCTCGCATCTCGACGGCGCGACGATCGCCGAAGGCGCGATCGTCGGCCCCTACGCGCGGCTGCGCCCCGGCGCGGTCTTGGAGCGCGATGTCCATGTCGGCAATTTTGTCGAGGTCAAGGCGACCCGGCTCGGCGCCGGCGCCAAGGCCAATCACCTCTCCTATCTCGGCGACAGCGATATCGGCGGCGGCACCAATATCGGCGCCGGCACGATCACCTGCAATTACGACGGCTTTAACAAGACCCGCACGGTGATTGGCGCGAACGCGTTTATCGGCTCGCACACCGCGCTGGTCGCGCCGGTGACGATCGGCGACGGCGCCTATGTCGCCACGGGGAGCGTCATCACCGCCGACGTCCCGGCCGACGCGCTGACCATCGCTCGCGCGCGCCAGGTCGACAAGCCGGGCCGCGCCAAGGAGCTGCGCGGCAAGCTCAAAGCGAAGAAAAGCTGATGTGTGGCATCGTCGGCATCATCGCCAAGAAGCCGGTCGCCGACGAGCTCATCGAGGGGCTGCGGCGGCTCGAATACCGCGGCTACGATTCGGCCGGCATCGCCACGCTGGTCAACGGCCATATCGACCGGCGGCGCGCCGAGGGCAAGCTCGACAATCTCGCCGAGCGCCTCAAACGCGAGCCGATCGCCGGCACGATCGGCATCGCGCACACGCGCTGGGCGACCCACGGCCTGCCGATCGAGAAGAACGCGCACCCGATCGCCACCGACAAGGTCGCCGTCGTCCACAACGGCATCATCGAGAATTATCAGGCGCTGCGTCAGGAGCTGACCGGGCTCGGCTACGCGTTCCACACCGACACCGACACCGAGGCGGCCGCGATCATGGCGACCCGCTACCTCGCCGAGGGCGCCTCCCCGGCGCAGGCCGTCTCCAAAACGCTGAGTCGGCTGGAAGGCGCCTTCGCGCTCGTCTTCCTGTTCGCCGGCGAGCACGACCTGTTGGTTTGCGCCCGGCGTGGCCCGCCGCTGGCGATCGGTTATGGCGACGGCGAGATGTTTATCGGCTCGGACGCGCTCGCCTTGGCGCCGCTGACCCGCAGAATTGCCTATCTCGAAGACGGCGACTGGGCGGTCGTCACCTCGCGCGAGGTCGCGATCTTCGACCACAAAAACGCCAAGACGAAGCGCAAGGTCTACGACACCGCTGTGTCGGGCGCGCTGATCGGCAAGGGCAATTTCCATCATTTCATGCAAAAGGAGATTTTCGAGCAGCCGGCGGTGATCGGCGACACGCTGCATGCGCTGATACACCCGACCACCGGCACGATCCATCTTCCCGATCTGCCGTTCGCGCTCGGCGACATCTCGAAGGCGACGATCCTCGCTTGCGGCACGTCCTACAATGCCGGGCTCACCGCGAAATACTGGTTCGAGCGGATCGCTCGCATTCCGGTCGAGGTTGATATCGCCTCCGAGTTCCGCTACCGCGCACCCGACATGCCAAAGGGCGGCGCGGCGATCGTCATCTCGCAATCGGGCGAGACCGCCGACACGCTGGCAGCATTGCGTTATTGCCGCGAGCAGGGCCAGAAGATCATCGCCGTCGTCAACCAGCCGGAAAGCTCGATCGCCCGCGAGGCCGACATCGTGCTGCCGACCTTGGCCGGCCCCGAGATCGGCGTCGCCGCGACCAAGGCCTTCACGACGCAGCTCGCGGTGCTGGCGGCGCTGACCGTGAGCCTGGCGCGCGCCCGCGGCACGATCGACGAGGCGCAAGAAGTCGTGCTTGCCCATCAGCTCGCCGAGATCCCCGCGCGCGCCGCCGATGTCCTGAACCACGACGAGCGCATCCGCGAGATCGCCGCGGAGATCGCCAAGGCGCGCGACGTGCTCTATCTCGGCCGCGGCAGCGCCTATCCGCTGGCCCTCGAAGGCGCCCTGAAGCTCAAGGAAATCAGCTATATCCACGCCGAGGGCTACGCCGCCGGCGAGATGAAGCACGGGCCGATCGCGCTGATCGACGGCAACGTGCCGGTCATCGTGCTGGCGCCGCCCGACGATCTTTTCGAAAAGACCATGTCGAACGCCGAGGAGGTGTTGGCGCGCGGCGGACGGGTGGTGATGATCTCCGACGCGGCCGGGGTCGCCCGGCTGCACGACCGGCTCTTTTACGGGATCGCGATCCCGACCTGCGCGCCCTTTGTCGCGCCGTTGCTCTACGCGATCCCGATCCAGCTCCTCGCCTATCATACCGCCGTGCTCAAAGGCACCGATGTCGACCAGCCGCGCAACCTCGCCAAAAGCGTGACGGTGGAATAGCACGGCGCCGTCGCGGCTTGTCACACAGTCGTCACGTTATCTACGGTAGATGGGGCCGCCGCCCTTGAACCCGAGGTTCCCCATGAGCTCGCGCCAGGTTTTGCTCTCGGCCGCCGCGATCGCGCTGCTCGCGCCCGTCGCCATGCCCGCTCCGGCCGCCGAGCCGTCGCCAGGCGCCGTCGCGCCGGCCAGCCCGTCGAGCGACGCCGCCGAGAGCGCCGCGACCGTGACGCCGATCAAGCATCTGGTGGTGATCTTTCAGGAGAACGTGTCGTTCGACCATTATTTCGCGACCTATCCGAACGCG
>DATHCK010000102.1:0-6915 GCA_035319545.1 Allostellaceae bacterium | reverse complement strand
TTCACGACCGGCATCTGGTCGTGGGCGCCGATCTGGCTGCCCGAATTGTTCCCGACGCGGGTGCGCGGCACGGCCGTCGCATTCTGTTTCAACGCGCCGCGCTGGGTTTCTTGCGCAGGGCCGTTGATCGCCGGCACGCTGATCGTCGGCCTCGGCGGGTTCGGCAATGCGGCGACGATTGTCGGCCTGTTCTTCATCCTCGGGGTGGTGGCCGCGCCGTTCCTGCCCGAGACTAAAGGTAAGCCGCTGCCACACGCATTGTGGACGGAGGATGCCTCGTCGGCCTCAGCGCCGGCGGAGTAATCCCGCGGTCCAGCGATCTTCCCCTTAGCTCCGCTCGCGACGCCGAGCCGTGGCGTGATTTTTGCGCGCTTCGGCTCAACGGTGGTGCTCGCCTCGCGCCGGGAATTGCGTCATCGTGACGCGCATGTGACGAGGCGCGTCCGCCACGCCGTGCCGAGGAGGAAGGACAGATGAACCGCAATTTTGTCTACGTGATGTTCGGCCTCCTGCTCGGCATCGTCCTCGGCACGTTCAGCTTCTACGAGTTCCCCGATAAGGCGGTCGCCGCCGACATCGCCAAGGACATGTCGCTGGTCAGCTCGATCTTTCTAAAGCTGATCAAGATGATCATCGGCCCGCTGGTGCTGTCGACCCTGGTGGTCGGCATCGGCCATATGGGCGACGCCTCGACCGTCGGCCGGGTCGGCGCTAAGACGATGGGTTGGTTCGTCTCCGCCTCGATCATCTCGCTGCTGCTCGGTCTGTTGATGGTCGACACGTTGCAGCCGGGCGTTGGCATCGCCATCGCCGACCAGGGTACCAACACCGCCAATCTCAACACCCAGGCTTTCAGCATCGAAAATTTCATCGATCATTTGGTGCCGACATCGCTGTTCAGGTCGCTGGCCGACGGCGAAATTCTGCAGATCGTCGTGTTCTCGGTCTTCGCCGGCGTCGCGATCATGGCGATGGGCGAGCGCGGCAAGCCCTTGCTCAACATCGCCGACAGCATCGCGCATATGATGCTCAACATCACCGGCTACGTGATGAAGATCGCGCCGATCGCGGTCTGCGCCTCGGTGGCGTCGGTCATCACCAAATCCGGTCCCGGCGTGCTGCTCAACTTCGCCAAGTTCCTCGGCGGCTTCTACCTGACCTTGCTGATCCTGTGGATACTCCTCATGACCGTCGGCTTCTTGGTGCTCGGCGGTGGCCGGATGGTGGATCTCGTCAAGCGCATGCGCGAGCCGTTTCTGCTCGCCTTCTCGACGGCCAGCTCCGAGGCGTCCTATCCGAAAATTCTCGAGCAGCTGCAACGCTTCGGCGTGTCGCGCCGCATCGCCAGTTTTGTGTTGCCGCTCGGCTACTCGTTCAACCTCGACGGCACGATGGCCTACACGACCTTCGCGGCGATGTTCATCGCTCAGGCCTACGGCGCCGACATGCCGCTGTCAAAGCAGCTGCTGATGGCGGCGACGCTGATGATCACCTCGAAGGGTGTCGCCGGCGTGCCGCGCGCCTCGCTTGTCGTGATCCTCGCCACCTTGAAACAGTTCGGGCTGCCCGAGGCCGGGCTTTTCCTCATCATCGGTATCGACCAGTTCCTCGACATGGGGCGCAGCGCCACCAACGTGATCGGCAACTCGCTCGCCGCGTCCGCCGTCGCCAAGTTCGAGGGCGATCTCGGCCCCGCCAATGACGAGATTGGTGAGCCGGTGCCGGTGACGGTGGGCGCGTAGTCGGAGACAGGCCGTGGCTGCGACGCACGCGCGCCTCGCGCTGCTGGCGGCAGCGTTTCTCGCGCTGTGCAGCGCCCCCGCGCGCGCGGAAGACCTCAACGGCGCCAACAAGACCGCGCCGCCGCCCGTCACCGAGGAGAACTCACCCGCCGTGCTGTCTGGCACGCTGAAGAAGGTGCACGATTCCGGGGTGCTGACGATCGGCTACCGCGAGGCGTCGTTCCCGTTCTCCTATCTGCGCCCCGACGCGGCGCCTGCCGGCTATTCGATCGATCTCTGCCTCGGGGTGATCGATGAGGTGCGGCGTGAGCTTGGCGGTCTGCATATCGCCGTGGGTTATCAGCGGGTCACCGCCGACACGCGCATAGCCGCGGTGATGAACGACAAGGTCGATGTCGAGTGCGGCTCGACCACCAGCAACGCCGAGCGGCAGCAGAGCGTCGCCTTTTCGCCGGTGATCTTTGTCGCGGGCACCAAGCTGCTGGTAAAGAAGGATTCCGGGATCCGCTCTTATCGCGATCTTTCGGGGAAGACGCTGGTCGTTACCAGCGGCACGACCAACGAAAAGGCGATGCACCTCCTCAACGACAAGTACAAGCTCGGGATCACCATCGTCGCCGCCAAGGATCACCAGGAATCCTATGACATGCTGGTGTCGGGCAAGGCCGCGGCCTTCGCCACCGACGATGTGCTGCTCTACGGCTTTATCGCCGCCAACAAGGCGCAGGCGAGCCTCGCGGTGGTCGGCGATTACATCACCTACGAGCCCTACGGCATCATGTTCCGCAAGGGCGACCCCGAAATGGCCGACGCGGTCGACCGCGCCTTCGCGACAATGGCGCAGACCGGCACGTTGGTCGCGACCTACCGCAAATGGTTTCTGCAGCCGACCCCGACCGGCGAGTTCCTCGACATGCCGATGTCGCTGCAGCTCACCGAGAGCCTGCGCGCGCTGGGCGTCGACGATTTCGTCGCCGGCGACTAGCCGGCCAGCGTCCGCACAATCTCCGCCGCGGTCTGGGCGATCCGCGCGACCGCGGTTACGTCGACCGCGTGCGGCCAGCGGTCCTGCGGCAGGTGGAACAGCCGGTTCGTCCCGACCAAGGTCAGATAGCGGCCGCCTGCCTTGTGGATGTCGCGCGTCTCGCCGCTCGGCGGCGATAACGGCCAGGGGATGTCGTCGGGCGGCTGCCCGGCGCGCGTCAGCGCGCCAAGGCCGAGCCGGCGTAGCTCGGGGTCGTTCGACACCAGCGACAGCCAGCTCCCGCAGGCGCCGAGATTGGCGCCGTAATGCAGCCATGTGGCGCCGCCCGGCCGGTCCCATCCCGGTCGCCGCGCGACAAAATCGTCGAGCCCGAGATGCCCCAATTCGTGACCGGTGTTCGCGGTGAAGACGACGCCACGTCCCAGCGGTTCGCCGATCAGCGCGCGCAGGCTTTCGAGCCAGCAGACCAGCCCGCCGCCGCGCTCGGCGGTCGATTGCCACCACGAGCTGCGCGGCGTCATCACCACCAACGGCGGCTTCGCGCGGTCGCGACCGGGCAGCGTCAGGACAATGTTGACCGCGCGTGCTTGGCCGCGCCGGCTGTGGGAGACGAGCCGCGCCGGCTCGCGCCGCTCCGCCGCGGCGAGCACCGTGTCGCGCGCCTCGCTCGGCACATGGATCGCCGGCGCCCCATAGGGTACAGGGAAATCTTCGGCATTGATAAGCCCAAGGCCCGGTGCCTCGCCCTTGCAGATGACGACGAGCGCCGCGTGCCCGCCCGCGCGTCGCAGGCGCTGGAATTCGCCCGAATAGACCGCGCGCGGCGTCAGCTCGGCGACCGCGATCTCGGCGCTGAGCCGGCCAGCGATGCTCTCGGCTCCGCTGCCCGGCGCGTCGAACACCGGCACCCCATCTATCCGCTCACCGCCGATCTCCAAATAGGCCTCGACTGGGTCGAGCCGATCGAACGCGAACTCCTCGATCGTAACCTCTGCGCCGAGCGCGCGCGCCTCCGCCGCGAGCCATTCGGCGCCCGCCGCATCGCCTTCCGTGCCGGTGCGGTGCGTGCCCTGTCCGTCCCACGCCCTGAGCCAGGCCGCCGCGCGCTTTTCCCCCTCTGTCATTGCCCCTTGTCTTTGCGCGATGGAAGATAGCCGTCAACCAGCCGGGAGGAAGCCATGATCTGCGATGTCCACGCGCATTACATCCCGCAAAAATTCGGCGACTACATGGGCGATCGCTGGGGACCGCGCGTCGGGCCGGCGGTCACCGTCAAGCAGGGCATCGCCAAGCACCCGGTCTCCGACTCGATCGCCGACATTGTCGGCCGGCTCGAGTTGATGGACGCCGCCGGGGTCGAGAAGCAGGTGCTGTCGCCGCATCGCCCGCCGTATCTGCCCGACGAAAAGGAGGGCGTCGAGGCGATCCATTTGCTCAACGATGGCTATGCCGAGCTCGCGCACAAGCACCCCGGCCGCATCTCGTCCTACGTGATGCTACCGCTGCCGCATATCGATGCGAGCCTCAGGGAAATGGAGCGCGGGCTCGATCAGCTCGGCTGCGTCGGCGTCAACATGCATGTCACCTGCTTCAACCGCTCGGTCGCCGAGACCGAGTTCGAGCCGATCTACGCCGAATTGAACCGGCGCGGCGCGATCCTCTTTGTCCACCCCTCGACCAATGGCGCCTGCACGCCGCTCATCAACGATTACAAGTTCACCGCCGCGGTCGGCACCTCGATCGAGGATGCGTGCTTTGTGCTGCACATGATCGCGAAGCAGATCCCGCACCGCTATCCCAATATCCGCTTTATCGTGCCGCATTTGGGCGGGCCGATCCCGATGCTGCTCCATCGCCTCGACGCCCAGGGCCAGAATGCCGGGCACCACCCGAACCTCGCCGAGGCGCCCTCCGTCACCGCCAAGAAATTCTGGTACGACACCGTATGCTACGGCTCAAGGGCCGCGTTTTGCTGCGCGCTCGAAGCCTTTGGCGAGGACAAGCTCGTCACCGGCAGCGACTATCCCGTGCTGCAGGATTACGAGAGCTACACCGAGACCTTCGCCTATATCGAGCGCCTCGGCCTGCCGAAATTGGTGACCGACAAGGTGCTGCACCACAACGCGCAGAAACTGTTCGGCTTCGCGCACTGACTGGGCGCGGCGACCGCAATCCTCATCCGAGATATTCGGGGAATGTGGCTTCGGTCGTCTGTCCCGCGTCGATGAGCCATTGGCGTAGCGCGACAATGGCGGGCGCGTCATTGCTGGCGGCCGGGGCATAGAGGAAATAACCGCGCGATGCGACCGTCGGCCTCTCGATCGGCGCCAGCAGCCGCCCGCTTTGCACCTCTTCGGTCACCAGCGCCAGTGGGCCCATCACCACGCCGACCCCCGCCAGCGCCGCCTGGATCGCGAAATAGAAATGCTCGAACACCTGGTCGCCGGCCGGCTTCATGTCGGGGATGCCGGCGGCTTCGAGCCATCGCACCCAGGCGTTTCGGCGTGTGGCCGCGTGCAGCAGCGTGTGGTGCCGGAGATCTTCCGGTCGGCGCAGCGGAGATTTTGCCATCAGTTCGGGACTCAGCAGCGGCAAGAGCGCTTCGCCGAGAAACCGCGTGCCGATCCAGCCCGGCTGCGGGGACGGCCCGGAGACCACGACATCGGCCTCCATCTGGAACCGCTCGGCCGCTGTGCGGGCGGTGACGATCCGCAGTTCGAGCCCGGCGCGATCGCGCTGGAAATCCGATAGGCGCGGGATTAGCCAACGCATCGAGAAGGTCGGCTGCGTCGCGATGTTGAGCACGCCCTGCGCCAGCGAGCTGACGCGGACGCGATGCGCCCCTTCGGCGAGTTGGTTCAGCGCCGGGCCGGCTTCGGCGAGCAGCGTGGCGCCGGCCTGGGTTGGCACGGCGTTGCGGCTGGTGCGTCGGAACAAGGGTACGCCCAGCCAATCCTCCAGCGCGCGGATTTGCCGGCTCACCGCGCCGTGCGTCACGTTCAATTCTTCGGCGGCGCGCGAGAAGCTGCCGAGCCGTGCGGCGGCCTCGAAGGCTTTGATCGCGTTGAGCGGCGGCAGGCGGAGTCGCATGGTCTTGTGAGCTTTCTTCACATCCGGGGTCAGAACAAGTCGCTTGTCACAAAATCGTCATGGCCCCAAATGGTGCCGGCGAAACAGCGCCGCCGCATCGAGGCATCATGACATCCGCGTCGACGATCTCCTTCGATACCGCAAGACCGTGGCGGCTGCGCGTCTTTCTGGCGGCATGCGGCGCTCATGCGCTGCATGACGGGCTGACCGACACGCTTTACGTGCTGCTGCCGATATTCCAGGCCGTCTTCGGCATCAACTACGCGGCGATCGGCGTGTTGCGGGCACTTTACGCCGGCTCCATGGCCGGGCTGCAGGTGCCTTCCGCCGCCCTGGCGCGTCGCGTCGGGCGGGTCGGCGTCCTCGCCATCGGCACGGCGATCGCCGGCGCGGGGTATCTCTGCCTTGGCGCCGCCGGCGGGCTCGTGATGCTGGGGCTGGCGCTGATCCTCGGGGGGATCGGCTCGAGCACGCAGCACCCGATCGCATCCAGCCTGATCGCCTCGGCCTATGCAGGTCAGCGGTCGCGGGATGCGCTCGGCACCTACAATTTCGCCGGCGATCTCGGGAAGATGGCGCTGCCGGCGCTGGCGGCATGTCTGATCGCGGCGATTTCCTGGCGCGCGACGACGGCGATTATCGGCGCCGCGGCGCTAACCGGGGCGGCGGCCATCCTGCTGGTGCTGCGCGACGTGCCGTCGTCCAGCCCCGTCGCTGACCGGGACGATGTCGCGCCCCAAACGACCCGCCACACTTCCCGCAAACCCAAAGTCGGCTTCGCGCTGTTGCTCGTGATCGGCATCATCGATAGCGCGACCCGCATGAGCTTCCTCACGTTTTTGCCTTTTCTGCTGAAGGCGAAAGGCGCGGGGACGCCCGAAATCGGAATCGCGCTGTCGCTGCTCTTTGCCGGCGGCGCGGCGGGCAAGCTCGCTTGCGCCTTTATTGGCGCCCGCATCGGCGCCATCGGCACCGTCTGGCTGACCGAGGGGCTCACCGCCGTCGCGATTCTTACGCTACTGCCGCTGCCGCTTCCCGCCGCGATGCTGCTGTTGCCGGTGATTGGCGTTGCGCTCAACGGCACCTCGTCGGTGCTTT
>DATHCK010000101.1:0-10367 GCA_035319545.1 Allostellaceae bacterium | reverse complement strand
AAGGGCGGCAAGGAGCGGGTGGTGCCGCTGAGCCCGCCGTCGCGCCAGGCGCTCGCGGATTATCTCGCCTGCCGCCAGGCGTTTTTGCCCGACGGGCAGGCCTCGCGTTTTTTGTTTCCGTCGCGTGGCCGCGAGGGTCATCTGACTCGCCAGCGCTGCGGCCAGCTGCTGAAAGAATTGGCGCTCGGCGCCGACATCGACCCGACGCGGCTGTCGCCGCACGTGCTGCGTCACGCGTTTGCCAGCCATCTGCTTGACCACGGCGCCGATCTGCGCAGCGTGCAGCAGATGCTCGGCCACGCCGATATCGCGACAACGCAGATCTACACGCATGTCCAAGGTGAGCGGCTGCGCCGGCTGGTCGAGACGGCGCACCCGCTGGCGCGGCGGAAATAGCGGGCGACGCGCACATGCGGCATTTCCTCGAATTCGAACGCCCGATCGCCGAGCTCGAAGGCAAGATCGAGGAGCTGCGGCATCTCTCGGCGGAAAACGGTCTCAACATCGCCGAGGAGGTCGGCCGGCTCGCTGGCCAGGCCGATCGCCTCTTGCGCCAGACTTACGCCAAGCTGACGCCGTGGCAGAAGGTGCTGGTGGCGCGCCACCCCGAGCGGCCGCATTGCCGCGACTTCGTTGCCGGGCTCGTTGAGGACTTCACCCCGCTCGCCGGCGACCGCACCTTCGCCGAGGATCAGGCGGTGCTGGGCGGGCTCGCGCGGTTCCGCGGCCGCAGCGTCGTCGTGCTCGGCACCGAAAAGGGCGCGGACACCGAGGCGCGCGTCAAACACAATTTCGGCATGGCGCGGCCCGAGGGCTATCGCAAGGCGAAGCGGCTGATGCGCCTGGCCGAGCATTTTCAGCTGCCGCTCCTGACGTTTGTCGATACGGCGGGTGCCTATCCCGGGATTGACGCCGAGGCGCGCGGGCAGAGCGAGGCGATCGCCCGCGCGATCGAGACCTGCCTCGACATTCGGGTGCCGGTCGTGGCGACGGTTATCGGCGAGGGCGGCTCCGGTGGCGCGATTGCGCTCGCCGCCGGTAACGCAGTTTTGATGTTGGAGCACGCGATCTATTCGGTGATCTCGCCGGAGGGGTGCGCGTCGATCTTGTGGCGCAGCGGCGACAACGCTCAGGACGCCGCCGAGGCGCTCAAGCTCACCGCGCAGGAAATGCTGCGTCTGGGCGTTGTAGATCAAGTCGTTAGCGAGCCGCTTGGCGGGGCGCAGCGCGCGCCGCAAGAGGCGATCGCCCGGCTGGGTGAGGCGATCGACGAAGCGCTACGGCCGTTCGTTCGCCTCGACGGGGAGGCGCTGCGTCGCCAGCGCCGCCAGAAATTCCTCGCCATGGGATCAATTCTCCCTCAATAGCGGGGAATATTTAGAGGCCTGTTCAAGCAACGTTAGGGATTGGCCGCGTATCACCGCTGCCGGATCAACCGAGCGTGGTAATGAGCAAGCTTCGTGGCGCCATGTCGGCGTTTCTGCATTCGCCGGAAGGCAATGGCTGGATCGGCATCCTGCTGTTTTCGGCGGCGCTGTCCTTTGTCGCGGCTTACGGCTTCTACCAGGTGAGCGTGCGTTCGTTCGTCGCCAACAAGACCGATGAAAAGGCGACGGCCGAACAACTCGTCGATTCGTTCGTCACCACCTACTCGACAATCCGCGGACAAGACGGTATGGCGGCCGCGCCGGTGCCGTCGACCTTTCGCGCGCATGCGATCGACCAGTTCAACAAGCATCGCGACAGCGAGAACGCTCTCCGTCTGAGCTTTATCGGCCGCGAAGGGAAAGCGATCACGACACCGCCCACTGACGCCAACATGGCCGAGATCATCGAGTCGTTTGTCGGCGGCACGGCACCGCAACCCGTCGCACAGCTCCTGACGCTCGACGGCCAGCCGGTCTTCCGCACGGTCTATCCCTCGCTCGCCAACGACCGAAGCTGCGTCGATTGCCACAACAAACTGCAGCCGGGAGCGAACTGGAAGCTCGGCGATGTGATGGGCGCGTTCGTCCTCGACGCGCCGGTGGGCCCGTTTTTCGCGAGCCTCAAATGGGAATGCCTTAGCATCGCGGTTATCGTGTTCGCGTTGATCGGCGGGGTCGGGCTGTGGATGTCGGTCGAATATTACCGCGGCATTCGTGAGCGTGAGCGGGCGCGCGACGCGGCCGAGGCGGCGAACCGCGCGAAATCCGATTTTCTCGCCAATATGAGCCATGAGCTGCGCACACCGTTGAACGCGATCATCGGCTTTTCCGAGATGATGAAGCAGGAGGTGCTCGGCGCGGTCGGCAACGAGCAGTATCGCTCCTATGTCACCGACATCCACGCGAGCGGCACGCACCTCTTGCAGATCATCAACGACATTCTCGATCTGTCAAAGGCTGAAGCCGGCAAGATCGATCTGTCTGAAGACGTGTTCGACCTGCGCGATATCATGCGTTCGGTCCGCCAACTGACCGTGGGCCGCGTCAATGCGGCCAGTCTGACCCTGACCATAGAGCTAGCCGATAACCTTCCGCCGATCAGCGGGGACGAACGCAAGACAAAGCAGGTGCTGCTCAACCTCATCACCAATTCGGTCAAGTTCACGCCGGCGGGCGGCGCGCTTACGGTCACTGCGCGTTGGGACGTTGCCCAAGGTGTCGCGATCACCGTTGCGGACACCGGCGTCGGCATTCCCGAAGAAGACCTCGAACGGGTGCTTAAGCCGTTCGAGCAGGTCGATTCGTCGCTCAGCCGCCAGCATCAGGGCACTGGTCTTGGCTTGCCGCTGGTCAAGGCGATCATGGAGATGCATGGCGGCAGATTTGAGCTGAGCAGCGAACTCGGGGTCGGCACGCGGGCGACGGTGATCTTCCCGCCGCAGCGCGTTCTCGCGCCATGCCCGATCGAGGAAGGCTCGACGCGCGACGCCGCCTAGGCTAAGCGCCACCGTATTTTTCCCGCCAACTCTGGTAGCCGCCGAGCGACTCCGCGGCGACGATCGCCCGCATCACCGCGCGCGCGAGGCAATCCGCTGCGGCCATGCCGAGCCGCGTCAACCGCGCCGAATCGACCGGCTCGCCGCTTCCGGTGGACAGCGCGAACACCGTGTCGCCGTCAAACGGCGTGTGCGCCGGGCGGATCGCCCGCGCCAGCCCGTCCTGCGCCATCATCGCAAAGCGCAGGCAGCGGTTCTTGTCGAACGGCGCGTCGGTCGCGACGACGGCGATCGTGGTGTTGGCGCCGGCAAAAAGAGCACTGGATGTCGACATGTCCTCAAGGTCGAGCGGCGCCTCGGGGATCGCGGGTTGCGTTGGGATTTCGCCGGGCAACGCAAATTCGGCGGCCCAGAACCGGCCGCAATCCGGCCGCACCACCGAGCCGCAGGCATTGACCGCGACGATCGCCCCGACGGTGAAATTTCCCCGCGCGCCATCGGCAAGACGCAGCGAGGCGCTGCCAAGCCCGCCCTTCAGCGCGCCGGCCCTGGCGCCGAGCCCAGCACCGGCATTGCCGAGCGCGAAGTCATGGCCCGCGTGCGCGACAGCCTCACGCCCGAGCCGGCGATACGGCGGCTCGTCCGCCCAGTGCCGGCGGCCGGGGAAATTGAGGTCGAAGAGGATCGCCGCCGGGACGATCGGCACGCGCGCCTCGCCGACCGCGAACCCTCGGCCCCGCGCGGCGAGCGCGTCCATCACCCCGGCGCCGGCGTCGAGCCCGAACGCCGAGCCGCCCGACAGCACGATCGCATCGACCTGCTCCACCAGGTTCGCCGGGCGCAGCAGCTCAGTCTCACGGCTGCCCGGCGCACCGCCGCGCACATCGACCGCGGCGACCGCGGGCCTTGCCGCCAGCACCACCGTCGTGCCGGTGATCGCGTCGTGATCTTCGGCCTGGCCGACGAGGATGCCCGGCACGTCGGTGATCAGATTGCGCGGGCCAGATGGCATGACATCGCTATAGCATGGTCGCGCTCTCGGAGGGACAGACCATGCCGACCACCGTGATCCGCAACGCCGATTGGGTCATCGCCTGGGACGCGGCGCAGCAGCGACAGGTCTATCGCCGCGGGGTCGATATTGCCTTTGCCGGCGATACGATCACCCATCTCGGCCCGGCAGCCTATCCTGGCACGGCCGACCGGGTCATCGACGGCGCCGGGCTGATGGTCATGCCGGGGCTGATCGACATCCACTCCCATCCGCATCACGAGCCGCTATATCGCGGCATCCGCGAGGAGCACGGCGTCGCCAACATGCACATGACCGGGCTCTACGAGCGCGGTCAGGCCTTTTCGGTGCCCGATGACGAAGCGCGTGAGGCATCCGCCGAGTTTGCCTATTGCGAGCTCCTTCTCAGCGGCGTCACGTCGCTGGTCGATATTTCGGCGCCATTCGACGGCTGGATCGAACTCTTCGCCAAAAGCGGGATGCGCGGGTTTCTCGCCCCCGGCTATGCCTCTGCCCGTTGGTTTCTCGAAAACGATCTGGGTCCCAGTTACGACTGGGACGAGGCCCGCGGCCGCGCCGGTTTTCAACGGGCGCTTCGGGTGATCGACGCGGCGCTGGCGCATCCCAGCGGCCGGCTTTCCGGCGTTGTCTCGCCGATGCAGATCGACACCTGTACCGAGGATCTGCTGCGCGACAGCCGTGACGCGGCGAGGGAGCGCGGTCTCGCCTTCACCACCCATTGCGCGCAGAGCGTCAACGAAGTGCGCGAGATGATCTTTCGCTACGGGGTGACGCCGATTCAGTGGGCGCACCGGCTAGGTCTGCTCGGCCCCGGCACGATCCTTGGGCATGCGCTGTTTATCGACACGCATTCCTGGGTGCGTTGGCACACCAAGGACGATCTGAAGCTGCTCGGCGACACCGGCACCGCGGTCGCGCATTGCCCGACGCCGTTTGCCCGCTACGGCCAGATTATGGAGCATTTCGGCGATTATCTGCGAGCCGGCGCAGTGATGGGCCTGGGCACCGATTGCAGCCCGCACAATCTTGTCGAGGAAATGCGCAAAGCCTCGGTGCTGGCGCGCATCGCGGCGCGTGACATCCATGCGGTGGATGTGGCCGATTTCCTCCACGCCGCGACCGCGGGCGGGGCGATGGCGCTGCTGCGCGACGATATCGGCCGGCTCGCGCCGGGCAAGAAGGCCGATCTCGTGCTGGTCGACCTATCCTGCGCGCAGATGCAGCCGGCGCGCGACCCGTTGCGCGGCTTTGTCTACCATGCTGCCGATCGCGCGGTGCGCGATGTGTTTGTCGACGGCATCCAGGTCGTCGCCGATCGACGGGTGCTGACCATGGACCAAGCCGATGCCGCGCGGCGGCTCGCGGCCGCGCAGGAGCGCATGCAGGCCGAAACCCCGCAGCGCGACTATCTGCGCCGCCGCTCGGAGGAGATTGTGCCGCCGAGCCTGCCGCTCGCCGACTAGACCTGCGATGGCAACCCTCGCACCAAAACCGGAGACGTGGCTTCGCGTCACCCTGAGCGGGCTTTACTGTGAGCCGGGCAATTTCTTTGTCGACCCGACCCAGCCGGTCGATCGCGCCGTCGTCACCCACGCCCACACTGACCATGCCCGACCGGGCAACCGCCAGGTGCTGGCGACGCGCGAAACCCTCGCGATGATGCGGCAGCGCTACGGCGACGATGCGGGCGGCTCTTTGCAGAAGACACGGTACGGGGAAGCAGTGACGATAGGGGATGTTTCCGTAACGCTCATCCCCGCTGGTCATGTCGTCGGTAGCGCCCAAGCGGTCATCGAGTATCGCGGCTGCCGCGTCGTCGTCTCGGGCGATTACAAGCGCCGGCGCGACCCGACCTGCGCGCCATTCGAGCCGGTCGCTTGCGATGTCTTCATCACCGAGGCCACCTTTGGCCTGCCAGTGTTCCGCCACCCGCCCGACCGGCACGAGATCGACCGCCTGCTGCATTCGCTGCATCTCTACCCGGAGCGCAGCCAGCTGGTCGGGGTCTATGCGCTCGGCAAGTGTCAGCGCGTCATCGCGCTGCTGCGTGAAGCGGGCTACGACGCGCCGATCTACCTGCACGGCGCGCTGATCGGCCTCTGCGAGCTGTATGAGCAACTCGGTGTCGCGCTCGGGCCGCTGCTGCCGGCGACCGCCGCGTCAAAGACCGAGCTTGCCGGCAAGATCGTGCTGGCGCCGCCCGGCGCTTTCGCCGACCGCTGGTCGCGCCGTCTGCCCGACCCGGTTGCGGTGATGGCCTCGGGTTGGATGCGCGTCAAACAAAGAGCGAAGGCGAGCGGGGTCGAGTTGCCGCTGGTCATCTCCGACCACGCCGATTGGGACGAGCTGACCCAAACCCTCGCCGAAGTCGGCGCGCCGGAAATCTGGGTGACCCACGGCAATGAGGAAGCGCTCATTCACTACGCGAGCGGGGTCGGCTTCAAGGCCAAGGCGCTGGCGCTCGTCGGCTACGAAGACGAAGAGTGAGCCGGGATGAGGTGGATGCGCCCGGCGACCGCACGCACCTTGCGCGGCGCGGCGCGCCAGATCGCCGCGGCCGAGACGAGGTTGAGGCCGATGCAAATCCAGAAGGCCGGCGCGTAGCTGCCGGTCACATCGTGCAGCACGCCGGCGGCCCACGGCCCCGCCGCGCCGCCGACAATCCCAGACAGCATCACCACGCCAAAAATGCTGCCCTGGTGCTTACCGGCGAAAATCTCCGCCGGGATCGGCCCCATCACCGAGGTGAGGCTATAGCCGAGCGTCCCCTGCGCGACGACCATCGCCCAGAGCAGCGCCGTCGTCGGGTGGCCCTGCAGCGCGATCAGCGCCAGGCAGCACAGCACAAACCCGCCATTGCCGACCGCCCAGATCCATTCGCGGCCGATCCGATCCGACAGATGGCCGAGCGCGATCTGCCCCGGTACCGCGACCAGGCTCACGAGACCCAGCGCCCAGGCTGCGTCCGTCGCCGAGAAGCCGATCTCGGTCAGATATTTGGTCTGATGGACCTGCACCGCGTACCACGCGAAGAGGCTGCCGAAATAGCCGAGCATCAGCCACCAGAAGCGCCTTGTTTGGGCCGCCCGGCTGAGCGTCCACTCGATCGCCGCCCAGGCGGGATCGACAACGTTGCTGCTTGTGTTGGCGGCGACCCGCGCGTCGCGCTCGCCGTCGGGCTCGAGCCCGATGTCCTCCGGCCGATGCCGCAGCAGCAGATTGAGCGGGCCCAACATCGCGAGCACCAGGACGCCGAGCATCCAGCACCCGGCACGCCAACCGCCGTTGCCGATCAGATATTGCAGCCAGGGCAAAATCGTGATCGAGCCGACCCCGACACCGGAAAATGCAATACTAATCGCCAGGCCTCGCCGCCGGACGAACCAGTGCGGCAGGTAGGTCGATTGCACCACATAGGTGAAGCAGTTCACCCCGCCGCCGCACATCGCGCCCAGCGTCAAATAGAGCTGCCACGGCTGCCGCGCCATGGTCGCCAGCAGCATCCCGGAGCCCATCGTCGCAATCCCCGCCTCGACGACGATGCGCGGGCCGCGCCGATCGATCAGCCGCCCGACAAACGGCGTGATCGCCGCCGACAGCAGAAAGCCGAACGAGAAGATGCCGGCGGTGACGCCGCGATCCCAGCCGAAATCCTGAAGAATTGGCGGGTAGAGCAGCGAGAAGGCGGTACGGGCGTTGACCCCGACCGCCATCGTCACAAACGACACGGCGACCAGGAGCCAGCCATAAAAGAACGGCAACCGCCTTTGCCAATGCTGCGCCGATCCCGGGGGCAATGCAGTGTGTTCGCTCATGGCGCTTCTTATACTGCGGGGGATGAGCCCAGTGACGATCCAACTGTTCGGCCGCCGTCTTAGCGTGCGAAACGCGGCATGAAGCGTTTCGCCGAGCTTCTCGACAGCCTGCTCTTCACCCCGTCGCGCAACGGCAAATTGCGGCTGATGCGGGAATATTTTGCGGGCCAGCCCGATCCCGAGCGCGGCTGGGCGCTGGCGGCGCTGACCGGCGAACTGGTCTTCGCCGAGGCCAAGCCCGGTCAGGTACGGGCGCTGGCGATGGCGCGGGTCGACCCGGAGCTCTTCGCTTGGTCATTGGATTTTGTCGGCGACCTCGCCGAGACCGTGTCGCTGATCTGGCCGGATCCCGAGCGACAAGACACTGGCGAGCCGCTTCGCCTTTCGGAAATTGTCGAGACCCTGCGCCTCGCCGCGCGTGCCGATGTTGGCGTCCAACTCGCCGGCTGGCTCGACCGGCTCGACGCGACCGGGCGATGGGCGCTCTTGAAGCTGGTGACCGGCGCGCTGCGCATCGGCGTTTCGGCGCGGCTTGCGAAGACCGCGCTCGGCGAGGGCGCGGGCGTCCGCATCGAGGACATCGAGGAGATCTGGCACGGTCTCGCGCCACCTTACGGGAAGCTGTTTGCCTGGCTCGACGGTAAGGCGGCGCGTCCCGAAATCGGCGATTTGCCGAACTTTACGCCGCTGATGCTGTCGCAGCCGCTGGAGGAGCACGAACTCGCCGTGCTCGACCCGGCAGCTTACTTCGCCGAATGGAAATGGGACGGCATCCGGGTGCAGCTCGTGTCGCGGCGTGGCGAGCGGCGGCTTTATTCGCGCTCCGGCGACGAGATCGGCCCGGCCTTCCCCGACATACTGGACGCGATGCCGGACGACATCACGCTCGACGGCGAGCTTCTGGTGATCCGCCACGGTGAGGTCGCGGCGTTCAACGACCTTCAGCAGCGGCTCAACCGCAAGACACCGACCTCGAAGATGCTCGCCGACTTCCCGGCCTCGGTGCGGCTCTACGACATCCTCCGGCAGGTCGACGAAGACTTGCGCCCGCTGCCGCTCGCGGAGCGCCGGCAACGGCTCGAAGCCTGGTACGGTAACGCGCCGCGCTTCCGGCTCGACCTGTCGCCGCTGGTGCCGTTCGAGGCTTGGAGCGACCTCGCGCCGCTGCGTGACGACGCCCGCGCCAACGGGATCGAGGGGCTGATGCTGAAGCGCCGCGACTCGCCTTATCTGTCCGGCCGGCCGAAGGGCCCGTGGTTCAAGTGGAAGCGCGGCGCGCTGACCATCGACGCGGTGCTGATGTATGCCCAACGCGGCCACGGCAAGCGCTCGTCATTCTATTCCGACTATACCTTCGGCGCCTGGCGCGATGATGCGCTGGTTCCGGTCGGCAAGGCGTATTCGGGCTTTACCGACGACGAGCTGCGCCTTTTAGACAAATGGGTGCGCGACAACACGGTCCGGCGTTACGGCCCGGTGCGCGAGGTCGCGCCCGGCCTGGTGCTGGAGATCGCCTTTGACAGCGTGCATCGCTCGACCCGCCACAAATCGGGCATGGCGCTGCGTTTCCCGCGCGTCCATCGTATCCGCTGGGACAAACCCTTCGCCGAGGCCGATACGCTCGAAAGCCTCGAACGCCTGATGACATGAAGCCATTGCTTGGTTGCGACACGGCTCTTGGCGGCGACAGCGACGGCCAAGAGGGCCGGCAACAAGGAGCGTCCCATGCGAGAAACCCGATTATACGCCGCTGTCCTGGCCGCCGCGCTTGCGACCGTCGCCGCGCCTGCGGTTTGGGCGGATTCGGCCCCGCCGCCCTTCCTCGCGGACCGCCCCTTTCTGGAAATTATCGAGAAGGCCGACTCCTCCTGCGGCCAAGCGGTTTTTCATAAGCCGGCGACCGGCCCAGACGCCGAGGCACTGACGAAACTCGGTCTGGAGGCGTTTGTCGTGGAATGCCTGAATCGCAAAAATTATCTCGTCGGGCGGCGGCCGCTCGACTCTGACGGCAAACCAATGTCGGCGGAGGCGCCGGTCGTTAGGGAGATTCCGGCCGCCTCGAAAAAATCGGGTTGAAATTGCGTGCCAATGCACGATATGCGGCCGGTCTCGAAACACCTGCGCCCGAGGACGCATCACATAGGGAGGAGCGGCGATGAACGCGACCCTCACCCTTGTCGATCTGGCCGGCACGATCGCGCTCCTGATGTGGGGCGTGCACATGGTGCAGACCGGCATCCAGCGCGCCTTTGGACCGCATTTGCGGCGCATTCTTGGGCGCGCCTTTGGTGATCGCTTCCGCGCGTTTCTCGCCGGGCTTGGCGTCACCGCAATCCTCCAGAGCAGCACGGCGACCGGGTTGATGGCGGCGAGCTTTGCCGCCGGCGGGCTTGTCGATCTCATCCCGGCACTGGCGGTGATGCTGGGCGCCAATGTCGGCACGACACTGATCGTGCAAGTGCTGTCGTTTGACATCGCCAAGGTCGCGCCGCTCTTTATCCTGATCGGAGTCGTGCTGTTCCGTCGCAGCGGCCAGTCGCGGCCGCGCGACCTCGGGCGCGTGGCGATCGGCCTCGGGCTGATGCTGATCGCGCTG
>DATHCK010000100.1:0-11953 GCA_035319545.1 Allostellaceae bacterium | reverse complement strand
CCAATAGAACGAGGTGCCGGCGGCCTCGACCCGGCGGCGAATGGTCTCGCGCAGCGCGGCCTCGTCGGGGATAGCCCCGACGTCTTCGACGACGGCTCCGGTCACGGGTGGGTCGACCGTGGGCGGCGGCCGCGAACGATGCCGGTGACGAGGGCGGCGGCGAAATCGCCCTTGCTGAGCGCGACGCGGCAAGCGAGCGGGTCGCCGCGGCGCAGCCGGCGCGATAGCCGCCGCGCGAGATCGACGATTGTCGCCGATTCCCAGCGCAACCCGCGCGCCTTGACGCCGCTGGGCAGCTCGGTGGCCTCAAGAACCAGCCGGTCGGTCGAGTCGAGCAAGCTGTCGATCACATGGCGCAGCCCCGGCTTTGCAGCCGGCAGTGTCAGATCCTCGACCACGATGCCGTGCTCGCCCAGCAGCTCGAGCGGCAGATAGACGCGGTCGAGATTGCGGTAATCGTCGCCGCAATCCTGCAGATGATTGAGCACCTGGAGCGCCGAGCACAGCGCGTCCGAGGCCGGCCAGGTGTCGCGGCTTTCGCCGTGCAGATCGAGCAATTGCCGCCCGACCGGCGAGGCCGAATAGCGGCAATACTCCATCAGATCATCCCAATCCTTGTAGCGCAGCTTGGTCGCGTCGAGCCGGAAGGCGCGCAGCACGTCATGGCAATGCTGCGCGGTGGTGCCGGTCTCGGCGAGGCTCAAGCGCATCGCGCTTGCCGCCGGCGAGTCGTCGCCCGCAGCGCCCTCCAGGATTTCGCCCAAGCGATCAAGCCGGCGCAGCTTGTCGTCGGCCGACAGCGCCGGGTTGTCGGCGATGTCGTCGGCGTTGCGCGCGAAGCGATAAAAGGCGTGGACGTGCGGACGCAAATCCTTGCGGATCAGAAACGACCCGACCGGAAAATTCTCGTCGCCGCGCCCTTTGCCCGAGGGTGTCTCGAGAGCGGCGGATTGCGGCTTATCAGCGGTGAGCACGCTCAATTGAGATATCCGTTCGCCTCGAACCATTCGATGGCATCGGCAATCGCCAGGGTCGCCGGCCGCGGCGCATAGCCGAGCTCGCGTATCGCTTTCGCCGAGCTGAAGTACATCTTCTTACGCGACATGCGCACGCCGTCCAAGGTGGTGAACGGCTCGCGCCCAGTGAGTCGCGCCATCATTTCCGCACCGGCGGCGATCGGGAGCACCACCGCATAGGGTATTTTCAGCGATGGCGCGCGACGACCGGCGACGCGCGCCACCTCAGCGAGGATTTCTGCCAGGGCCAGGTTCTCGCCGCCGAGAATGTAACGCTCGCCAATAATGCCATGCTCGGCCGCCATCAGCTCGCCGTCGGCGACATCGTCGACATGGACGATGTTGAGCCCGGTATCGACATAGCCCGGCATCTTGCCCTTCGCGGCCTCGACGATGAGCCGGCCGGTCGGGGTCGGCTTGACGTCGCCGGGGCCGACCGGGGTCGACGGGTTGACGATGACCGCCGGCAGGCGGCGCTTCGCGATGAGGTCGCGCACGACCTGCTCGGCAGCGAATTTCGACTGCTTGTAGGAGCCGATCATGTCGCCGATCCCGCTCGGTGTCGCCTCGTTGGCGACCCCCTCCTTGACGAGGCCCAGCGTCGCGACGCTGCTGGTGTAGACGACGCGCTCGACCCCCGCGTCGAGCGCCGCCAGCATCAGCGCACGACTGCCCTCGACATTGGCGCGGAACATCGCCGCCGCATCGGGGACCCATAGCCGGTAATCGGCCGCGACGTGAAAGAGATAGCGGCAGCCGGCCACCGCGCGCACGAGCGACGCGGGGTCTTCGAGCGCGCCCTCGGCGATCTCGAAATCGCGCCCTTCGAGGTTGCGGCGGTTGCTGTTTGGCCGCGCCAACACCCGCACGCGCTGCCCCGGCTCGCGCGCCAACGCGCGCGCCACCGCCGCGCCGACAAACCCGGTCGCGCCGGTGACGAGACTGAGGCCAGGGGCGAGCGGCATAACTGAGCAACCCGAATGAGCTGACGGCGTTCCGTGCGAACCTAGCTCAAAACGCAGCGCAGGAGTCGCGGGTGATGATCCCGACCGATTGCTGGCGGAACCGCAACTTATAAGCTTCCATCACGGCGTTGAGCCGATCGGCAAGGTCTGGACCGCGTTTCGCGGCGACCAGCAGAATCTTGGTCGGGTCATGGGCGATGATGCTGGTCGTGGGATTGCGCCACTGCCCGTCGCCGTCGAACACGGTAAAGCCGTCGGGGAAGTTCGGGGTGATCGTGTCGGCCGCGAATTTGGACCATTCGGTATCGCTGACCGGTCCTCGGCCTTTGACGTCGGGGCCGAAAAACAGCTCGGCGACGAGCATCCGTTCCTCGCCGGGCAGCAGGCATTGGTAGGGGGCCGGTGCGGCGGGCGGCACATTGCTTGACGACGCCGGAGAGGGCGCCTGCGCGCATCCGGCGAGCACCAATATGGCCCCGAGAGCCGCTCTTGCGAAGGGCGGGATGGGCTACTCCGCTGCCTGCTTCGCCAACACTGGCTCGACCTTGGCGGCGCAGTATTTGAACTCGGGGATCTTGCCGAACGGGTCAAGCTGCGGGTTGTGAGGATGTTGGCGGCCGCCTCGGCGTAGCAGAACGGCACGAACACCATGCCCGGCGCGACATTGCTGTCGGCGCGCGCCTTCAATTCGATATGGCCGCGTCGCGTCGTGACGCGCACCGGCTCGCCCGCCGCGACGCCGAGCTTGCGCAGCTCTGAGGGCGCCAGGCTCGCCACCGCCTCCGGCTCGATCTCGTCGAGCACGGTGGCGCGGCGAGTCATCGCGCCGGTGTGCCAGTGCTCCAGCTGGCGGCCGGTGGTCAGCACCAGCGGGAATTCGGCGTCGGGCTCCTCGGCGGGCGGGATGATCGAGGCCGGCACCAGCTTGGCGCGGCCCGACGGGGTCGGGAAGCCGTTGCCAAAGACGATCTCGTTGCCCGGCTTGTCCTCGGCGTCGCACGGATAGGTGACCGAGTCCTCGCGCTGCAGCCGCTCCCAGGTGATGTTGTCGAGCGAGGGCATCGCCAGCTTCATCTCGGCGAACACATCGGCCGGCCCGGTGTAGCGCCAATCTAGCCCCATGCGCCGGGCGATCTCCTGGATCTGCCACCAATCGAGCCGGGCGTTGCCGGGCAGCGGCAGCGCTGCCCGCCCCATCTGCACCTGGCGATTGGTGTTGGAAACGGTGCCGTCCTTTTCCGGCCACGCGGAGGCCGGCAAGACCACATCGGCGTATTTCGCGGTCTCGGTAAGGAAGATGTCCTGCACCACGAGATGCTCGAGATGGGCGAGCGCGTGGCGCGCGTGTTCGACATCGGGGTCCGACATCGCTGGGTTTTCGCCCATGATGTACATGCCCTTGATCTCGTCGCGATGCACCGCATCCATGATCTCGACGACGGTCAGTCCGCGTTGAGGGTCGAGCTCGGCGCCCCACAATTTCTCGAATTTCTCGCGGATCGCCGGGTTCTCGACCGACTGATAGTCGGGGTAGACCATCGGGATCAGCCCGGCGTCGGACGCGCCCTGCACGTTGTTCTGGCCGCGCAGCGGGTGCAGCCCGGTGCCCGGCCGGCCAACCTGGCCGGTGATCATCGACAGCGCGATCAGGCAGCGCGCGTTGTCAGTGCCGTGGGTGTGTTGCGAGATGCCCATGCCCCAGAAGATGATCGCGCGCTCGGCACGGGCGTACTCGCGCGCCACGGCTCGCAAGGTCTGCGCGTCGATGCCGCAGATCGGCGCCATCTTTTCCGGGCTGTAATCCTTGATGTGCTCGCGCAGCTTTTCGTAATCCTCGGTATAGGTCTGGATATATTGCCGGTCGGTGAGGCCCTCCTCGACGATCGTGTGGATGAGGGCGTTGAGCATCGCCACGTCGCGGCCGGGCGAGAATTGCAGCACCCCCGTCGCGTGCCGGCCGAGCTGATGGCCGCGCGGGTCCATCACAAAGACCTTGGCGCCGCGCTTGGCGGCCTGCTTGAAAAAGGTCGCGGCGACCGGGTGGTTCTCGGTCGGCCGGCAGCCGATGGCGATGATGACGTCGGCGTCCGCGGCGGCGGTGAACGGCGCGGTCACCGCGCCCGAGCCGATCCCCTCCATCAGCGCCGCCACCGACGAGGCGTGGCAGAGCCGCGTGCAGTGGTCGACATTGTTGCTGCCAAAGCCGGTGCGCACGAGCTTCTGGAAGAGATAGGCCTCCTCGTTCGACCCCTTGGCCGAGCCGAACCCGGCCAGCGCACGGCGTCCATCACGGTCGCGGATTTTGAGAAGGCCCAACGCGGCGCGGTCGAGCGCTTCTTCCCAGCTCGCCTTCCTGAAATGCGTATACGGATTGGCCGGGTCGATATCGGTGTCGTCCTTCGCGACGCCCTCTTTCCGGATCAGCGGCTCGGTCAACCGATCGGGATGGTGGACATAGTCGAACCCGAACCGGCCCTTGACGCAGAGCCGGTTGTGGTTGGCGGGGCCATCCTTGCCCTCGACCGCGACGATACGGTCGTTCTTGATCTTGTAGGTCAGCTGGCAACCGACGCCGCAATAGGGACAGACGCTGTCGACCTCGCGATCGGGGGCGTTCGCGAAGACGCCGTTCTGGTCGACCTGAGTCGCCGGCATCAGCGCGCCCGTGGGGCAGGCTTGAACGCATTCGCCGCAGGCGACGCAGGTCGAATTGCCCATCGGATCGTCAAAATCGAAGACGATCTTCTCGTTGTGGCCGCGCGCGGCCATGCCGATCACGTCATTGACCTGCACCTCGCGGCAGGCGCGGACGCAGAGATTGCACTGAATGCAGGCGTCGAGCTGCACCGCCATCGCGACATGGCTGCGGTCCGGTGCCGGCGGCATGCGCTGCGGGAAGCGGCTGTCCGAGACCTCGAGCTTGTCAGCCCATTGCCAAAGCGATGAGTTGGGGTCGTGAGCGACCGGTCGCTCCGGCTGGTCACCGACCAGCAGCTCGAACACCATCTTGCGGGAGAATTTGGCGCGCTCGCTGGCCGAATGCACCTTCATCCCGGCGGTGGGCTTTCTGATGCATGACGCGGCGAGCACCCGTTCGCCCTCGATCTCGACCATGCAGGCGCGGCAATTGCCATCGGCGCGGTAGCCCGGCTTCGGCCGCCAGCAGAGATGCGGGATCTCGGTGCCGAGCCGGTCCGCCACCTGCCAGATCGTCTCGCCCGGCTGCGCCTCGACCTCGACGCCGTCGAGGGTGAATTTGATCGGATCGCTCATCACGCCGGTCCCGCCAGATCCTCGGGGAAATGCTTCATGACCTGCTTCACCGGGTTCATCGCCGCTTGGCCGAGGCCACAGATTGACGCATCGCCCATCACCCGGGACAACTCCTGCAACAGATTATCGTCCCAGCGCGGCGCGCTCATCAGCTTCACCGCCTTTTCGGTGCCGACCCGGCAGGGCGTGCACTGGCCGCAACTTTCATCCTCGAAGAACTTCAAGAGATTGAGCGCCACCGCCTTCATGTCGTCCTTGTCGGAGAGCACGACAACCGCGGCCGAGCCGATAAAGCACCCCTCGCTTTCCAGCGTGCCGAAATCCAAGGGGATGTCGCCCTTCGACGCCGGCAGGATGCCGCCCGACGCGCCGCCCGGCAGATAGCCCTTGAACTGATGGCCGTCCGCCATCCCGCCGCAATATTCGTCGATCAGCTCTTTCACCGTGATCCCGGCCGGGGCGAGCTTGACGCCGGGGTTCTTGACCCGGCCCGAGACGCTGAAGGTGCGCCTTCCCTGGCGTCCGTTGCGGCCCTCTTTCGAGAACCATTCCGGCCCCTGCTCGACGATGTCGCGAACCCAATAAAGCGTCTCGATATTGTTGATCAGGGTCGGCCGGCCAAAGAGCCCGACCTGCGACGGAAACGGCGGCTTGTGGCGGGGTAACCCGCGCTTCCCCTCGATGCTTTCGAGCATCGCCGACTCCTCGCCGCAGATATAAGCGCCGGCGCCGCGCCGAAGGTGCAGCTTCGTGTGCTTCGACAAGCCAGCGGCTTCGATCGCCGTGATCTGCTGCGCGAGCACTTCGCGGCATTGCGGGTATTCGTCGCGCAGGTAGATGTATACTTCCGGCGCTTCGACGACCCAGGCGGCGATCAACACGCCTTCCAAGAAGCGATGCGGGTCGGTTTCGAGAAAATAGCGGTCCTTGAAGGTGCCGGGCTCGCCCTCGTCACCATTCACCGCCATCAGCCGCGGCGCCGGCTCGGCCAGTACAAAGCGCCATTTGCGCCCGGTCGGAAAACCCGCGCCGCCCATGCCGCGGATGTTCGACTTTTCCATCGCCTCGATGACGCTGTCGCGGCCGCGCGCCCCGGAAAGGCAGGCTTCGAGCAGCTTGTAGCCGCCGGCCTTGCGGTAGTCGTCGAGGCTGACAAAGGGCGGGATGTCGGGATGCGTATGCTTGTGTGCGACGGCATCGATGACGCTGTCGACGGTCGCGTGCTCGTGCAGCGCATGGCCGATTGCGCAGACCGGCGCGTTGTGACAGCCGCCCATGCACGGCGCGCGCACCACGCGCACCCCATCAGCCAGCCGGTCCTGCAAATCCGTCAGCAGCTTGTCAGCGCCGAGCAGCGAACAGGTCAGGCTGTCGCAGACCCGCACCGTCAGCTCGGGCGGCGGCGCTTCGTCATCCATCACGACATCGAAATGCGCGTAGAAGGTCGCGACCTCGTAGACCTCGACAAGCGCGAGCCGCATCTCCTCGGCCAGCGCCGCGAGGTGCCGCGCGTGCAGGCAGCCATAGTGATCCTGCAGGAGGTGTAGGTGCTCGATCAGCAGGTCGCGCCGGCGCTCGCGGTCGCCGAGCAGCGCCTGCATCTCCGCGAGCGCCTGCGGCTCGACCTGGCGGCCCTTCGGCACGTCGCGTCCGCGCCGCCGGCCGGAGCCGGGGTGCACGCGCCGATCATGGGTCGAGGTTTGGGCCACGGCCCGATCCTACACCGCGCCTTCCTGCTTCATCACCGCGATTTCGGCGTCGCTGTGCCCGAGCCATTTCAACACCTCGTCCGTGTGCTCGCCGAGAAGGGGCGCGCGCCGGTGCTCGACCGGCGAATCCGACAGGTTGATCGGCATGCCGACCTGCACGTACTCGCCACGCGTCGGATGGTCGAGTTTGACCAGCATGTCGCGCTCATAGAGCGACTTGTCCTCGTAGATGTCCTTCATCGAGAGGATCGGGCCGCATGGCACATCGACCTCGTTGAGCGCCTCCATGACCTGCCATTTGGTCTTGGTCATCGTCCATTTTTCGATGATTGCGAAGCATTCTGGGATCTTTGGCAGCCGCGCCGCCGGGGTCGCCCATTCGGGATCGGTGATCAACTCTTCGCGGCCGCAGAGCTTCATCAGCGGCTCCCAGCACGGCGGCTGGATGATCACGTAGGCGTAATCGTTGGGTCCACCCGGCGCACAGCGCAGCGCCGCCCCCGGTTGACCGCCGCCCGACGCGTTGCCGGCGCGCGGCACCTCGTCGCCAAAGGTCTTGTTCGGGTATTCCGTCAACGGTCCGTGCTTGAGGCGCTGCTGATCGCGCATCTTGACGCGCGTCAGGTTCAGCACCGCATCGGCCATCGCGACCTCGACCCGCTGCCCCCTGCCGGTCTTCTCGCGCTGATAGAGCGCGGCGAGGATACCGGTGACCATGTGGAGCCCGGTGCCGCTATCGCCGATCTGCGCGCCCGTGACGGTGGGCGGGCCGTCTTCCCAGCCGGTCGTGCTCGCGGCGCCGCCCATGCATTGCGCGACATTCTCATACGCCTTGCAGTCGACAAACGGGCCGGGGCCGAACCCCTTAACCGACGCGTAGATGACGCGGGGATTGAGTTCCCGGAAGCGCTCCCAGGTGAAGCCCGCCCGATCGAGCACGCCGGGCCCGAAATTCTCGACGATAATGTCGCTGCGCCGCACCAGCGCCTCGATCACCGCCTTGCCCTTGGGCTGCTTCATGTTGATCGTGATGCTGCGCTTGTTCGAGTTGAGCATCGTGAAATAGAGGCTGTCGGCGCCCTTCACGTCCTGCAGTTGGCCGCGCGTAATGTCGCCGCGCCCGGGCAGCTCGACCTTGATCACGTCGGCGCCCATCCAGGCCAGCAGCTGCGTTCCGGTCGGCGCCGCTTGCACGTGGCCAAAATCGAGGATGCGGACGCCGTCGAGTGCTTTCGTCATTGCCGTCTCCTAACTCAAACTCTTAGCGGTCGTGGGGTCGTGTCGAGAAAATCGCCGTGCTGTTCGACATGCAACGCGAGACCTAACGTGTGCTCGCGCGCGAGCCGTGCCGCCGCATCGGCGTCGCGTCGCTCCAGTGCCTCGATGATCGCCATATGGTCGACGATCGAGCGCGCCGCGCGGTTGTCTTGCGCGATCGTCACCTTGCGGATCGCCCGCATGTGGATGAACAAATTCTCGGTCATCTCGGCCAAAAGCGCGCAGCCGCTCATCCGGATGATCGCTTGGTGGAAGGCGATATTGGCGTTGGAATATTCCTCCAGCCGCTCGCCGTCGGTGCCGTCGTGGAACGCGTCCATCAGCCGGCGCAATTCGGCGATGTCGTCGTCCGGGGCATTGAGCGCGACGAGTCGCGCCGCCATGCTTTCGAGCGCCGCCATCACGGTGATGATCTCGACGATCTCGCGCTTCGTCTTGCGTACGACATAGATGCCGCGGCGCGGCAAGGTGCGGACAAACCCCTCTTGTTCGAGCAGGGTCATCGCCTCGCGGATCGGCGTGCGACTCACGCCGAGATCGGCGGACAGCGCGCGCTCGTCGAGCCGCACTTCGTCCGGCCGGTCATAGATGTCGATGGCGGTGATCGCGCGCTTTAGCGCCGCGTAGGCAAGATCGCGAAAGGTCGATTGCGTGTCGAGCCGCGGGATGTCGAGAACGCCAGAGGCGCGCGCCGAAGTTTCAGGCATGCCTTATGGTATCTGGTATACCAGCGTGGCACAACAGGCGTTTGCAGCGGCGAAATAAAAGAACCCTCCCCCGAGCGGGGGAGGGTCCGGGTGTTGCTTCGCGCCTCTACTCGGCGGCGGCGAGGTTCGGGGTCGGCTCCAAGGGCAGGCCCGGATGGCCGGTCAGCCGCTCGCCTTCCTTCCACATCTCGAGCGCCCGCTTCTTCAGCTTCGGGAAGACCTCGGCGAACTTGCCGGCGTCGTAATCGGCCGCGACGCCGGGATAGCCGGCGCGGGTGATCATCGCCGGGAGCTTGCCGGCCTCGAACTGCTCGAGGGTCCACTGCAGCGGATCCTCGACCAGGGTCCGATCCCAGTAGATCCGATGGTTCTTGTTGCGCGGACCGTAATGATAATGCGCGCCGTTCCAGAAATGGTCGAACGCGAGCATCTCGGTCTCTTCGGTGTATTTCTTGCCCGGCGTGCCACCGATATCGGCCAGCACATGGATCGCCAGCCCGCCATCGCCCATCGGCAGACGCCGCATCTCAAGCCCGAAGCGGAAGTTGCCGCATTCGAAGATGTCGGTGCCGCGGTTGTGCTTCACGGTGTTGCGCTTGGTGGCATAAGCCTCGCGGGCGCAGGCCTCGACCTCGGGCAGCACGTCGCGCACCGCCTTCATCTTGACGGTCTTGGCGATCGCCGGGTAGCCAGCGCGGTCGAGCATCTTTTCGAGCTTCGTGCCGAGCGTCTTGATCGTCCAGCCGATCGGGTTGCCGCAGGCGATCGGGTCCATCTGGTAGTGGTTGGTCAGCATCGCGCCGCCCAGCATCTCCGGCCCGGCGAGCGCCAGCTCCTTGTTCTCGGGGCCGTAATCGTAGCTCTTCTCGATGTCGAAGCAGTTGAAGCGCAGCAAGGTCGTGTCCTTGCCGGCGACCTGCGCCCTGACCAGGATGGCGACGCCCTGGTCGGCGTGATCCTGGATGTTCTCGTCCCACAGCTCGTGCTTGACGGCGAAGGTCAACGGTCCGGCGGTAAAGGTTTCCTCATGTGCCATGTGTACGGGCTCCTCTGCGAGTCACCGGTGGGTGTTCAACCTGGGATAATCATCAGCATTTCCGCGGCGGAAGTCGAGTGCATGTTGCGAACGACAGCAATGCCCGCGACGCGGCGCCCGCGGCGGGCCAATTGATGCCCCGAAATTGACGAGCAAGCGACAAGCCGTGCTATAGGACGCGAAACCCAAGCAGGACGTAAACCCGGGCGAGCGGTGGATCGATATGAGCGACGCGGAACATGCAGGCGAGATGACCGATGGCTTCCACCTCGTTGTGGAGGCGCTGAAGCTGAACGGGGTCGACACGATTTTTGGCGTCGCCGGCATCCCGATTACCGACCTCTTGCGGCTCGCGCAGAACGAGGGCATCCGCTATCTCGGCTTCCGCCACGAGCAGCAAGCCGCCAACGCCGCGGCGATCGCCGGGTACCTGACCGCGAAGCCGGGCATCTGCATGACCGTGTCGGCGCCGGGTTTCCTCAACGGCCTCGTCGGGCTCGCCAACGCCACGACCAACTGCTTTCCGATGATCCTCATTTCGGGGTCGAGCGACCGCAACATCGTCGATCTCGAACAGGGCGATTACGAGGAGATGGATCAGCTCGCCGTCGCGCGGCCGCATTGCAAGGCGGCCTACCGCGTCAACCGTCCACAGGATATCGGCATCGGCATCGCGCGGGCGATCCGCGCCGCGGTCTCGGGACGGCCCGGCGGCGTCTATCTCGACCTGACGGCCGAGGTGCTCGGCTCCGCTCTCGATGCCGAGGCCGGCAAGAAATCGCTCGTCAAGGTCGTCGATCCCGCGCCCGCCTCGCCGCCCGCGCCGGAGTCGATCGCTCGTGCCCTCGATCTCCTGGCGCATGCCGAGCGGCCGCTGGCGATCCTTGGCAAGGGCGCCGCCTATGCCCGCGCCGATAAGGAGATCCGCGCCTTCCTCGAAGCGACCGGCATTCCCTTCCTGCCGATGTCGATGGCCAAGGGCCTCTTGCCCGACGACCACCCGCAATCCGCCGCCGCCGCGCGCTCCTTCGCGATCGGTCAGGCCGATGTCGTGGTGCTCGCCGGGGCGCGGCTCAATTGGCTCCTCAGCCACGGCCGCGCGCCGCTGTGGAACCCCAATACCAAGATTGTGCAAATCGACATCGCGGCGACCGAGATGGACAGCAACCGGGCCATCGTCGCGCCGGTCGTTGGCGACATCAAATCGGTGTTCACCGCATTGAACGCGGCGATGAAGCCGGGCCAGATCAAGCCGCAAGGCCCCTGGCTCGACGAGATGGGCAAGCGCAAGCAGCAAAATGTCGAGCGCATGGCGGCGCGGCTCAACGCCGACCCGAACCCGATGAATTTCTCATCGGCCCTGCGCGCGGTGCGCAACGCGCTCGCCACGCAGCCTGACGTCTACATCGTCAACGAGGGCGCCAACACCTTGGATTTCGGCCGCAACATCATCGACATGGACAAGCCGCGCCACCGCCTCGACAGCGGCACCTGGGGCGTCATGGGGATCGGCATGGGCTATGCGGTCGCCGCCGCCGCGGTCACCGGCAAGCCGGTTGTCGCGATCGAAGGCGACAGCGCCTTTGGCTTTAGCGGCATGGAGATCGAAACGATCTGCCGCTACGACCTCCCGGTCACCACGATCATCTTCAACAATAACGGCGTCTATCGCGGCGACCCCGAGGGCATGCCGTATACCCCGACCGGCCTCCTGCGCGACGCGCGCTATGAAAAGATCATCGAGGCGTTCGGCGGCAAGGGCTATCACTGCACCGATACGCCGAGCCTCACTAAGGCCGTGACCGAAGCCCTCGCCTCCGGCAAGCCCGCCCTCATCAACGCCGTCATCGACCCGACCGCCGGCACCGAAAGCGGCCACATCCAGAGCCTCAACCCGCGCAGCGCGGCGGCGGCGAAACACTGAGAGAGAGCCCGATGCCGTCGGCCAGGATCGCCCAGGAGGCCGATC
>DATHCK010000099.1:0-11478 GCA_035319545.1 Allostellaceae bacterium | reverse complement strand
ATTTCAAGATCATCAACCGCATGGTGCCGCACGCGCTGCACACGCTCGGCTATGACGATCACGCGATCGAGCATATCGAACGCTACGCGCTCGGCCACGGCACGCTAAAAGGCGCGCCGGCGATCAACCACGACACGCTGTTGGAAAAGGGATTTGACGACGTGTCGCTCACCGCCGTCGAAGGCGCCCTCGCCTCAGCCTTTGACATCAAGTTCGCCTTCAACAAATGGACGCTCGGCGAAGCCTTCTGCAGCGAGAAGCTCGGTATCGCACCGGCAGCGCTGGCCGACCCGGCATTCGACCTCCTGGCAGCGCTCGGCTTCAGCCGCGCCGAGATCGAGGTGGCGAACACCTATTGCTGCGGCGCAATGACCTTGGAGGGTGCGCCGCATCTCAAGGAAGAGCACCTGCCGGTCTTCGATTGCGCCAATCCCTGCGGGCGGCTCGGCAAGCGTTGTCTGTCGGTCGATAGCCATATCGAGATGATGGCCGCGGCGCAGCCCTTCATCACCGGCGCGATCTCGAAAACAATCAACATGCCGAACGCGGCGACGGTCGACGACTGCAAGGCGGCTTACAGGCGGTCTTGGGAGCTGGGTCTGAAGGCGACCGCGCTCTATCGCGACGGCTCGAAGCTGTCGCAGCCGCTCGCCTCCAACCTATTCGGCGACGACGAGGAGGCCGAGGACAAGGCCGCCGATCTGCTCGCGCAGTCACCGGCCGACCGCGTTCCGATCGTCGCCGAGCGCATTGTCGAGCGGGTCATCGAACGCGTCGTCATGCGCGCCGAGCGCCGCCGCCTGTCGAACCGGCGCAAGGGCTACACGCAAAAGGCTGTCGTCGGCGGGCACAAGGTCTATCTGCGCACCGGCGAATACGAGGACGGCAAGCTCGCCGAGGTGTTTATCGACATGCACAAGGAAGGCTCGGCCTTCCGCTCGCTGATGAACAATTTCGCGATCGCGATTTCCCTTGGCCTGCAATACGGCGTGCCGCTCGAGGAATTTGTCGAGGCCTTCACCTTTACCCGCTTCGAGCCGGCGGGGATGGTTGAGGGCAACGACGTCATCAAGATGGCGACCTCGATCCTCGACTACATCTTCCGCGAACTCGCCGTCTCGTATCTTGGCCGCAACGACCTCGCCCATGTTGAGCCGGCCGATCTGATGCCCGACACGATCGGCAAGGGCATCGTCGCGGAATCGAACCTGCGCGAGATCGACGATGATGCGCAGGCCAAGGTGGGCGCCGAAGTCGCGGCGATCGTCCAGAAGGTCGCCTCCCAAGGCTATGTCCGCAACAAGCTGACCGTGCTGCACGGCGGCAGGCGCGGCGGCGCGGCGACCGCGCGCGCCGAGGCGCCGGCCGGTGATATGCCGCTCTTCGCCGCCGGGCCGCTCGCGGTGGCCGCGGCGGAGGTGGTGGAGACGGTCGAGTTCGCGACGCTCGCCGCCGACCCGCGGATCGAGAAAATCCGCGAAGCGCGCATGAAGGGCTACGAAGGCGACAGCTGCGGCGAATGCGGCAACTTCACTCTGGTGCGCAACGGCACCTGCCTCAAATGCGACACCTGTGGCTCGACGAGCGGGTGCAGCTGATTTTCCGGCGCGCTTGCGACAACCCCTTCATAGCGATATCGATATCTCTGTTGCTATGAAGGGGGCTGCCACGGCAACTCAGCAGCTTTTGTTGCATCTTCCCGATGAGCTGGTCCGCCGGCTGAAGCGGACAGTGCCTGCGCGTCAGCGCAGCAAGTTCATCCAGGATTTGCTCCAGCAGGCGTTGCCCCCCGACGGTGTCGGTGACAGGGATCCGCTGTACCTTGCCGCTCTGGAAGTCGAGAAGGATGAGGCGCTCGCCGCCGAAACCGGCGGGTGGGAGCTGGTGCTTGGTGATGGCGGCGCCACGCCTGCCGACGGCGGCCGGAGCGAATAATGGCCGCTTCAACGACAAGCAGCGAGCCGGTACGCCGCGGCGAGGTCTGGTGGGTCGATTTTGACACCGCCAACAGCAGCGACGTCCGGCCGATGCGCCCGGCGATCGTCATCACCGCCGACGCGCTCAATCGCGCGCGCCGCACGGTCGTCGTCGTACCGCTCGCCACTGGCGCCCAGCCGCGGCCGCCGATTGTCGTCGCTACACCGTCGGCGGGTGAAGGAAAGGTCGCGATCTGCGATCAGGCGCGCGCGATCGACAAGGCGCGGCTCACGCGTACCGCCGGCCAGCTCTCGCTGCCCGACCTCAAGGCAGTCGAAGACGGGCTGCGCCGCGTGCTCGAATTGTGACAACCGAAGGACGCACTAGCCGCCACCCGGCGTAGGCTCTAGGCTACCGGGCAAACGTAACTCGGTCGGGAGAGCATCCATGCAATACGGCTTTGGTGCGCCGGTCAGCGGCCCGTTATCGGGAGCAAAAAATCTCGCCCGCATCGCGCAGGAGGGCGAGGCGATCGGCTACGATTACTGCACGCTCTCCGACCACGTCGTCATTCCGCGCGAGCTGGAGAACAAATATCCCTATTCCGACACAGGCGAATTTCCCGGGCGCGCCGGCGGCGACCGTCACGAGCAGCTGACCGCGGTCGCCTTTGTCGCCGCCAAGACCTCAAGGCTGCGGCTCGTCACCTCAGTCATGGTGGTGCCGCACCGCCCGGCGGTATTGACCGCGAAAATCCTCGCGACGATCGATTGCCTCTCCGAGGGGCGGTTGACCCTCGGCGTCGGCGCCGGCTGGTGCCGCGAGGAATTCGAGGCGATCGGCACCGACCCGTTCGACGAACGCGGCGCGGTCACCGACGAATATCTGCTCGCCTGCCGGGAGCTGTGGACCAATGAAAATCCATCGTTCAGCGGCAAGTATGTGAATTTCTCCAACATCTTTTTCCAGCCGCGCCCGGTGCAGAATCGCGTGCCGATCTGGGTCGGCGGCGAAAGCGGCCCGGCGCTGCGGCGCACCGCGAAACTGGGCGACGGCTGGTATCCGATCGGCACCAACCCCGCGTTCCGCCTCGACACGCTCGAGCGCTTCAAAGGCGGCATCGAGCGGCTGCATCGCCATTGCAACAATGCCGGACGGGACCCGAAGGAGATCATCCTCGCCTATCGCGTGACGCAGCGCGGCGCCGCCATTCCCGAGCGCGCCGACAACGGCGATCGGCGCCTGTTCTCGGGGAACAACGAAGCGATCATCGGTGACCTGCGCGCGTTCAAGGGTCTCGACGTCGTCGCGGTGGATTTCAGTTTTGACGGCGCCGATGCCGGCGAGGTTATCGCCAATATGAGGCGCTTTCGCGAGGACGTGCTGGCCAAGGTCTGAAGGAGAGCCCCGTGTTGAAGATTGGATACAAGGCGTCGGCCGAGCAATTCGGGCCACGTGACTTGCTCGATTTCTCGGTGCTCGCCGAGGATCAGGGTTTTGACTCGGTCTTTGTCAGCGACCATTTCCAGCCGTGGAAGCACACCGATGGCCACGCGCCCAATTCGCTCGCCTGGCTCGGCGCGCTCGGCGCCAGCACCAAGCGCGTCGTCATCGGCACAAGCGTCGCAACGCCGACCTTCCGCTACCATCCGTCGATCGTCGCGCAGGCTTTCGGCACGATGGGGGCAATGTTTCCGGGTCGGGTCGTGCTCGGGCTCGGCACCGGTGAGTCGTTGAACGAAGTGCCGTCAGCCGGCATCGCCTGGCCCGGTCCGAAGGAGCGGCGCGACCGGCTGCGTGAGGCGATCCGCCTCATCAACACGCTGTGGACACAAGACCGCGTCACCTTCGAGGGACAATTCTACAAGACCATCGACGCGACGATCTACGATAAGCCGAAGAACAAGGTGCCGATCTGGGTCGCGGCGTCCGGGCCGCTTGCGGCGCAGATGGCTGGGCAGATTGCGGAAGGCTTCATCGTCACCAGCGGCAAGGCGCCCGCGCTTTATACCGAACTGACCGATAAGGTGAGCGAAGGTCTGGCGCGCGCGGGGCGCGAAAGCGCGAGCCTCGAAAAGATGATTGAGGTCAAGGTGTCGTTCGACACCGACGCGCAGCACGCCAAAGAGCTGACCCGGCACTGGGCGGCGCTGGCGCTGTCGCCCGAGGAAAAAATGGGCGTCGAGGACCCGATCGAAATGGAACGCCGCGCCGACGCGCTACCGCTGGACCGCGCTGCGAGCCGCTGGATCGTCTCGAACGACCCCGACGAGCAGGTCGAGCGCATCCGCCCCTATGTCGAGCTCGGGTTTACCCACCTCGTGTTTCACGCCCCCGGCCCTGATCAGGCGCGCTTCCTCAAGCTTTATGCCGAGCAGGTCGTACCGCGGCTACGCAAGGCATTTGGTTAGCGGGTCTCGCGATGCCCAACCGAGTCGAAATTATCGGGCTGCCGGGCGTGCCAATGGTCCAGCCCGGCGACAATCTCGATGCGCTGGCGATTTCGGCGCTGGTCGACGCGGCGATCGCGCCGGAGGCCGGCGACGTGCTGGTAGTCGCGCAGAAGATCGTCTCCAAGGCCGAGAATCGGTTTGTCGATGTCAGCAAGGTTCATCCGTCTCCCGAGGCGCACAAGCTCGCCGAGCAGACCGGCAAAGGCGCGAAGTTCTGTGAAGTCGTGCTTTCGGAATCGAAGCGCATCGTACGGCGCCGCGAAAACCTGATCATCGCCGAACATCGGCTCGGTTGGGTGATGGCGAATGCCGGGATCGACCACTCGAATGTCGCGCCCGGCGACAGACATGAGCACGTTCTGCTGCTGCCGCTCGATCCCGATGCCTCGGCGCGGGCGCTGCGCGAGCAGCTGGTCGCTTCCTATGGCGTGCCGATCGCAGTCATCATCAGCGACAGTTTCGGTCGGCCGTTTCGCCGCGGCACGGTCGGCATCGCGTTGGGCTCGGCCGGCTTGCCGGCGATCATCGACTGGCGCGGCCATCCCGACCTGTTCGGTCGGCCGCTCGAGGTGACCGAGACCGGGTTTGCCGACGAGATTGCCGCTGCCGCGTCGCTAATAATGGGCCAGGCCAGCGAGGCGATACCGATGGTACTGGTGCGCGGTCTTCATTGGACCGCGCCCGAGGCGGACGCTGCCGCGCTTGTGCGCCCGCCGGAGCATGATCTGTTCCGATGAATGTTGATGGGCCGGTTCTGGCGCTGTCGGGCGGCGTCGGCGGTGCCAAGCTCGCGCTCGGACTTTACCGTATCCTGCCGCCGGACACCCTCACCGTCATTGCCAATCCCGGCGACGACTTCGAGCATTTAGGGCTCACGATCTGCCCCGATCTCGACACGCTGCTCTACACGCTGTCAGGCATGGCGAACCCGGAACTCGGCTGGGGGCGGCGCGACGAAACCTGGACCTTTATGGCCGCGCTGGAAAAATTGGGCGGCGAGACCTGGTTCAGGTTGGGCGACGGCGACCTCGCGACCCATGTCGAACGCAGCCGCCGACTGGCAGCAGGCGAAACGCTGCCCATCATCATGGATGATCTTCGACGGCGGCTCGGCATCGCCGCGCGCCTCTTGCCGGCAAGCGACGACAAGGTGCGCACACGGCTCTACACCGACCGCGGCTGGCTCGATTTCCAGGATTACTTCGTGCGGCTGCGTTGCGAACCCTCCGTGCGCCGGCTCGAATTTGCTGGCAGCGAGACGGCACGGCCCAACCTCGACTTTCTCGCCGCGCTCGCCGATCCGAAACTGTGGGCGGTTGTCATCTGCCCATCCAACCCGTTCATCAGCATCGACCCGATCCTCGCGGTGCCCGGCGTCCGACAGGCGTTGCGAGATTGCCGGGCGCCGGTCGTCGTGGTGTCGCCAATCATCGGCGGCAAGGCGGTCAAAGGACCGGCCGCGAAGATGATGGAAGAGTTGGGCCTGCCCGTCGATGCGGCGGCGGTCGCGGGGCACTACCGTGACTTTCTCGATGCCTATATTGCCGACGAGGTTGACCGCGATGCGGTTGCCGGGCTCGATCTCCCGGTCGCGCTGACGCGGACGCTGATGATTACGCTGGACGACCGCGAAGCCTTGGCCCGCGCCGTTCTCGATACCGCGGATCGGCTGCGCTGATGGATGACGCGAGCGAGGTATGGGCGATCATCCCGGTCAAGGAAACGGTTGGCGCAAAGCAGCGTCTCGCGCCGGTGCTCTCGGCGCCGCTCCGGCAAGCTTTGGCGCTGGCAATGCTCGAAGACGTGCTGGAGGCCGTCGCCCGGGTTAAAGGCCTTGGCGGCGCGATCGTCATTACGGTCGATCCACAGGCTGAAGTCCTCGCCCATCGCTACGGCCTGCTGACGCTCGCTGACGGCGCGCATGACGGCCATACTGGCGCAGTCGATGCTGGGGCACGCTATCTCGTCGCGCAAGGCCTCAGCACGATGCTGACCCTGCCCGGTGACCTGCCGCTCATCACCTCCGCTGAAGTCGAAACCCTGATCGCGGCGCACGGCCCCGCGCCTTCCTTTACGATCGCACCGGCACATGACGACTTCGGCTCAAACGCGATCCTGATGTCGCCGCCGCAAGCCGTGCCGCTGCGCTTTGGCGAAGACAGCTTCTTTCCGCATCTCGCAGCGGCGCGCGCCCAGGGCATCGAGCCATGCGTGGTGCGCCTATCTGGGATCGCCTTCGATATCGACAATCCCCAAGACCTCCATCATTTTGCTCGGCTCGAAACAACAACGCGCGCCGGCAGGTTGATCGCCGAACACGCGAGCGAGATGAGGCCAGAGTGAGCGATTTTTTCGCGACGATCCTCAGCCGGGCCGAAGCGGGCGAGCGGCTTTCCGAAGCCGACGCGCTGGCGCTCGCCGAGTGCGACGATCTGCCGGCGCTGATGCGGGTCGCCGCCGGATTGCGCGACGCCTGGCACGGTAATCTCGTCTCTTATTCGCGCAAGGTGTTCATCCCGTTGACGCAGCTGTGCCGCGACGTTTGCCACTACTGCACCTTTGCTCACCCGCCCCGTCGCGGCGAACGCGCCTATCTGACACGCGACGAGGTGCTCGAGATCGCCCGCGCCGGCGCCAAGGCCGGCTGCAAAGAGGCGCTCTTCACCCTGGGCGACAAGCCGGAGCTGCGCTACCGCGCGGCGCGCGACGAACTCGCCGCGCTCGGCCACGAGACGACGCTCTCCTATCTCGCCGAGATAGCGGCGCTCGTGCTCAAGGAGACCGGACTGCTGCCGCATCTCAACCCCGGCCTTTTGACCCGCGACGACCTCGATGCGTTACGGAAGGTTTCGGTATCGCAGGGGATCATGCTGGAAAGCGCGAGCGAACGCCTGTCACAGCGCGGCGGCCCGCATTTCGGCTCCCCGGACAAGCACCCAGCGCGCCGCCTGGCGACGATCGAGGCGGCGGGCGAAGCCGCTGTGCCCTTTACCAGCGGCATCCTCATCGGCATCGGCGAGACCCGGCGCGAGCGCATCGAGGCCTTGCTGGCGTTGCGCGAGCTGCACGAGCGCCACGGCCACATTCAGGAAATTATCGTCCAGAATTTCCGCGCCAAACCGGGCACGAAGATGGAGGGTGCGCCCGATCCGGATGAGGCCGACCATCTCTGGACGATCGCTGGCGCGCGGCTGGTCTTCGGTGCGGTGATGAACATCCAGGCGCCGCCCAACCTGAGGCCCGACGCACTCGAAGCGATGATCGCGGCCGGCATCAATGATTGGGGCGGCGTGTCGCCGGTGACGCCGGATCACGTCAACCCGGAAGCGCCATGGCCGGAGCTCGGCCTGTTGGCCGAGCGCACCGCCGACGCCGGCAAGCTGCTGGCTGAGCGGCTGGCGATTTATCCCGCATACGCGCTGCAGACAGAGAAATGGCTCGATCCGGCGCTACGCACGGCGACCTTGCGGCGCATCGATGGGCAAGGGTTCGCCCGCGCGGACAATTGGACGCCTGGCGCTGGGGTCGAGCCGCCAGCTCCGACGAGGCGGACACGCATCCCTGCCCTCGTCGAGGCGGTGCGGCCGATCCTCGACCGCGCGGCGGAAGGCGAAACGTTGACCGAGCGCGAGATCGCCACGCTGTTCGAGGCGCGTGGTGATGCGTTTGACGCGGTGTGCGAAGCTGCCGACCGGCTGCGCCAAGCGGTCAACGGTGACACTGTAAGCTACGTCGTTACCCGCAACATCAATTACACCAACATCTGCTATTTTCGCTGCCAGTTCTGCGCCTTCTCCAAAGGCAAACTCAGCGAGAATTTGCGCGGCCGGCCCTACGACCTCGACTGGGGCGAGATCGTGCGGCGCTGCGAGGAGGCGTGGGACCGCGGCGGCACAGAGGTCTGCCTGCAAGGCGGTATCCACCCGGAATATACCGGCGAGACCTATCTCGGCATTTGCCGGGCCATCAAGCAGGCGCTCCCGCGGATGCACATCCACGCCTTCTCGCCGCTTGAAATCTGGCAGGGTGCGAAGACCTTGGGTCGCACCCTCTCCGCCTTCCTCGCCGAACTGAAGGATGCGGGGCTATCGTCGCTCCCCGGGACGGCAGCGGAAATCCTCGACGACGAGGTGCGCGCCGTCATCTGTCCGGACAAGATCAAGACCGCCGAGTGGCTCGAGGTCATGGAGGCGGCCCACAGCGTTGGGCTGCGCGCGACGGTGACGATCATGTACGGCCATGTCGATCGGTACGAGCACTGGACGCGGCACCTTCTGCGCGTGCGGGAGCTGCAGGCGCGGACAGGCGGGTTCACCGAGTTCGTGCCACTGCCCTTCGTGCCGATGGAGGCACCGATGTACCTCAAAGGCGCAGCGCGGCTCGGCCCCACCTTCCGCGAAGCGGTGCTAATGCATGCGGTCGGGCGGCTCGCGCTCAACCCGGTGATCCCGAACATTCAAGCGTCTTGGGTAAAGCTTGGCCCGTTGGGGGTCACCGCCTGTCTCAACGCCGGTGTCAACGATCTTGGCGGCACGCTGATGAACGAAAGCATCTCTCGCGCCGCCGGCGCCAGCTTTGGCCAGGAGATGCCGCCCGAGGATATGGAAAAGCTGATACGCTCGCTTGGCCGCACGCCGCGCCAGCGCACGACACTCTATGGCGATGCGCCGGCCGACCGTTATGCCGCGTCGTTCAACGCCGCGCCGCTCTTGGAACCGGTCAACACCCCGGCACGGAAATACGAGCGGGCGGCGGAATAGCTACTTCAGCAGCGCCCGGGCGATCTCTTCCCACTCGCTGTCAAGCGGGGCGGACGACGGGGTCTTGCCGGCGCGCTTGTACCAGCCGCCGGCATTGTGCAGATCGCCCTCGACCCGGTGCAGATAGGCATGCGCCCAGGCGCCGTTTTCGTTAGCGTCAGCCTGCGCGCAGCGATGCGCCTTGTGCCAGTCGCCCTTCGCCTGCCACCACAGCGCCTGCACTGCGCCGCTGACTCCGGCCGGCGGCGACGCACCCATCAGCGACGACTTGAAAGCGTCGAATTCCATCGTGCCCTCCCGCGGGTTTGCGGCCGCGATGATAGCCGCCCGGCGGCACTCAGGCGAGCACCCGATCGACCCGGTCGCGCAGGCGATAATACGAGCCGACCAGCGGCAGAAACCACGGGTTGCCGTTATAGAGCGCGTGATCGGGGAAGTCCGGGCTGTCGAAGGCGCAGGCATAATTGGCGGCGCGGGCGATTTTGCGCGCCGTCTGATAGCCGAGATAGGACATCATCGCGATGCCGCTGCCGTTGCAGCCGAGCGCGTAATGCAGCCCCTCGTCCTCGCCCATATGCGGCAGCGCATCGAGGGTGAACGCCGTATTGCCGGTCCAGCCATGAGTAATTCGCACGCCCTTGAGCTGCGGAAAGCGCTCCGTCATGTAGGTGTGGAGTACACGGGCGCAGAGCCGCGGGTCGGCCTGAGTAAAGCGGGCACGACCGCCAAACACCATGCGCCTGCCGTCAGGCGACATCCGGTAGTAGCACAGCACTCGCTTGGTGTCGGAGAGCGTGCGCCCATTGGGGATCAACGAGCCCGCCAGATCATCCGGCAATTCCTCTGTGGCAATGATATGGCTGGCGACCGGCACGACGCGACGCCTGAGGCGCGGTGTCAGCGCACCGGTGTAGCCATTGGTGACGATGACGACATCACTTGCCTCGGTCGCGCCGCGGCCGGTCGTCACCCGCCAGCTCGGACCGGTGCGGGTGATGCTTTCGACCGCAGCGTCGGCGCAGATAGGGATGCCGCGCCGACGGCAAGCGTCGAGCAGGCCTTTGTAATAGAGCGCCGGATGGATACTTGCTGAGCGCTCGACCACCATGCCGCCGTAATAATAGTCGCTGGCGATTTCCTCACGCTGGCGGTTGCGCGGCACCATGTAGGCACCCGATTGGGCGCTGTCGTTCAGGCTGTCGAGGCGCGATTGCTGATATGCGAAATGCGCCGGCGTCCACGCGCCTTGAAAGCGGCCGCGCTTTTGCCAGAAGCAATCGATCTGTTCTTCCTCGATCAGCCGCTCGACAAGCGCAAATGCATCATAAGCATCAGACAGCATGGCGCCGGCACGGGCAGCGTCGACCTCAGCGGGCTTACCGCTGAAGCTTTTCCCGACATTGACACCGCCGCTGACGGCGCCGCCGTTGCGCGTGCTCGCGCCCTCGCCGAGCGTGCCACGTTCGAAGACCACGGCATCGATGTCGTGTTTCGATAATTCGAGCGCCGTTGAAAGCCCGGCATAGCCGCCGCCGACGATCGCGACGCGTGCCGATTTGGGCACCGCGACGGGATCGCCGACCGTCGGCCTATATGCCTCCCACCAAAAAGGAGAGGCAGTGAAGTCCGGATGAAAGATGCCGCCGTGATTCACGCGACATCGAGCGTAACGTCACGAGGCCGGAACGTAAATGCCGGCCCCTTGGGAGCTGCTTAGCCGCCGACGTTACCCGAACTCGTCCAAACTCCCCAGAAACACGCGAGCACCAAGCACACCAAGGCTGCGTTGACATACCATGGGAACATCATCGAGCTTCTCCGCTCCGCGTTGGTTAGAGAAAGGGGAAACCGCGGAGGTGGCCCGACGATTTATCGCCAAATTTCTTAACAGCAGGTAATGCGGGTGTCGTTGGGTTGCCGAGAAGAAGATGAACAGAAGATTTATGGTCAGTGTTCAAAGGTCAAAATCGATCAACCCAGCCAATTGCCCCGCGCGAGGCTTAATGCGCCCCGACCAGCGGCGTCAAATCCGCAAGACCCGCCAGGTAAAGTGGCTGGCTGGCGGTCGGTCAGTGGAACTTGGGCATGACCTTTTCGCAGAGTAGCTGCAGCGACTTCATGACCCGCTGGTGCGGGATTTTGGTGCCGCAGTTCATCTCCGCTAGGATACCATCGAGCCCCAGTGTCTCCTTGAGGCTCATGAGGCGATCGGCGACGCGCGCGGGCGAACCGACGATCAGCTTCTCGCGAAGCGCGTCTTCATAGGTGATCGTCTGCAGCCGCCGGCCGCGCGCCGCGCGATCCTCGACGGCGCGCACCCCCGCGCGCGACGCTGAATCCTCGAGCCG
>DATHCK010000098.1:0-4562 GCA_035319545.1 Allostellaceae bacterium | reverse complement strand
GGGTCGACATCGAGCGTGAGAGTGGCGACCTGGCTATCGACCGCGAGCCGCCAGTGGCGGTAGCGCTGCGGATCGGTGCGGTGGTCGATCATCGTCAGCCCCGCAATTTGTAGCGCTGGATTTTGCCGGTCGCGGTCTTGGGCAGCGTATCGACGAATTCGATCCAGCGCGGGTATTTCCAGACGCCGATGCGGTCCTTGACCTCGTTCTGCAGCGTGGTCGAGAGCGCGGCGCGGTCTTCGGCCTGTGCGCTTTCCTGCAGCACGACAAAGGCTTTGGGCTTGATGAGGTCGTCGGCGTCGGGGTGGCCGACGACCGCGGCTTCGAGCACCGAAGGATGCGCGATCAGCGCTTCCTCGACCTCGAAGGGCGACACCCAGATGCCGCCGACCTTGAGCATGTCGTCCTGGCGACCGCAATAGCGGTAATAGCCGAGGTCGTCGCGGGTGTAGGTGTCGCCGGTATGCGTCCACTCGCCGCGGAAGGTGCGGCGCGATTTTTCGCGCTGGTTCCAATAGCCCTCGGCGGCGCTGGGGCCGCGCACGACCAGCTCACCAGCCTCGCCGTCGGCGACATCGGCGCCCGCCTCGTCGACGATGCGTAATTCATAGCCCGGCACGGCCTTGCCGGTCGTGCCGTAGCGCAGATCGTCGGCGCGGTTCGACAGAAAGATGTGCAGCATCTCGGTCGAGCCGATGCCGTCGAGGATGTCGACCCCAACCTTGTCGCGCCAGCGCTGGCCGACATGCTCGGGGAGCGGCTCACCGGCCGAGATGCAGATTTTGAGGCGATTGGAGCCGGCGCCGGGCCCAAGCCCCGGGTTCGCCAGCAGCGCGGCGTAGAGCGTCGGCACCCCGGCGAAGAGGGTCGGGCGATAGCGCCGCATCACGTTGAGCACCGCGTCCGGGGTCGGCCGGTCGGGCAGCAGCACGGTCGAGGCACCGACCGCCATCGGGAAGGTCATCGAATTGCCGAGCCCGTAGGCGAAGAAGAGCTTGGCGGCCGAGAACACGACATCGTCGGAGGTGAGGCCAAGTACATTGGCGGCGTAGGTGTCGGCGGTCGCCCGGAGCGACGAATGCACATGACGCACGCCCTTGGGCGCGCCGGTCGAGCCCGACGAATAGAGCCAGAACGCCACCTCGTCGGCCGAGCATTCGGCCATCGGCGGCACATTGCCCGCAGCGAGGAACTTCACGAAGTCGGAGGGGCGCGCGTCGGGCTGGCTGATGACAATGCGGCCGACCCGGCGCGCCGCCGGCTTTAGCGCCTCGAGCAGCGGCGCCGAGACAAACAGCGCCGCGGCGCGGCTGTCCCGCAGGATGTAGCCGGTGATATCGGCCGGCAGCAGCGTGTTGATCGGGATGGGCACGACCCCGGCGCGCAGCGCGCCCCAGAACGCGACTGGGAAATCGACCGTGTCGAGCATGACGAGCGCGATGCGGCGCTCGCGCTCGATGCCGGCGGCGGCGAGCCCGGCCGCGAAACGGCCGGCCGCGGCGTCGAGCTCGGCATAGGTGAGGCTGCGCCACGGGTCGGCGAAAGCCAGCCGCGCGCCGCGCCTCTCGCGCAGATGGCGCGCGACGAAATAATCATAGGCGTTGCCGTCGGCCTGGCTCACGCTTCCTCCCCGATGTGCCGCGCTCTAATGTAACGCGAAATTCGTCCGGGAGAGAGCGATGCCGAACCTGCATCCGCAGATCGAGAAAGTGCTTGAGGCGATGTCGAAGCTCGACCTCAAGCCGATCGAGGCGATGACGCCGCCCGAGGCGCGCGTGCAGATGGAGGCGATGGCCGCATCGCGCAAGGCCGAAACGCTGCCGGTCGCGCGGATCGAGAACCGGACGATCCCCGGCCCGGCGGGGCAGATTCCGGTGCGGATCTACTGGCCGCCCGGGAGCGGCGTGCGTCCGGCGATTGCCTATTACCACGGCGGCGGGCACGTGATCGGCAGCCTCGATAGCCATGACCTCATCGCGCGCAATCTGTGCGGCGGCGCGGAGGCGGTCGTCGTCTCGATCGATTACCGGATGGGGCCGGAGCATCGTTTCCCGGCGGCGGTCGAAGATTCCTTCGCCGCGCTCGAATGGGTGCACGCCAACGCCGCGAGCCTCGGCGCCGACCCGGCGCGGCTCGGGGTGCATGGCGACAGCGCCGGCGCGAATTTGGCCGCGGTGGTGGCGCTGATGGCGCGCGACAAGGGCGGGCCAAAGCTGCGGCTGCAGTCGCTGGTCTACCCGGTCGCCGATTTCCGCATGGGGAGCGAGAGCTACACAAAATTCGCGACCGGCTGCGGGATTTTGACCGCCGACGCGATGAAGTGGTTTCGCGGCCATTATCTGCGGACGATGGACGACGCCACCGATTGGCGCGCCTCGCCGGTGCTGGCGCCGAATGTCGCCGGGGTCGCGCCGGCGATCGTCATCGCCGCCGAATGCGACGTGCTGCACGACGAGGGCCTGGAATACGGCAACCGGCTCGCGGCGGCGGGGGTGCCGGTCGAGCGGCACGAATACCAGGGCATGATCCACGCCTTCTTCGGGATGATGCCGGCGGTCGACGATGCGATGAACGCGCAACGCGCGGTTTGGGCGGCGTTCAAGCGGGCGTTTGGCTAAGCAGTAAGCGTCCGGACGCAATGAGCCAGCCGTAATTCAATTTTAATACCCGGCGCTCGATGGTTCACGGCTGAAACTGTGTTCGCCGGGCCGACGTGCAAAGAGACCGACTAAAAGAGCGATACCGACCGACACTCGGCGATCTCATTTGCCTTCACATCTTTACGAGCGGCGAGTACGTCGATTGTCTGTGGGTCGGTATTGACGACCCTAAGCGCGAGCCTTTGTTGGAGCGGGTTCGGGCAGCTCTTGTCCTCATAAAGACGCACGATCCGCTTCGGTATCATCGTCTTACACGCGACCTGAAGCGTATTTGGGTGACACCGCTCCACGGGCCGCGCGCCTGTTTTTATTATCGGCTAGATGCTTGCTCGTTGAACCCTGAGTATGTTCTTGCCGAGTGGATGACCCCGGAGCTGCTTGCTTCAACGATCGTGCATGAAGCAACCCACGCGCGTCTTTGGGGCATGGGCTTCCGGTACGAGGAACGGGTGCGGCCTCGTGTTGAAACCGTATGCGTGCGCCGGGAACTGGCGTTCTGTTCCAAACTGCCTCAACCAGAGCAAGTGCGCGATCGAGCTGAAAAAGCGCTTATATCCCTGCGGACTCCTACGTTTTTGTCGAATACGGCGTTAATGAGATCTCGGGACGATTACGCGGTGGAAGAACTGCACCGACTGGGCGTTCCCAATTGGGTGATTAGCAGCATCTTCGTACTTCGACGTGCTTTAGGCCACTTCTTCACGGCCGTCAGGCGTGTGAAAAGATATCGGTTGGTCGGCCGGGCGAATTGATTTTCTGGAATGTCGCTTACGCGCGCTGGTGCCGCTGAAGGGTGAAGGGACTGGGTGAGGGGTCAAGCCGGCGCGAAAAGGCGTTCCTTCTCCGGGGACGCGGCGGTAATGGCCGGGCCGTCCGCGGGCGCGGCAAAGGCCGGGTCGCGCTGCAATGTCGGCATCACCCGGTCGGCGAAGAGCCGCATATTGACCTCCGCCTCCTCGTGCGGCAGCCCGCCAAACGAGAATTCGGTGACGAGGTGGTCCATCCCGGTACAGCGCTGTAGTTCGCGGATTTTTTCGAGGCAGTCGGCGGGCGTGCCGACGATCTGGATCGACACGTAAAAATCGGTCGCCTTGGCGCGGGTCTCGGCGCTCTCGCCGATCTTGGCGTAGGTCTTCGCCATCTTGCCGTAGCTCTCGTAGCCTTTGACGGTCGACAGATGGCCGTCCGAGAAATGGTAGTGGTCGTCGATCGACTGCCATTTGCGGCCGAGATACTGGACCGCGCGCTCATGCGCCTCGGCGCGGCTGTCGGCGCAGCAGACATTGGTGAGGATGATCGGCGGGCGCGGCTGGTGGCCGGCGGCGAGCGCGATCTCGCGATAGCGGGCGATGTCCTCGGCCGCTTTTGGCCATTCGTTCTGCATGACCATCAGGATGCCGAAGCCGAGCTTCGCCATGATCTCCGCCGATTCCGGGCTCACCGCCGAGGCGTGAAAGCGCCGCTCGGGGTGCGAGATCGGCCGCGGCCGGATCGCGGTGCGCGGGATCTGATAGAACTCGCCCTGGAACTCGAAGCTGTCATTCGCCAGCGCCTTGACGATGATCTGCGCCGCCTCGACAAAGCGCGGCCTGGCCTCGCCCATCGGAATGCGGAAGCCTTCGTACTCGACACTCGCCGCGCCGCGGCCAAAGCCGAACACGCAGCGCCCGCCGCACAGAATGTCGAGGAGCGCGATCTGCTCGGCGACGCGCACGGGGTCGTGCCACGGCAGCACGATGACCGCGGTGCCGAGCTGGATGCGCCTGGTGCGGCCGGCGTAATAGCTGAGGAGCTGGGTCGGCGCCGGCGACATCGCATAGCCGGTGAAGTGATGTTCGAGCGCGAACAGCGAATCAAAGCCGAGCGGCTCGGCCAGATCGCCGAGCACCAGATGCTCGCCAA
>DATHCK010000097.1:0-5912 GCA_035319545.1 Allostellaceae bacterium | reverse complement strand
CAGATTCTCCGCGACGGTCAGCGAGCTGAACAGCGCGCCGTCCTGAAACAGCACGCCCCAGCGCCGCTCAAGCGCGATGCGTTCGTCTTCGCCAAGTCCGAAGACCTTTTCTCCGAGCACCTCGACGGTTCCCGTGGCGGGTTTGTTGAGCCCAATGATCGTGCGCAGCAGCACGGACTTGCCGCTACCCGAGCCGCCGACCACACCCATGATCTCGCCCGGCATGACATCAAGGTCGATGCCGTCGTGGACGACTTGGCTACCGAACCGGTTAACGAGATCGCGCACCCGGATCACCGGCCGCGGAGTGTCAGTTGTCAAGGAAGGGGCCATCGCCATCATCCGCCGATGTGAGTTTACGCCGCAGCTGAATCGGGCACTGAACCCGCGCTGGTGGCCGGCTTATGCTTGCGACCGTTCAGCAATCTCTCGAGATCGCCGGCCGACAGCGTTTCTTTCTCGAGCAGCAGTTTGGCGCCGCGCTCCAAGACATTGCGGCGCTTTTCTAATTCGGCAAACGCCCTGTCCGCGGCGTGTGACACCATCTCGCGCACCGCGCAATCGATCTCCCGCGCCGTCTGCTCGGCATAGCTGCGATCGAACCAGCCCCCGGGCTGTTGCGCGCCCGGCAGGAATTGCTGATGGATGCGGTCGTAGGCGACATCGCCGAGGGTCGGCACCATGCCGTATTGCGCCGCCGCGCTGCGCGCGATGTCGGAGGCCTTGGCGAGGTCGTCGGCGGCGCCGGTCGACACCTTGCCGAAGATCAGCCGTTCGGCCGCGCGCCCGCCGAGGAGTACCGCCATCTTGTTCTGCAGTTCGTCCTCGGTCATCAGGAAGCGGTCTTCGGTCGGCCGCTGGATCGTGTAGCCGAGCGCGCCGATCCCGCGCGGGATGATCGAGATTTTTTGCACGCGGTCGACGCCGGGCAGCACCGAGGCCACCAGCGCGTGCCCCATCTCGTGATAAGCGACGATCTCACGCTCCTTAGGCGACAGGATGCGGTTCTTCTTTTCCAGCCCGGCGATGATCCGCTCGATCGCTCCGGTGAAATCGGCGGCGGTGACATTCTCCGAATTGCGCCGTGTCGCAAGCAGCGCGGCCTCGTTGCATAACGTCGCGAGATCGGCGCCGGTGAAACCCGGGGTCAGCGCGGCGATTTCTTCGGCCGAGACGCCGGGCGCGAGGTGGATTTTATGCAAATAGATGTTGAGGATCTGGATGCGCCCGATCTTGTCCGGGCGGTCGACTAACACCTGGCGGTCGAAGCGGCCGGCGCGCAGCAGCGCCGGGTCGAGGATTTCCGGACGGTTCGTCGCGGCCAGCAGCACCAGCCCGACCGACGGGTCAAAGCCGTCCATCTCCGAGAGCAGTTGGTTGAGCGTTTGCTCCTTCTCGTCGTTGCCGCCGAGATGGGAAGGGCCGCCGCGCGCGTGGCCGAGCGCGTCGAGCTCGTCGATAAAGATGATTGCCGGCGCCTTGTCGCGGCCCTGCGCGAAGAGATCGCGCACCCGCGCCGCGCCGACGCCGACATATAATTCGACAAATTCCGAACCGTTGATCGACATGAACGGCACGCCCGCCTCGCCCGCAACCGCGCGCGCCAAGAGCGTCTTGCCGGTTCCGGGCGGGCCGACCAGCAGCACCCCTTTCGGGATATGTGCGCCGAGCCGGCCGTAGCTTTTCGGGTCCCTGAGAAAGGAGACAATTTCCTTCAGCTCTTCCTTGGCCTCGTCGACGCCGGCGACGTCGTCGAAGGTGACTTTGGTCTCGGTCTCCGCGAAGACCTTGGCCTTGCTCTGGGTCATCGCGCCGACCGGGCCCATCGCGCCGCCCATGCCGCCGCGCATAAAAAGCAGCGGCAGCAGGAACAGCATCGGCATCCACAGCAGCCAGCCGAAGCCGCCGCTCGCCTGCGGATAACCCGTCACCTCGACGCCGTGCTCGGCGAATTGCGTCGCCAGATCGGACGCGACCCGTGTCGTGACGATCGTGCTGCCGTCTTTCAGCGTCGCCTGGATGTCGTCGCCCGTGACGGTCGCCGACTTGATCTTGCCGTCGGTCAGGTCCTGTTCGAACGCGCTGAAGGACACGCGCTGTGGCCCCGAGCTGTTTCCCAGCCAAAACGAAAACGCAATCAGAGCGATAAACAAACCGCCGCAAATGAGGATAATGGGTGGTACGCGCTTCATCGCGCTCCTCGCTATCGATCCGAGCCGGCAGCGACGGACGGTTGTTCCAGCGCCGTCACCAGGCCTCGGGCGGCCGCGAGCAGCGGCTCGCGGTGCGTGTCGTCGATCGGTTTCCGCTCGGCCAGCGACTGGGCCAATTCCTCGAGGATTCCCGCCAACAGGAAATGGTGGAGATGGATCGCCGCGACGCGCTTGTCGCTGCCGTCACGCACCAGGCGGATCAACACGCCGTCGTCTTCGGCGCGCGCTTCGAAGCTGCAATCGCGACCAAAACCGCCGCTGTAATATTTGTCGGGAAAATCGATGCCGACTTCCGCCTTGTCGATGATCGGGTGCAATGACATCAGTGTTTCCCTTTTGCTCGGTCACAGCCGGTTTTTCTCGAAGTCCTCGAGCGAATATCCCAGCAGATCGAGGGCGTTTTCAAGATAGTCGGCGAGTAGCGGCGTACCGGTCAGGTAGGCGGTCTCGTTTTCGTTGTGGACATCGCGCGCTTGAGCGAGCGCATCGCGCCACCCGCTGCGGTCGAAATCGCCGCGGCCAAGCCACATCAGGGCTAGTATCTCGATCCGCTGTTCGTCATTGAGGCCGTCGAGCGCCGCCACGAGCTCTTGGCTCGTCGGGTTGTCGCCCGTCGCCTCGAGGATCGAGACGTCGTTGTCGTCACTGGGGTTGGAGCCGGAATCGCTGTCGACCGGCGCCGTCTCCTCGTCGAATTCGCGCGCCTTCTCGATGATGTACGCAAGCTGCTCAAGCGGTGTTTTTAGCATCGTTCGCCCCATCGTTTCAGCCGTAAGGATAGAAACGTTCGAGCGGGGCGCTTTGATCTAGCTCAACCACCCCGTCGATCGACCGGCCGCCGAAGCAGCCTTCTCGCCGTCGCCAGCACCGCCGTTGCGCCGGCGCCGGCGTCGATGCGTCGCCAGTCAAGTTTTCCGGGATCGAACCGCGACTGCTGCTCGACCACTTCGCGAGTCGCATCGGAAGCGTCGTTCCGACGGGTGTCGACCCGCGCGGCGATCGTTTCGGTCGGCGCTTCGAGCCAAAGGCCAAGGAACGGCACATTCAGCTCCCTCGCGACTTGCGCGAACGCTTGCCGTTCGTCCTCGCGCAAGGCGACCGCGTCGATGATGGCCGAAAATCCCGCCCGCAGCGCGCGGGCGGCGCCGTCGCGCAGGGCGGCATAGACCCGCTCGGTGGTCCCTGTCGAATAGCCGGCTTCCGGCAGCCGCGCCTCGGGCGCAAGGCCAAAAAGGCGCTTGCGGATAACATCGCTGCGCAGGATCCGCGCCCCCGGCCGCGCGCCGAGCTCCGGCGCCAGAGCGGCCGCCAAGGTCGACTTGCCGGTGCCGCTCAGCCCGCCGATCGCGACAAGCCGGGGCGGCGCCGGTTCGAGAACGGCGCAGGCCTCGTCGAGATAGGCGAGCGCTTCCGCCGGGCCTGCGCTGTCGGGCGACGCCTGCTGAAGCGCGGAGCCGGTCACATGGGCGCGGATCGCCGCGCGCAGCGCGATGAACAGGGGCAGGGCGGGCAGCCCGCCGTCATCCCCGGTCAGATCGAGGTAGCGGTTGAAGACAAGATTGGCCGCTTCGGCTCGCCCGAGATGGGCGAGGTCCATGAGCAGGAAGGCGAGATCGTAGAGCACGTCGATGCTGGCAAGTTCGTCGGAAAATTCGAGACAATCGAACAGCACCGGCTTGCCGTCGAGGATGCAGATGTTGCGCGTGTGCAGATCGCCGTGACAGCGCCGCACTTTGCCTTCCAGGCGCCGGCGGTCGAGCAGCGGGCCGACGCGGCGCAACCACTCGCTGGATCGATCGCGGAGCCAGCCGATCTTCTCGTCGGGGAATCCCGCCTCGCCGCAGGCACGCAGGCAGGTATCGTTTTCGCCGATGGTTTCCTCGATGGCTTCGAACCGCCCGTTTTCGACGCGCTGTGGCGCGGCCTCGTGAAACGAGGCGATGGCCGCGGCGAGGGCAAAGAGCAAAGCCCTGTCCGGAACATCGGCCTTGGCGATGGCGCTCAGCAGCAAATCCTGATCGAAACGCCGCATCACGACGACCCAATCGATAATCGTGTCGTTGGCGTTGATCCTGACGCCGGCTGGGCCGGCACCCCAGGCGGGTTTGCCGTCGACGCCACGAACGATGGGCCGGACCTCGAGATAAAGCTCGGGAGCGGTGCGCCGGTTGAGCGCGAGCTCGGCTTCGCAGAAATCGTGCCTCAGTTCGACGGTCGAGAAATCGAGATAGGGATATTTGACCGCGCGCTTCAGCTTGTAGGCGCGCTCGCCGGCGAGAAACACGTGGGAGATATGGGTGGCATGGTGCTCAACGCTGCCGATCCCCGACCCGTAGGATGAAGGGTCGGAGAGGAACGCGATGGCGTCGCGCTGATCGTCGACCATATGCACACCGACCTCCGTGGCCGCGAACCCCGCACCCTGCGCTTCGCGCGCTGGCGTCAGGCCGCCGGGGCTAGCCGTTTCCGCACGGTTATCAACGTCGCATCATGTGGGTTTGCCGTGGCCGCGAAGCCAAGCCCACGGCACATCGTCAGCATCGGCTCGTTTTCGTGCAAAACATCGCCGACCAGCTCGGCGATCCCAGCCAACCTCGCCACCTCGATCAGCCGGGTCATCAACAGATAGCCGATGCCGCGACCTTTCCAGTCGCTGCGCACGGCGACGGCATATTCTGCCCTCAGCCGATCGGGGTCGGCGGCGTAGCGTGCGACGCCGAGCGTCACGCCATCATGTTCGGCGAGAAGCGCCATCTCGCGATCGTAATCGACCTGCGACAGGCGCGCGGCGAGCCGGTGACTCAATCCGCGCATCGGCGCGAAAAACCGCAGCCGCTGATCCTCCAGGGTCATATGCGCGAAGACATCCTGCAAAAGCGGCTCATCCGCGGGCTGCACCGGGCGCAGCTTGATCGGCGTCCCGTCGCGCGCCGCGCCGATCGTCTCGAGCTCGTTGGGATAGGGCGCGATGGCGAGCCGGGCCGCGCCCGGTAGCGCCGCCGCGGCGACGCGGATGCGTGCGTCGAGCGCCACGGCCCCGCTCGCGTCGGCGAGCAGCGGGTTGATGTCGAGTTCCACGATCTCGGCGTGCTCGGCGGCAAGCTCGCCGAGGCGGATCAGGATGTCCGCGATCGCGTCGATCGCCGCGGCGGGCTTGCCGCGATAGGCTTGCAGCAGTTTCCAGACGCGTGTCCGCTGCATTTGCGCGCGTGCGAGCAGCGGATTGAGCGGCGGCAAGGCGACCGAGCTGTCATCGACGATTTCGACTGCGGTGCCGCCCTGGCCGAAGACCACGACCGGGCCGAACACCGCGTCGTCGCTGAGCCCCGCCAGCAGCTCGATGGCGCCGGGACGATCGATCATCTGCTGCACGAGAAACCCGTCGATGCGGGCATCCGGTCGCGCCGCGCGGATCCGCTCCAGCATCGCCATCGCCGCGTCGCGCACCGCCGCTGCGTCGCGCAGGCCCAGCGCGACACCGCCGACATCCGATTTGTGCGTGATCTCCGGCGAGCGGATCTTGAGTGCGACCGGGCAGCCGATTTCGCCGGCCGCCGCGGCCGCTTCGTCGGCGGTGACAGCCTTGCGCTGTACCGGCTGCGGGATGCCGTAGGCGTCGAGCACCGCGGCCACGGCCTCGGCGTCGAGCCATGACTTCTCTTGCTTCAGCGCGTCGGCGATCAGTACGCGCACGGCATC
>DATHCK010000096.1:0-9435 GCA_035319545.1 Allostellaceae bacterium | reverse complement strand
GCCCGGCTGCATCCGTCCCGCCGGCAGCGGCCGCGATGCGGTGCGTCGCATGACGCGATCGATGTCGCGGTCGTACCACATGTTAATCGCGCCCGACGCGCCGGCGCCGATCGCGATGCACAAGATCGCCACCGCGGCGAGGAACGGGTGCAGATGTCCCGGCGCCATGACCAGCCCGACGATTCCGGTGAACACCACCAGCGACATGACCCTGGGTTTCAGGATCTGGACGTAGTCGCCGACCGCCGCGCTCGAAACCGGAGCGACGGCGGTCGTGGGCAGATCGCTCACGATAGGCTCCGCCTGCGCCTCGCCTAGTGGCCCGCGTGCGCCGCCGTGATCACCGGCAGCTCCTCATAGGTATGGAACGGCGGCGGCGAGGGCACCGTCCATTCGAGCGTCGTCGCGCCCTCGCCCCAGTAATTGGCGCCGACCTTCTTGCCGGCGAGCAGCGTGTAGAACACGACAAAGATGAACCATACCGTCGAGGCCGCCGAAATGTACGAGCCCATCGAGGCGATATGGTTCCACCCGGCAAAGGCATCGGGATAGTCGGCGATGCGGCGCGGCATCCCGGCAAGACCCAGGAAATGCATCGGGAAGAAGGTCAGGTTGACGCCGATGAAGGTCGTCCAGAAATGGATCTGGCCCATCCATTCCGGATAGGTTCGACCCGACATCTTGCCGATCCAATAATAGAACCCGCCGAACAGCGCGAACACCGCGCCCAGCGACAGCACGTAGTGGAAATGCGCCACGACGTAATAGGTGTTGTGCAGCGCGATATCGACACCGGCATTAGCCAGCACCACGCCCGTTACCCCGCCCACCGTGAACAGGAAGATAAAGCCGATCGCCCACAGCATCGGGGTCTTGAACTCGATCGAGCCGCCCCACATCGTGGCGATCCACGAGAAGATCTTCACGCCGGTCGGCACGGCGATGACCATCGTCGCGGCGGTGAAATATGCGCGAGTATCGATCGAGATTCCCGTCGTATACATGTGGTGCGCCCAGACGACAAAGCCGATGCCGCCGATCGCGACCATCGCGTAGGCCATGCCGAGATAGCCGAATACCGGCTTCTTCGAGAAGGTCGAGACGATCTGCGAGACCATCCCGAACCCGGGCAGGATCAGGATGTAGACCTCGGGATGACCGAAAAACCAGAAGAGATGCAGGAAGAGAAGCGGGTCGCCGCCGCCATCGGGCTTGAAGAAGGTCGTGCCGAAATTGCGGTCGGTCAGCAGCATCGTGATCGCGCCCGCCAGCACCGGCAGCGACAGCAGCAACAGAAACGCCGTCACCAGGATCGACCACACGAACAGAGGCATGCGGTGCAGCGTCATCCCCGGAGCGCGCATGTTGAAGATCGTCGTGATGAAGTTGATCGCCCCCATGATCGACGACGCGCCAGCCAGATGCAGCGAGAAGATCGCCATGTCGACCGATGGTCCGGGATGCCCGTCCTGCCCCGCCTCGGACAGCGGTGGATAAACCGTCCAGCCGACCCCGGCGCCGCCGTGCAGCGCGTTGTTGAGCCCGTCGCCCTGGCCGACGAAAGCCGAGCCGAGCAGCAGCAGGAAGGCCGGGATCAGGAGCCAGAAGCTGATGTTATTCATGCGCGGGAACGCCATGTCCGGCGCGCCGATCATCAGCGGCACGAACCAGTTGCCGAAACCGCCGATCATCGCCGGCATGACCAGGAAGAACACCATGATCAGCCCGTGCGCGGTGATGATCACGTTGTAGACCTGGTGATCCGACAGGAACTCGTTGCCGGGGTGGCTGAGCTGGATGCGGATCAGCACCGAGAACAGCCCGCCGATCAGCCCGCCGATGATTGCGAAGATGATGTAGAGCGTGCCGATATCCTTGTGGTTCGTCGAACAGAACCAGCGGACGAAAAAGCCCGGGGCTCCGTGCCCGTGGGCGTGATCGGCGTGAGCCTGGTATGCCATCGGCAATCCCTTCGCTGTCAGTTGCCGGCTGCGGCGAGTTTGTCGGCCGCCGGCGTGACGGCCGGCGCCCGGTCGACGGCGGCCACTGGTGTTGCGTTGTCTCTCGGCTTGTCGACCGAGGAAAATTTCGTCTTCGCGTCGCCGAGCCATTTCTGGAAATCGGCCTGCGAGACGACTTTGACCTCGATCGGCATGAAGGCGTGGTTGACGCCGCAGATCTGGTTGCACTCGCCGTAATAGGTGCCGGGGCTGTTGACGTGTATCCAGGCTTCGTTGAGCCGGCCGATGACGGCGTATTCCTGGACACCGAACGACGGCACGTACCAGGAGTGGATGACGTCGGTGCCGGCGACCTGGACCCGGATCGTCGTATCCACCGGGATCACCAGCGGGTTGTCGACCTCGAGCAGGCGCGGCTGGTCGGGCTTACGATCCTTTTCCTGGAGCAGATTGCTCGTGAAATCCAGATTGCCCTGATCGGGGTAGGTATATTGCCAATACCATTGATGCCCGGTGATTTTGATCGTCATCTTCGCGTCGGGCACGCGGTCCATGTAATACATCAGCTTGAACGACGGGATCGCGATGGTGACGAGGATCAGCACCGGGATCACCGTCCACAGCACCTCGATCACCGTGTTGTGCGACGTGCGCGACGGCACCGGATGCGAACGGTGATTGAACCGCACGATCACGTAGAGCAGCAGCGCAAAGACGAACAGCGCGATGCCGAAAATGATGAACAAGAGCATGTCGTGAAACTGGTGGATGCGCTCGGTGATCGGTGTCGCGGCGTCCTGCATCTGGATCTGCCACTCGTGCGGCTGATCGGCCAGCGCCACCCCGCCCCACAGCGCCCAGATCAGCGCCGCGCCCAGCCCGATCGCGATGTTTCGGCCCGCCCGGATTATCCCCGAGGCGCTTATCGTTGTCCTCAACCGCACCATGTCCTGGCAGCTCCCCTTGGCGAGGCCCCCGCGACGACATCCCATGGGGGCAATCGAGCCGGCCGGGCCTCCCGGCGACTTGCCCGGAGCCGCTGTTCGAGGATCATCGATCCGCGCCGGACCGCCCGGGCTTCGCGCCGCTTGGCCAAAGCCTTACCGCCGCCTCCCGGCAGCGGCAACCGATCGGCGCGACCCTACACCAAAGCCCGCGGAGGCAACAACTGCGTCGGCTCGCCCCTCACCTCTTGCGGCAAGCCGCCGCACGCCGTTAAGGCCGCAGTCGCCGCACCCGCCGTCGAGAGGGGTTTCTTCGCAAGGGTGGCGGCATCATATTGACGAGCAGGAAGTTTGCAGGAGCGCCCGCATGACCAATCTTGCCGTGACCGACGACCTGTTCTTCACGCGCACCGGCATGGACCCGAGTCGCGTCGAGGCGCTCGTGAGCGAATTGCTGCACGGCATGGACGACGGCGAGCTGTTTCTCGAATACAGCCAGTCGGAGAGCGTCGCGCTCGACGACGGCCGCATCCGCAGCGCGTCGTTCGACACGACGCAGGGCTTCGGGTTGCGCGCGGTCGCGGATGACGCGGCCGGCTATGCCCACTCGACGGAAATTTCCGAGGCGGCAATCCGTCGCGCCGGCGCGACGGTGCGCGCGGTCGCCGCGGGCCATCACGGCACGATGGCCGAGCCGCCTGTCGGTACCAACCGCCAGCTTTACACCGACCTCAACCCGCTGGGCGCGGTCGACCTGACGGCCAAAACCAAGCTGCTCACTGATATCGACGCCTACGCCCGGTCGAAGGACCCGCGGGTGCGTCAGGTGATGACCTCGATCAGCGGCGTCTGGCAGGCGGTACAGATAATCCGCGCCGATGGCAGCCGCGTCGCCGATATCCGCCCGCTCGTCCGCGTCAATGTCTCGATCATGGTCGGCGAGGGCGACCGCATGGAGACCGGCTCCTACGGCAGCGGCGGCCGTTTCGCGTATGAGCGCTATCTCGATCCGACCAATTGGCGAGCCGCGGTCGACGAGGCGCTGCGCCAAGCGCTTGTCAACCTTGGCTCGGTGCCGGCGCCGGCTGGCGAGATGGTTGTCGTGCTCGGCTCGGGCTGGCCGGGCGTCATGTTGCACGAAGCCGTCGGCCACGGGCTCGAAGGCGATTTCAACCGCAAGAAGACCTCGGCCTTCTCGGGGCTCATGGGCCAGCGCGTCGCCTCGAAAGGTGTGACCGTGGTGGATGACGGCACCATCCCCGACCGGCGCGGCTCGCTGACCGTCGACGACGAAGGCACGCCGTCGGCCTACAACGTGCTGATAGAGGACGGCATTCTCAAAGGCTATATGCAGGACCGGCTCAACGCCCGGCTGATGGGGGTCAAGCCGACCGGCAACGGCCGCCGCGAGAGCTTCGCGCACGCGCCGATCCCGCGCATGACCAACACCTACATGCTGGCGGGCGACAAGGACCCGGAAGAGATCATGCGCTCGGTCAAGAAGGGCCTCTACGCGGTCAATTTCGGCGGCGGCAGCGTCGACATCACCTCGGGCAAATTCGTATTCTCGGCCTCGGAAGCCTACCTTATCGAAGACGGTAAGATCGGGCCGGCGGTCAAGGGCGCGACACTCATCGGCAATGGCCCCGACGCGATGACCAAGATCACGATGATCGGCAACGACCTCAAACTCGATGACGGGGTCGGTACCTGCGGCAAGGACGGTCAGGGTGTGCCCGTCGGCGTCGGTCAGCCGAGCGTCCGCATGGACGGCATCACCGTGGGCGGCACCGCGGCGTAATTCCCATTCCCCGCCGCTGCGGGAGAGGCTAGACGGTCCCGCAGTGACTCGAACCCTCTTTGCCCTGATTCTGGCGCCCCTGCTCGTGGCGGCATTGCCCGCGGCGGCCTGCGATCTCGTATCCGTTAAATCCGACCGTTGGTCGACCGAGGGGGACAACAGCTCCCAGGGGGGCGTCGATTGGCTCAAGACCCCGTGCGGCGACCGCTTCTACAGTCTCGGCGTCAATGTCGTGAACGGCGGCTACGCCTGGCGACTCAAGGACAACAAGACCTGGTACAGTTGGAAGGCGTTCGACCCGTCGCTTGCCGCGTGGATCGACCGCGCCCGCGAGCGCCTCGCCGATTGGGGCTTCAACTCGGTCGGCGGCTGGTCGCTGCCGCCGGCGCAGTTGCGTGAGCCGGTCATCGTCAATCTGGAGCTCGGACGGCTCGCTCGCTTCCACTGGTTCGATCCGTTCGACCCGGCGACCGAGCGGCGCATGATGGCGCTCGCGCCCAAGCTGGTCGCTCCCTACAAGGGCTCGCCGTACCGGATCGGCTATTTCTCGGACAACGAGGTCGGCTGGTGGGCCGGCGCGCTCTTTGTCTTCTACTCGGCGAAGCCGGCCGAGAATTTCACCAAGCAGCGCTGGGTCGCCATGCTGCGGGACCATTACGGCGACGATTGGGGCCGCTTCACCGCCGATTTCCAGCCGCCCGATGGCGTCACGGACTGGAACGGCCTCCTCAAGAGCATCGAGTATACGCATATGCGCCCGGCCGGGCGCGGCATCACCGCGGTGCGCGAGTGGACCGGCATCGTCGCCGAGCATTATTACGCGCTCGCCGAGAAGGCGATCCGCGCCGCCGACCCCGACGCGCTCTATTTTGGCGACCGCCTGCCAATCTACTACGACCCGGCGGCGGTGCGCGCCGAAGCGCGGCATGTCGACGCGATCGCCGCCAACTACAACCCAGACGCCAGCGACGGCTGGATCGCGCATTATTTCTGGGACGGGCTCGAGAAATTGTCGGACGGCAAGCCGATCATCGTCACCGAATGGTTTTTTGCCGCCAACCAGAACCGCACCGGCAACACGAACAACGGCCATCTGATGACGGTCGAAACCCAGGACGAGCGCGCCCGCGGCGCGGCCGCGGCGACGGAGAATTTCGCGGCGTTCCCGGAAATCGTCGGCAGCCACTGGTTTCAGCTTTACGACCACCCGAAAGGCGGCCGGGAGGACGGCGAGGATTACGATTTCGGCCTCGTCGACATCAACGACAAGCCTTATGAACGGCTGACCGAGGCGCTCGCCGCGGCAAATCGCGCGGCGCCCGACATTCACGCGGCCGCCACGACGTCCCCGCCGGTCATGTCGGGTAGCCAACTGCCGCATGCGGAGATTTCGCTGACCGACCATTCGATCGCCGACTGGCCCAAACCGTCAAGCCTGTTGCCGCCGCTCATCCCCTCGCCCGGTCAGGTCGATTTTGGCGAAATCTATCTGTCGTGGAGCGAAAACGGCCTCAACCTCGCGACCGTCGGCCAGGATTATTACGACGTCGACCTGTTCCGCTATGACGGCGCGTTCCCGCTCGGCGATTCGTACAGGGTCGAGATCGGCGTCGACGCCGGCGCGGGGCCCAAACGCCTGACGTTGTTGTTCATCCCGCCGCGCACCAAGGTGAAAGACTATCTCGAGATGAAATGGGCGGTCTGCCAAGGCGCGGCCGAGAAAGCCATCGAGCACGGCTGCACCCCACCGGGCGACACGCAGGCGATGTATTTCGGCGCCGACCAGCCGCGCGTCACCGCCGAGATGACGATTCCCTGGGCCTATCTCGGCATCCAACCACCGATCGCCGGCGCCAGCCTCAAGGCCGAGGTGGCGATGACCAGCTGGCACAACGAGCGCTGGATGTCGCTATCGGGCAAGCCACCCGATGTCGACATGGCCGACCCTTCACGCTGGCACGTCTTTACGCTGGGGGATGGCGTGGCGGTGTCACCGCCCGCGACAGGGGAAAAGCCGGGCTAGTACGCGTATTCGTCGAAGACGCGGCTGATGTCGCCGCCCCAGCGGTTGGCGAGATCGTCGAGCATCTCGGCGGCCGGGGTGCGGCCCGAGCCGGCGATCGAGAACAGCGTGTCGAGAAAATGCGTCTCGTCCTCGCCGGCGCGATCGAGCCGGCGGCGGCGATGCAGCCCCTCGCGGGCGAAATCGAGCACTTCGAGCGCGACCTCGCGCAGCGTGCGGCTGCGGATGCGCGCGTCGAGGCCGAGCCTCGGCACCTCGGCGCGCATCGCGTCGCGCTCCGCCGCGGTCCAGCCGGAGACGAGGTCGTGCGCCGCGTCGAGCGCCGCATCGTCGTAGAGCAGCCCAACCCACAGCGCCGGGAGCGCGCAAAGACGCCTCCAAGGGCCGCCATCGGCGCCGCGCATCTCGAGGTAGCCCTTGAGCCGGACCTCGGGGAAAGCAGTCGTCAGATGATCGATCCAGTCGGTCATGGTGGGGAGTTCGCCCGGCAGCGCCGGCAGCCTTCCGGCCATAAAATCACGGAACGACTGGCCGCTCGCGTCGATATATTTGCCATCGCGATAGACGAAATACATCGGCACATCGAGCATGTAGTCGACATAGCGCTCAAACCCGAACCCATTCTCGAACACAAAGGGCAAGGTGCCGCAGCGATCGGGGTCGGTGTCGGTCCACACATGGCTGCGGTAGCTCTGAAAGCCGTTGGGCTTGCCTTCGAGGAAGGGCGAGTTGGCGAAGAGCGCCACCGCGACCGGCTGCAACGCCAGGCCAACGCGGAACTTTTTCACCATGTCGGCTTCGGATTGGTAATCGAGATTGGCCTGCACGGTGCAGGTGCGCAGCATCATGTCGAGGCCCATCCGACCCTTTTTCGGCATGTACGCGCCCATGATCCGGTAGCGGCCCTTTGGCATCCAGCCGATGTCCTCGCGCCGCGAGGTGGGGTCGAAGCCGAGACCGAGCATCCCGAGCCCCAGCTCGTCGCAGACCTCGCGCACCTGGCGCAGATGCTCGTGCACCTCGTCGCAGGTCTGGTGGATGGTTTCGAGCGGCGCGCCCGACAGCTCGAACTGGCCACCCGGCTCGAGGGTGATCGAACATCGCGCGTCGTTTTCGAGCGCGATGATGTTGTTGCCCTCGCGCACCGCATCCCAGCCGAAGCGCATCATGCCCCGCAACAGCGCGCCGATGCCGTCCGGCCCCTCATAGGGCACGCGCTTCAGATCGCCACGCCGGAAGACGAATTTTTCGTGCTCGGTGCCGACACGCCACGCCGCGGGCGGCTTGTTGCCCTTTTCATGGAACTCGACGAGCTGCCGCCGGTCGGTGATCGGCGCTCCGGGCGATTTCGGCGGGGCGGACATCGAGCAACGTTACTCCAAGATGCGTGACAATAGATCGGGTGAAACCGGAAAACGACAACCCCCGGCAGGCTCGTCAGCGCGTACGGGAGCCGCGCCAATCCCCGGCGATCGCCTGGAATGCCGAGAGCGCGGCGAGCGCGGCGGTCTCCGCCCGCAACACCCTGGGCCCCAGCCCGACCATTGTAACAAAAGGGAGATTCCGCAGGGCGTCAAGCTCCGTCTGGGCGAAGCCACCCTCCGGCCCGATCAACAGCGCGGCCGGCCCGCGGGGCGGCAGATCCGCGAGCGCCTCGGCGATCGGTGTCCCGCCGCCGGTCTCGTCGCCGACGACGAGGCGCCGCTCCGCCGGCCACGACGCTAGGGCCGACTTCAGCGACGCGACCTCTCGAATCTCCGGCACCGACCGGCGCTCGCTTTGCTCAGCGGCGGCGATCGCGTGAGCCAGCAGCCGCTCGGCATTGATGCGCTCAGGCTGGGTGCGCGCCGTCATCACCGGGACAAAGGCCGTGACCCCGAGCTCGGTGCCCTTCTCGATGAGCCAATCGAGCCGCAGCCGCTTGATCGGCGCGAACAGCAGCCACAGATCGGCCTCCGGCGACGTATCGCGCAGCCGCCGCTCCACGACGAGCGACCCGCCGCCGCGGCCGAGCTCGGCGACCCGGCACAAAAACTCGCCGTCGCGTGCGTTGAACCCGGCGACCGCCGCGCCTGGCCCGAGCCGCAGCACATGGCGCAGGCGATGCGTCTGCGCCATGTCGAGCGTCGTCGCGCCGCCCTCGGCCAGCGGCTCCGGCAGGTAGAGCCGCGTCGCGATTTTCTCTGTCATTGAGAACCGCCCCTTCGAGGCCCAAGATTAGCCGATGAGCGACGTTTCGGGGAAAACGGTCGACCCCACCGACATTCATGTCGGCGATTGGGTCGACCGCTGGCTGCCGCGCTGGGCCGAGCCCTATGCGCGGCTCGCCCGGCTCGACCGGCCGATCGGCACCTGGCTCCTCTTGTTTCCCGGCTGGTGGGGAATCGCGCTCGCCGCACCGCGCTGGCCCGACCCGTGGCTGATGCTGCTGTTCGCGATCGGCGCGATGGTGATGCGCGGCGCCGGCTGCACGCTCAACGATATCGCCGACCGCGACTTCGACGGCCAGGTCGCGCGCACCCGGCTCCGGCCGATCCCGAGCGGCCGTGTCTCAATCAGGCAGGCGGCGGTGTTCATGGCGGCGCAGCTTGCGGTCGGCGCGGCGATCCTCTTCAGCCTGAACCGCGCCAGCATCATGCTCGGCGTCGCGGTGCTGGGGCTGATCGCCACCTACCCTTACATGAAGCGCGTCACCTATTGGCCGCA
>DATHCK010000095.1:0-16010 GCA_035319545.1 Allostellaceae bacterium | reverse complement strand
GAAACTAAGGCTCTCCAGCAGCATCAAGAAGGTCTGCGACAAAATAGCCGTCGACTCCGTGAGTACTGTCTAAAACTCGCTGATTACGCCGAAGCGGTCGAACAGCGATTGCCGCTGCATGAGCACGCTACGGCTGAGTTGGGCGACAAGTTAAAAGAGCTACAGATGGCTCTGACGACTGAATAGTGCTTAGACCTCCGTCTTCGCGCCCGTGCGCTCGGTGATCAGGCTGTAATGCTCGGTGCGGCGGTGCTTCTCGAACGCGAAGACCGTGCGGCGCAGATAGTCACCGAGCTCCAGGTCGAGGTTCACCGAGATCACCTCGTCCTCCTCGGTCTGCGCGAGCGCGGCGATCTCGCCGGTCGGCGCGACGATCGCCGAGCCGCCGATCATGCCGAACCCGTCTTCCGCGCCGCATTTCGCCGCCGCCAGCACCCAGGCGGCGTTCTGGTAGGCGCCGGCCTGCAATGACAAGAGGTGGTGGAACATCCGCAAATGCTCGGGCTCGCGGTGGTGGATGTTCGCGATCGGCGTGTTGTAGCCGAGCGCGACGATCTCGACCCCTTGCAGCCCCATGACGCGATAGGTCTCGGGCCAGCGCCGGTCGTTGCAGATGCACATGCCGACAACCGCATCGAGCATCCGCCACACCCCAAACCCCTCGTTGCCGACATCGAAATAGCGTTTTTCGAGGTGCTGGAACGGCGCCTGCGGCAGATGCTCGGAATGGCCCGGCAGGTGCACCTTGCGATACCGCCCGACGATCCGCCCGTCGCGCTCGACCAGGATCGACGTGTTGTAACGGCGGGTCTGCCCGTCCTCTTCGGTCAGCTCGGCATAGCCGAGGTAGAAACCCATTCTCAATTCGCGCGCCAGTTCGAACAGCGGCTGGGTCTCGGGGCTCGGCATCTGCGACTCGAAGAACTTGTCGATCTCCACCTGGTCGGTCATCCACCAGCGCGGGAAGAAGGTGGTCAGCGCCAACTCAGGGAAGACGACAAACTCGGCGCCGCCGGCATGCGCGTCGCGCAACAGCGCGATCAGCCGCTTGACGACCGACTTGCGGTCGTCGGCAAGATGGATCGGCCCGAGCTGGGCGACGGCGGCGCGAAGGTGACGGGACATGCTGCTTTTCCAATTCAAACCAGCGCTCCACCGCGTGCGGCGGCGAAGGCGAGTTCTGGCGCGGGGCGACCGAGCGGTTTGGCCATCTCGGAGAGCGCGCAAGGGAGGAAATTGCCGCTGCCGCGCGCGGCCTTGAGCTCATTGTCCTCGACCACGATCCGGCCGCGCGAGATCACCGTCACCGGCCAGCCGGTGACATGGCGGCCTTCATAGGGCGTGTAGCCGGTCTGGTCGTGCAGCATGCCGTGTGTCACGTGCACATGCTTGTCCGGGTCCCAGATCGCGATGTCCGCATCCGAGCCGACCGCGATCGTGCCCTTTTTCGGGTAGAGCCCGTAAAGCCGCGCGTGGTTGGTCGCGGTCAACGCGACAAAGCGGTTGAGGTCGAGCCGCCCCGTCCGCACCCCCTCGGAAAACAGCAAGGGCACGCGCAGCTCGATGCCGGGGACGCCGTTGGCGGTATCCTTGAAGGTGGTCTTGTCGCCCTTCAGAAGCTTGCCGGTCTCGTCGTAGCGATAGGGCGCGTGGTCGGACGAGAACACCTGGAACGTGCCGTTGGTGAGGCCACGCCACACCGCTTCCTGGTTGGCCGCGTCGCGCGGCGGCGGCGAGCAGCAGAACTTGGTGCCCTCGAGGTCCATGCCGATGTCGTCGGCGGTGAGGAACAGATATTGAGGGCAGGTCTCGCCGTAGATTCTGAGGCCCTTGGTCTGCGCGCCGCGGATCACGTCGATCGCGTCCGACGCCGAGACGTGGACGATGAGGATCGGCACGTCGAGGAGCTGCGACAGTGCGACCGCGCGATTGGTCGCTTCGCCCTCGGCGATCCCGGCATGCGACACCGCGTGGTAGCGCGGCTGGCTCATCCCGTGCGCCAAGAGCTTGTCGGCGAGCCACTGGATCATGTCGTGGTTTTCGGCGTGGATCATCATCATCGCGCCCTCCCGCCGGGCGAGCGCCATGATGTCGAGCATCTGCCGGTCGTTGAGCTTCAACAGGTCGTAGGTCATGTAGACCTTGAAGGAGGTGTAGCCGTCTTGGATCAGGGCCGGCAGCTCCTGCCCCAGCACCTGCTCGGAGGGGTCGGAGATGATCAGGTGAAAGGCGTAGTCGATTACGGCCTTGGGCTTGGCGGCGGCGTGATAGGCCTCGACCACCTGGCGCAGCGACTGGCCGCGATGCTGCGCGGCGAAAGGGATCACCGTCGTCGTCCCGCCAAACGCGGCCGCCACGGTGCCGCTGTAGAAATCGTCGGCGGTCAGCACCCCGGCGGATGACGGCTGCTCGATATGACAATGGCTGTCGATCGCACCGGGCAGCACCAACTTGCCGGCCGCATCGATCTCGCGCTCGCCGGCGGCCAGGCCGCGGCCGAGCGTGGCGATCACGCCGTCCTTGACGCCGATGTCGCATTCGGAGGTGTCGGCGGCCGTCGCGACGGTGCCATTGCGGATGACGAGATCGTATTCGGCCATGGGCTGCGCTCCCCAGCGGGAATCGCCCCGCGCCATCGACTGTAGCGCGGGGCGCGCGGCCCCTAAAGCTGTCTTAGCGGATCGCCGGCGATCGCGCCGGCCGTTGCTTAGTAGCCGTGCGAGGCGGCGAACGCCTTGCCGGCCTGCAATTCGCCGATCGCTTGGCCAATCAGATTTTCCGCGTTGATCTTGTGGCCGCCAAACACGTCGCGCGCCTCGCCGTGGAGGATGCCCAGCGCGTTGTTGAGGGCGCCTTCGGCCTGATTAATGGCCGGGTAGCGGCCCTGGGCGAATGTGCCGGCGGCGAACGAGACGAGACCGATGGCGAGCGCGGCGGCGGTCAGCTTCAGCTTTGATTGCATCGAGATGTCTCCCTTTTGGGTGATTTATTGGCAATCCGAAAACGTACGGCGCGACCCTTTATGCGGTTCCCCGCGCAAATTTGCTTCCTTCGACACGATGCGCCGGTCGCGCTACTCTAACCTGAAATTTAGCGCGGAGGCATGTCATGACGACGGCGCACCGGCCGACCATCGCGGTCACAAAACATGCGATCGCCGCCGGGCATTATCTGGCCTCGATCGCCGGGTTTGAGATCCTCCAGGCGGGCGGCAACGCGGTTGATGCCGGGGTCGCGGCGGGCATTGCCCTCGGCGTGCTGCAAAGCGACCTCGTCAACTGCGCTGGCGTCGCGCCGATCATGATCTATCTCGCCGAGCGCCAGGAGGTTGTGACGATCGCGGGACTCGGCACCTGGCCGAAGGCGCTCGACCCGAACCTCTTCATGCGCGAGCACGGCGGCAAGATTCCGCTCGGCGTGCTGCGCACCGTCGTCCCGGCGGCGCCCGATGCGTGGATCACGGCGCTCAGGCGCTACGGCACGATGAGCTTCGGCGAGGTCGCGGCGGCGGCGACCCGTCTCGCGCGCGACGGCTTTCCGATGTACCCGCTGATGGCCGACAGCCTGAAGCGCCACGCCGAGCGCCACGCGCAATGGCCGTCGAGCGCGGCGGTCTACTTGCCGAAGGGACGGCCGCCAGAAGTCGGCGAGGTGTTCTTCCAGAAGGAACTCGGCGCCTCGCTGCAATACATGGCCGACCAGGAGAAGGCCGCTGCTGGACGCGGCCGTGACGCCGGTCTCGAAGCGGCGCGTGACGCGTTTTACCGCGGCGACATCGCCCGGAAATTTGTCGCGTTTAACAAGGCCGAGGGCGGACTGCTCTCAGCCGACGATCTGGCGAACTATCACTCACCGGTCGGCGCGCCCGAGCGACGTCGGTTTGGCGACCTCGAAGTCTTCACCTGCGGCGCGTGGTGCCAGGGGCCGGTGCTGCTGCAGACACTGGCGCTGCTCGAAGGCACCGATGTCACCAAATTCGGCCATAACAGCGCCGATTACGTGCATCATCTGACCGAGGCGCTGAAACTCGCCTTTGCCGATCGCGAGGCCTACTACACCGACCCGGCGACGGGCAGCGTGCCGCTGCCGACCCTCATCTCCGAGGAATACGCCGCCGCGCGACGCAAGCTGATCGACCCGAAGAAGGCCTGGCCGGAAATGCCGCCGCCGGGCGAGCTCGGCGCCAAGGGGCAGGTGTTGTCGCCCAGCGCGGGCAACCCGTTCCCCGAACCCGATACATCCTATGTCTGCGCCGCCGATCGCTGGGGCAATCTCTTCTCGGCGACGCCGAGCGACGGATCCTATGGGTCTCCCATCGTGCCCGGCACCGGGTTCATCCCGTCGAACCGCGGCTCGCAGTCGCGGCCCGATCCGAAGCACCCGGCCGGCGTCGCGCCCGGCAAGCGCCCGCGGCTTACGCCCAACCCGGCGCTGGCGATCAAGGGCAGGGGCGCGCAATTTCTGCCGTTCGGCACACCCGGGGGCGATGTGCAAACTCAGGCGATGCTGCAGGTGCTGCTCAACGTCTTCGCGCACGGCATGCAGGTGCAGGACGCGATCGAGCAGCCGCGCTTCGCGAGCTACTCCTACCCGTCATCCTTCGCGCCCTACGACTATTACCCCGGCCGGCTCAACCTCGAAGGCCGCTTTCCGGACGCGGTCGCGGGCGACCTCGCGACGCGCGGCCATAAAATACAGCGCTGGCGCGACTTTGAATGGCTCGCCGGCGCGGTCTGCGCGATCCTCGTCGATCCCAAGCGAGGCACGCTCGAAGCCGGCGCCGACCCGCGCCGCGCCGCCTATGCGCTTGGCTGGTAGCTAAGCGCCGCGCCGCTCCTGGCGCGGGTAGGGCGTGCCGTCGCGGTGGGTGTAAGTGCCCGCCGGGACGCGCGGCGGCACCTTCATATCGATGTCGGAATAGAATGCGCCGTCATCGGACGGCCGTGTGCCCATTTCGAGAAAGGTCGCGTCGGCATTCGAGCGGTTCTGTAAATGGTGCCCGTCCTCGTCGCCGGCCTTGAACCCGGCACAGTCGCCCGATCGCAGCGTCTCGGCGCCGGCATTGGTCACCAGCGTCAGCTCGCCCGATAGGACATAGACGAATTCGTCCTGGGTGATGTGCCAATGGCGCTGGCTCGACCAGGCGCCGGGTTCCAGGCGCACCAGGTTGACGCCGTATTGCGAGAGGCCGGCGGCGTCGGCGAGCCGAGTGCGATGCCGCGCCCGGCAAGGCTCGTCGAAGGGGGGCGGGTAAAGCGTGCCGCTGATGACCGGCAGGTTCGCGACATCTATGCGTTTCGCCATGGCGGGGTCTCCTCGCGTGAATGGCGAAAGACTTGTGTCGTCGGGCAATTGGAGTCAATCTTGATTCAATCAATCAACATTAGATCAAGTTTGGCATATCGGACCGGCGGGAAATGTTGCTGCTATCTGCGCGCGAGGCGGCCGATCGGCTCGGCGTCAAGGTCGACACGCTCTATGCTTATGTAAGCCGCGGTTTGCTGCGGTCAATGGAGGTCGTCGGCAGCCGCGAGCGCCATTATGACGCCGACGAGGTCGAGAGCTTCCGCGCTGGTCGCGGCGCGACCCGCGCTCGGCCTCCGGCCGAGGATCTGATCCCGGTCATCGGCTCCGCGATCTGCCTGATCGAGGACCACCGGCTGTTTTACCGCGGTCGCGACGCGCTGGTATTGGCGCAGACCGCAACGCTCGAAGAGGCGGCGGCGATTTTGTGGGAGGCGGAGGTGGCCTCGGCTGCCCCCCCTAGCCCCTGGAACAAGTCCGGGGCAGGCTCTCTCCCCGCGTCCGCCGCGTCCGGGGAGAGAGAGGGCGCCAGCCCTGGTATCGGCGTCATCGAGCGCTGCCAAATCCGCCTCGCCGAGCTGGCAGCGGCCGACCACGCCGCGCTCGACCTCACCAAGGCGGGGGTGGTGCGCACCGGACGGCTGATCCTCGGTGAGCTGGCGGCGTACGTCGCCGAAGCCGGCCCGTCGGCGCTCCCGGTACACGAGCAGTTGGCAGCGGCCTGGGGGCTCGACGCGGCTGGCGCCGACCTGGTGCGGCGCTGCCTGGTGCTGCTCGCCGACCACGAGCTGAACGCCTCGACCTTTGTCGCCCGCTGCATCGCTTCAACCGGCGCGACGCCCTACGCGGCGGTGTCGGGGGCGCTAGCGGCGCTATCGGGACGGCGGCATGGCGGCGCCTCGGCTCAGGCGGAGGCGCTGTTCCGCGAGCTGGGCGACCGCGCCGATCCGCTGCCGGCGATGGCGGCGCGCCTCCAGCGCGGCGAGGCGATCCCGGGTCTCGGCCAGCCGCTCTACCCGCAGGGCGACCCCCGCGCGCTGGCGATTGTCGACGCAATCATCGCGGCACGTCCCGCGGCTGGGCGACGTGTCGCGGCGGCGGCCGTCGCCGCGATGGAGCTGACCGGGCAACCGCCCAATGTCGATTTCGCGCTCGGCGCGGCGACGATGGCGCTCGGCCTCAAGCCGGGCGCGGCGCTGGCGATCTTTCTGGTGGCGCGCTCGGTCGGTTGGATCGCGCACGCGATGGAGCAATACGACACCGGCATGCTGATCCGCCCGCGCGCCCGCTACACCGGCCGCCGCGAACACTAACGAATAATCGAGGTCGGCTTTTACCCCAATCCGGACTTTATAGGTGTCATCACGACGGGCGTGATCGCATAGGATCGACCTGCCTCGGCACGCTCGAGATGTATTTCGACGACACTGTTTCGCCCGCGTGAACCGCCCCGCCATCGGGCGAGACCTGATCCCGACCAGAGTGCGACGCCGAGCACTAGCGCGGTGGTGATCAGGTCGCACGCCTGGAAGGCGTAGCCGCTAAACACCGCCGGTCAAGACCTCGGCATGTCGCTCCATGGCTCGCGGCCTCCTCGCGCACGGCTCCAGGGTCGCCAAGGTTCCGCACCGTACGTATCCTTTCCAACCGGCGGCCGACGCGTTGATGTGAATCAAGGTCGCTTGGGATCGGCGACGACAAACTCGCGGGCGTTCACCGAGAGGAGGCGATCGTGACGAGCTTTACGTTTAGCGCCGAAGAGCTGAAGTCAGCCCCGGCTGAAGTTCGCCGATGGCTTCTCGGCCGGATCGAGCGCGACCTGATGACCCTCATGTCCGCCCCCCCGGGCTCTCCGGCTATCCATGCCTCCGCGCTTGCTGCCTGCACCCCGGATGAAGCGGCTCGTGTTTTCGATTTGATCCGGGGCGATTTTGCGGCGACTCAGGTCTTTCTCGAATTGGCCCGCGGAACGGCAGATAGTGACCCTGTCTCCCAGCTCCATCCGATCAACGTCGACGTCTTGACCCGCAACACCCGGCTTGACGGTCACGGCCTAGTGAGCTGCCTGCGAACCATCAATCGTGCGTTCCAAGAGGTGTGCGGCAATCCCGACGTAACACTATTCGGGTTTGATCAGGCCAATCATGTCTTTGTGCACGAAACGACCTATCGCAGCATTCATGGCCTTTGGCAGGGGCTGCTGCGGCCGCATGTTTCGCCCGAAGCGAACGCGGCGGAACAGGTCGATTGGCCGCCCATCTTGTTCGAGCCCCGTCAGCTCGGCCCCAGCGAAGACGTCGCAATGCATCAACAGCGCTGATTTCACACGGCCGGTCGGCGATGACGCACGCTGCGTTCGATCCTCGTCACCCTCGAACGCGACGGCGGGCCAGCCAGGGCGGGGGCACACCCGGCGCGTCATGGCGCAGCTCTGCGCCATGGATTTCGGGGTTCCTGACATTGGGCGCGATCGTGCTGATCGTCGTCCATCTCGGCACGCTGGAAGAATTCACGCGATTGGTCGTCGCGCTTCGACCGGCGTGGTTCCTGCTAGCCCTCATGGCTCAGGCCGCGACCTATGTCAGTGCATCCGTAGCATGGGCGCGGACCCTGCGCTTTGCGGGACACCCGCGACCGTTGTCGCTGCTCGTGCCGCTCGGCGTCGCCAAGCTGTTCACTGACCAGGTGGTGCCGACCGGTGGTGTCAGCGGCGCGATATTAGTAACCCGTGCCTTAGCCCGGCGCGGTGTCCCGACACACGCCGCGATGGCTGTGCTCCTCGTCGGCCTTGTTTCCTATTTCGCCGCTTATTTGCTGGCGGTCGTCATCGGCCTCGGCATCCTTTGGCTGCATCATCGCGCCAATGTCGGGCTGTTGGCAGTGGTCGGTGTCTTCATCGTCATTGTCGTCGCGATCCCATGGGGCGTCCTATGGATGAAAGCCAAGGGCCCCCGCCTCTTGGCAAGGTGGGTGAAGCGTTTACCCGGCGCGGCACAACTGCTGCGGTCGATAGCCGATGCGCCGACAGGGTTGGTCCGCGACGTGCGGCTTCTTGTTCAGACGACATCGCTGGAACTTCTCATCTTTGCCCTTGATTCCTTGACACTGTGGCTCGTGCTTCGCGGCCTGGGGCAAGATCCGCCGCTCTGGGTAGCCTTCGTCAGCTTTGTCATGGCTTCGATGGCGGCGACGCTCGGTCCCATACCGCTCGGGTTAGGGACGTTCGAAGCCGCGAACATTGGCATGCTCCATCATCTCGGGATTATTATCGAGGCCGCTTTGGCGGCAACGCTGATTTTGCGCGGCTTGACCTTTTGGTTGCCAATGCTGCCTGGTCTCTATCTGGCGCGCCGCGAAATCGGGCCCAAATGACTACCCTTCCGCGATGCAACGTCCCGTCGGGTTGAAACGGGGATCATGGAAGGGAAAACTCCCGCTAGCTGGCCCGAGTGGAAGGTCGACTGCGGCTCGTGGGCCGCAGCGCGATCCGGGTCGAAGTCTGCTACCGACGCAAAACGGACACGGTATGGCGTAGCGACCTCATTTCTTACTCGCCCGCACGGTCGGATGGATTCGCGGCGCAAGGGAGCAATGCCAAACCGGCGTACGCGTTTGCCGGCGCGGCCGCTAGAGTGACGGCCGGCATCGCATCGCAATCGTCGAGCAGCGTGCGCAGAAATTTGAGCTTTCGCCGTGTCAAAGCGTTTTCTCGGCCGCTGCCTTTTGATCGTCGCGATTGTCTGCGGGGTGGCGGTGTTGCCGGCGGCGGCGATCTCGCTCTACACCGCCTGGTACATGCTGGTGCCGCGCTATTCGGCGGTGGCGGAGTGCCCGCAATACGACTTCAATGTGCGGCTCGACCTCTATCTTTCCGATGACGAGGCGCGCGATTCCGGGCGCCACTTGAGCCTCATCACCGGCAGCCAGTACCACATCGCAATGATCCCTGGCTGGGATTGGTCGCACCGCGCGCGCACCAGCCTCTACCGCATCGACGACAACCACCTCGCGGTGCTAAGCGCGGAAGGTCGTGACGAGGAAATCACCATGAGGCCGTTCGTGATGACGCCGCTGAGGGAAGGCAGCGGCGAGGGGTGGTTGTATCTCGGCGCGTTCGACTTCGTCTTTTCGCCGCACGGCGTGGCGCGACTCGGATTCTTCACGTCGCAACAACTCGCCGAATGCATTCCGATGGGCAAGGACGACCCCGCTGGCTGGGCCGCGAAGCCGCGCGCGGCGGCGCGGCGCGCGACCTGCCCGACGGCGACAGAGGATTAAGGCGGCCGGTGCTTGCTTTGCGCGCCGCCGGTGCTGCGGTATCTCTTGGGCGTCGCGGGACGGAGGAAGACAGCGCGTGACCGGTTCTGACGATTGGCGAGACGGCATCTTCGCCGCGTTGAAGGCTGCCGATATCCGCCAGGTCGGCTATGTCCCCGATGCCGGGCACGCGCGGCTGATCGAGCGCTGCCAAGCCGACCCCGAGATCCGCGCGGTGTCGCTCACCACCGAGGAGGAGGGGATCGCGCTCGCCGCGGGCGCCTGGCTCGGCGGTCAGCGCGCAGCGCTGTTGATGCAGTCGAGCGGGGTCGGCAACTGCATCAACATGCTGAGCCTGGCGAAATCGTGCCGGTTTCCGCTGACCATGCTGGTGACGATGCGCGGCGAATGGGCCGAGTTCAACCCGTGGCAGGTGGCGATGGGGTCGAAAACCCAGGCGGCGCTCGAGCTGATGGATGTGCTGGTCTACCGCGTTGACGAAGCGGCGGACGCGGCCGAGACCGTGGCGGCGGCGCTCGACATCGCGTTCAACGGCGGCCTCGCCACCGCGGTGCTGCTGTCGCAGCGGCTCATCGGCGCGAAACGGTGGGTAAAATGACAGCGGGAACAAACCAGAAGCGGCTGGACCGCCGCGCCGCGATCCGGGTGCTGCTGGCGGAGCGGGGCGAGACGCTGCTGGTGACGGGGCTCGGTTCGACCACCTATGACGCGGCCTCGGTCGGTGATGACGAAGGCAATTTCTATCTGTGGGGCGCGATGGGCGGCGCGGCGATGGTCGGGCTGGGCCTGGCGATCGCGCGGCTCGACCGACCGGTGCTGGTGGTGACCGGCGACGGCGACACGCTGATGGGGCTCGGCGCGCTGGCGACGATCGGGGTCGAGGCGCCGCCCAATCTGGCGATCGCGGTCTTCGACAATGGCCGCTACGCGGAGACGGGGATGCAGCCGAGCCACACCGACAGTGCGGTCGATCTCGTCGGGGTGGCGCGCGCCTGCGGCATCGCGGCCGCGATCGACATCGCCGACGAGGCGGCGCTCGCCGATTTCGCGCGGGCCGCGCAGGCGAAAGAACGCACGCTCTTCGCCCGCGTCGCGATCCTCGCCGACGAGCCGCCGCGCGTGCTGCCGTCGCGTGACGGAGTGTACCTCAAGACGAGGTTCCGCCGCGCGACCGGGGTGGAATAGTAGCCGCCGCACCCCACCCTTGCGGACGATGCGCTTGGGGTGCGCGCGAAAAAGCCCGACACTCGACGCCAATATGAGGAGCGATATGCCCACCCGAGGCCCGGTCGATAGACCGGACGGGTTGAGCCGACCGGCGCCGATCTATCTCGTCGGGCTGTTCGGCATGGGCTACAGCGATCTCTACAACTTCCTGATCCCGCTTTACGGCCTGTCGCTCGGCATGAATGCGAGCCAGGTCGGCCTCTTGGTCGGCGGGCGGTCGCTGCTCGCGGTGCTGCTGTCGATCCATATCGGCGTCTTGATGGACCGCTTCGGGACGCGGCGGGTGACCCTGTTTTTCGTGTGGTCGGCGATCGTGCTGGCGCCGCTTTTCCCGCTGGTGCGGTGGTTCTGGCCGCTCCTCCTGCTGCAGATCGTCAACGGCGCGGCGCTGAATTTCGCCTGGTCGGGGTCGCAGACGCTGATCGCCCAACTCGCCGAGGGCGAGGCCGAGTATATCGGCCGGTTCAGCTTTTTTGCGCGGATCGGTACGACCGCGGCGCCGATCGTCGCCGGGCTGGTGTGGGATCTCGGCGGGGCGTGGCCGGCCTTTAGCCTCGGCGCGATCTGGGGCGTGCTGCTGACCGCGGCGCTGCTGCGCGCGCCCGAGGCCAAGGAGCGCATGCCGCGCCCGGCGGGCAGTTTTCGGCTGCGCGAGCTCTTGCCGCAGCCCGCGGACTATGTGAGCAGTTTCGCGCTGATGGTGATCCCGGCGGTCTTCACGTCGATGGCGATCATCTTTTTGCGCACCGCGACGATGGGCGTGCAGCAATCGCTTTATGTCGTGTACCTGAACGGGATCGGTCTTGTCGGCACGACGATCGGCATCCTGTTCGCGACGGTCGAGATTTTCAGCGGGCTCGGGCATCTCTTCGCCGGGCGGGCGATGCGCATGGGCGACCCGCAAAAGACCATGCTGTCGGGGACGATCGTCTCGATCGCGGTCATTTGCATCACGCCGTTTCTCGGTGGCGTCTACGCGCTGCTGCTGGCGGCGAATGTCGTGCGCGGCTGGCTGCAAGGCGTCGTGCAGCCGATGATGTTCTCGGTGCAGGCCAAGGCGGTCGGGCCCTATCGCCAGGGCGCGGTGGTGGGGTTGCGGCAGACGATCAACCGGCTCGCGGCGATCGTCATCCCGCCGATCATGGGCGTCATCGCCGACGCCTGGGGCACGACATCGAGCTTTGTGATCCTGGGCGTGTTTCTGGCGCTGATGTGCCTGCCGGTGGCGCGCGTCACCAGGCGCGGCATGCAGCCTGCGGCAGCCGACGATTAACCCGCAAGCGCTGGCGATCCTTGACGATGGTGCGAATGGCGGGCGACAGTTGCCGACGAGATTTGGCCCTTTTCTGGAGGAAACCCATCGTGAGCGTCGGATCCTTGCCGCTGTCCGGTTACACCGTCCTCGATCTGACCCATGCCCGCGCCGGACCGACCGCGGTGCGCCAGTTCGCCGATTGGGGCGCCAATGTCATTAAGATCGAGCCGCCCGGCGGCCCTGGCACCGACATCACCGGCTCGCGCCGCGACGGGTTCGACTTCCAGAACCTGCACCGCAACAAGCGCAGCCTGGCGATTAATCTGAAGACCAAGGAAGGTCTCGCGATCTTTATGAAATTGGCCGAGAAGGCCGATGTGATCGTCGAGAATTTCCGCTCGACCGTGAAGCACCGGCTCGGCGTCGACTACGAGTCGGTCAAGAAGATCAACCCGCGCATCGTCTATGGCAGCATCTCGGGCTTTGGCCAGACCGGGCCTTACGCCAAGCGGCCGGGGGTCGACCAGATCGCGCAGGGCATGGGCGGGCTGATGTCGATCACCGGTTTGCCCGGCCAGGGGCCGGTGCGCGTCGGCATCCCGATCGACGAACTGTGCGCCGGCCTCCTGCTCGCGCAGGCGATGATGATGGCGCTCATCGAGCGCGAGAAGACCGGCGAGGGGCAATGGGTCCACACCTCGCTGCTCGAGGCGCAGATCTTCATGCTCGACTTCCAGGGCTCGCGCTGGTTGCAGGCCGGCGAGGTCGCCAAACAGGCCGGCAATGACCACCCGACCGGCATCCCGACCGGTCTCTTCCCGACCGCCGACGGGCAGATCAACATCGCCGCCTCGGGCGACAACCTCTACAAGCGCTTCTGCGAGGCGGCGGAGGTGCCGCATCTGCTGGCCGACCCCGATTACGCGACCGGCCCGCAGCGCTCGAAAAATCGCAAGAAGCTCAACGAGATCGTCAGCGAAGTCACCAAGCAGAAGCCGAGCGCCTATTGGATCGAGCTGTTGAACGAGGTCGGCGTGCCGTGCGGCCCGCTCTACACGATCGATCAGACCTTTGGCGATCCGCAGGTGCAGCACCTCGAAATGGCGCGGCCGATGGACCATCCCCGGCTCGGCGAGCTGAAGGTTGTCGGCCAGGCGATCAACATGATGAAGACGCCGGAACCGGCGCGCATGCGCCTGCCGACGCCCGATAACGGCCAGCACAACGACGAGATTCTACGTGAGCTCGGCTATAACCAGGCCGAGATCGCCGGGCTGCGCGAAGCCGGGGTGTTCGCGGCCGCGTAATAGACACCTCCCGCTTCCCGCAGGCGGGGAGTGGGAGGTGGACGCCCCCTGCGGCATTCTGTCATGCTGCCCGCCGCGACAGCGGAGCGGGGCCAGCCATGCTCGATCGGGAGGGCGTCTCTGTGAGCGGCGGAGGGCGGCGGTGACAGGTCTGCTCTCCGGGTGGACGAATACCGGCCGGGCGACGCGCAACTTCCTGCTGATCCTCTGCGCGATGCACGTGATGCTGTTTGTCGACCGCGTGAACCTCGCGGCCGCAGCCGAGACCATCAAGAGCGATCTGGGCCTCACCAATATCCAGCTCGGGGTCGCGTTTTCCGCCTTCAATTATTCCTATGCGCCTTTCCAGCTGGTCGGCGGCTGGATCGCCGACCGCTACGGCTCGCGCCGCACGCTCGCGGTGTGCGCGCTCGCCTGGGCGCTGACGACGATGGCGACGGGCGCGGTCGGCGGGCTGTTGACCCTGTTCGCTGTGCGCTTCTGCCTCGGGATGGGCGAGGGCGCGACCCTGCCGGCGGCAACGCGGGCGCTCGCCAAATGGACGACGGAAGCCTCGCGCGGGTTCGGCATGGGGCTGACCCATGCCGCCGGGCGGATCGGCGCCGGCGCGACCGCGCCGATCGTCGCCTTTCTGATCACTCTGATGTCGTGGCGAATGATCTTTGTGCTGCTCGGCATCGTCTCGGCGATCTGGGCGCTGTGGTGGTTCCGCTATTTCCGCGACGAGCCGAGCGAGCATCCGCGAATGACCCCCGAGGAGATCGCGGCGCTCTCGCAAAACGCCGGGCAGGCGTCGCGTTATTCGGGGCCAGTGCCGTGGCGGCGGCTGATCCCGCGCATGATCCCGTCGATGATCACCTATTTCTGCATGGGGTGGACCGGCTGGCTTTATGTGACCTGGATGCCGTCGCTGTTCTCGAAGAATTACGGCGTGGACATGAAAAAGTCGGCGATGTTCTACGCGGCGACGTTTCTTTGCGCGATGGTCGCCGAGTTCCTTGGCGGCGTGATCAGCGATCACCTTCTGCGCCGCACCGGGCGCAAGGCGATCGCCCGCTCGCTGATGGTGACGGTGTGCCTGTTGCTGGCGCTGTCGGCGCTGATCCCGGCGATCCTGGTGCAGGACCTCATCCCTGGCGTCATCAGCTTTACGCTGGCGCTGTTTTTCCTCGATATGGCGATCACCCCGATGTGGATCGCGACGATGGACATCGCCCCCGATTACGCCGGCAGCGCCAGCGCGCTGATGAACGCCGCCGGCGCGGTCGCGGGCATCCTGTCGCCGGTCGTGTTCGGTTGGATCCTCGATCTGACCGGCAGCTGGACGATGCCGTTCTTCGCGTCGATGGCGCTGATGCTGTTGGGCTCGGTGACGGCGTTCTGGATCAAGCCCGACGAGGAACTGGGCGCGGCGGGGAGGGCGGCGAAACTCGCCCTCGCCGAATAGCGGCAGGCGAAAGGAAGGTGAGCGATGAGTGCTAGAGGCGTCGTCGTATTGCCGGACAAAGGCCCCGCGCCGACAGAGCGGGTGCTGATCCCCAAGCTCGTCGGCGGCGCGACCGGCGGCAGCATCATGATGTTCGAGGAAACCGTGCCGCCGGGCACGAAAAGCACCCGTCACCTGCATCGCGACAGCGACGAGGTGGGTTATGTGCTGCGCGGCGAGGTCACCTTCATGATCGGCGACGAGGTGACGACCGGCGGTCCCGGCACCTATGCCTTTATACCGCGCGGCGTGGTGCATTGCTGGAAGAGCACCGGTACGGAAACCGGGCTCGTCGTGTTTCTCTACACGCCGGCCAAGGCCGGCGGGCTCATCGAGGAGCAGCGCCGGACGGGCCGCAAATTCGCCGATATGACCGCCGACGAGCTTGCTGCCTTCCTCGACCGTTACGGCTGGGAGATGGCCGGGGAGTCGCCGCTCTAAGACCTCGTTTTATTGGCCGAGCCATGAGCGATTGCGCGGATGCGCTCGCCCGCGCGATCTGCCACACTCGGCGCGACGGACAGACCAGGAGCGCAAATCGCCATGCTCGACCAGCCCCTCGCGACCTCGAAGATGATCTTTGAGAAGGACGGTGCCATCGGCCGGATCATCTTCAACAATCCAGCGCGGCATAACGCGGTGTCACTCGATATGTGGCAGGCGGTTGGGCAGATCATGGAGGACTTCGAGAGCGACCCCGAAATCCGGGTGATCGTGCTGTCGGGCGCGGGCGGCAAGGCGTTTGTCTCGGGCGCCGACATCTCGGAGTTCAAGGAAAAGCGTGCCACCGCCGAGGCGGCGGCGGAATATTCCCGGGTGTCGGAGAGCGCGCGGCTGGCGCTGCAGGAGACGCTGAAGCCGACGATCGCGATGATCCGCGGCTATTGCATCGGCGGCGGCATGGCGACGGCGCTCAGCTGCGACATCCGCGTCGCCGCCGAGGGCGCACGCTTCGGCATTCCGGCCGCGAAGCTCGGCCTCGGCTATGCCTATGACGGGATCAAGAAGCTGATCGACATTGTCGGCCCGGCGTATGCCCGCGAGATCTTCTTCACCGCGCGGCAGTTCACCACCGACGAGGCGCTGCGCATGGGGCTCGTCAACCAGGTGGTGCCGGACAGCGAGCTCGAAACGACGGTCGAGACCATGGCCA
>DATHCK010000094.1:0-3508 GCA_035319545.1 Allostellaceae bacterium | reverse complement strand
ATGCGCTCGGCGAAGACCGGATTGTATTCGACCCAATGGCCGTCGGCATCGACGATGGGATGCTTGAGACGGGCGCGTACTTCCGAGGGACTGCGATGAGCACTCATACGGGGCCTCCAGGATCGCAAGACGTGCAACGCTAAACCTCTCGGACCAGCGACGCTAGCCGAATCGCCCGGGGTCGCAGGCTTTGAGGGCTTCCGGCGCGGCCTCGCCTTCCATCTGGCGGACGATCAGCCGGCCCGTCGCCGTGGCCAGGGTCAGGCCGACGTGTTGATGTCCATAGGCGCAATAGACGTTGGCGAGTCTTGGCGCGCGACCGATTGCCGGGCGAAAATCGGGGAGGCTCGGACGCTCGCCGATCCACCGGCTCCTTTCCTCGCCGCCGACACCGGGGAAGATGTCCTTGAGATGCCTCACCAGAAGATCGGCGCGACGCCACGACGGCGGCTGGTGAGGTGCCGCGAGCTCGACCGTGCCGGCCACGCGCAATCCCTCGTCCATCGGCGTGATGAAGAAGCCGCGTTCGGCCGGGCTGACGGGCAGGTCGAATTCGACATTTTCCGGCGCCAGCATCACGTGATAGCCGCGTTCGGCGACCAGCGGCGCGTTGAAGCCGAGTAGCCTGGTCAATTCGCCCGAAGCGCGGCCGGCGGCGATCACAATGGCCTTGGCCGGCAATGCCCGGTCGGTGATGTGCACACCGGTGACCCGGTTGCCGTCGCGGATGAAGCCGCGCACCCGGCCACGCAGTATCGTGCCGCCGTCCGCCGCGAACCTATCGGCAAGGGCGGCGACGACCTTGTAGGGATTGATGGTGTGCATGCCATGCGGGTAATAGACGCCGCGGACGATGTGCCGGCTGAGGCCCGGCGCCAGCTCGCGCGCCCGATCGCCGTCGACGACCTCGAAACTGGCGCCCTTGGCTGTCTGCAAGGAGCGCTCCTCGGCGCCTGCCGCGAAGGCCGCCTCGCTTTCGTAGACATAAAGCGCGCCCTTGCTGCGAAACAGTTCGCCCAGGCCCGAGGCCTGGATTTCGGCCTGCCAGGCGAGGTTGGCTTCCGACATCAGCAGGCCGAACGAATCGACGCCTTTTTTGACTTCGGCCGTGCTGTAGGCCGCCATCGCAAAACGGGCCATCCATGGCAACAACTGGGGAATGCTGGGGCCGTGCACGGTGAGCGGACCGCTGCGGTCGGTCAGCATTTTCGGCAGGCGCTTCAGGGTCGAGGGCCGGGCGAGCGGCAGCACGTGGTCGATGGCAACGAAGCCCGCGTTGCCGAACGAGGTCGCCTTGCCGGGCTCGGCGCTGTCGAGCAGGCTCACAGCATGGCCGGCGCGCTGCAGTGCGCGGGCAGTGGCGGTGCCGACGATGCCGGCGCCGATGACGATGGTGGGGACTTCGGCGTCCATTCGGGGACGCTACCATGTCGATTGAAAATTCGCCGCGAATGACTATCTAACCCGCCATGTCCCGACAATCCGACTTCTCGGGCCAATCCCCTCGTTGGCATGCCACGACCATTCTGTCGGTGCGCAAGGCGGGTCAGGTGGTAATGGCGGGCGACGGCCAGGTCTCGATGGGCCAGACCGTCGTCAAGGCCAACGCCAAGAAGGTTCGCAGGCTCGGCAATGGCCAGATATTGGCCGGATTCGCCGGCTCGACCGCCGATGCATTCACGCTCTTTGAACGGCTGGAAGGCAAGCTCGAACGCCATCCTGGCCAGCTGCTGCGCGCCTGCATCGAGCTTGCCAAGGATTGGCGCACCGATCGCTACCTGCGCCGCCTCGAGGCCATGATGGCGGTTGCCGACAAGGACGTGTCGCTGCTGCTCAGCGGCTCGGGCGACGTTCTCGAGCCCGAGGGCGGCATCATCGCCATTGGATCGGGCGGCAACTATGCGCTGGCCGCTGCGCGTGCGCTGTTCGATGTCGACGGCCTCGACGCCGAAGCCATCGCCCGCAAGGCGATGGATATCGCCGCCGACATCTGCGTCTACACCAACCACAACCTCGTCATCGAAAAACTCTGATTGGCGAAATGGGCAACGACTTTTCCCCCCGCGAGATCGTCTCCGAACTCGACAAGCACATCGTCGGCCAGCAGGACGCCAAACGCGCCGTCGCCATCGCCTTGCGCAATCGCTGGCGCCGGCTGCAGTTGCCGGAAGAAATGCGCGAAGAGGTGCTGCCCAAGAACATCCTGATGATCGGCCCGACCGGCGTCGGCAAGACCGAGATCGCCCGCCGCCTGGCCAAGCTGGCCCAGGCGCCGTTCCTCAAGGTCGAGGCGACCAAGTTCACCGAGGTCGGCTATGTCGGCCGCGATGTCGAGCAGATCGCGCGCGACCTGGTCGAGATCGCGATCCACATGACCCGCGAGCGGCTGCGCAAGGAGGTCGCGGCAAAGGCCGAGGCCGCTGCCGAGGAGCGGGTGCTCGACGCGCTTGTCGGGACCAACGCTAGCGCCGACACCCGCCAGAAATTCCGCAAGATGCTGCGTGAGGGCACGCTCGACGATCGCGAGATCGAGGTCACCGTGCAGGAAAGCGCCGCGCCGCAAATGCCAACCTTTGAGATCCCAGGCATGCCCGGCGCGCAAATGGGCATGCTCAATCTCGGCGACATTTTTGGCAAGGCCTTCGGCCAACGGCCGTCATCCCGCAAGGTCACCGTCGGCGACAGCCACCGGCTGCTTCTCGCCGAGGAAAGCGACAAGCTCCTCGATCAGGACACCGTGGTGCGCGAGGCGGTCGCCGCGGTCGAGGAAAACGGCATCGTCTTTATCGACGAGATCGACAAGATCTGCGGACGCAGCGAGCGCGGTAATCTCGGCGGTGCCGATGTCAGCCGCGAGGGGGTGCAGCGCGACCTGCTGCCGCTGATCGAGGGCACCACCGTCGCCACCAAGCACGGGCCGGTCAAGACCGACCACATTCTCTTTATCGCCTCGGGCGCCTTCCATCTGTCGAAGCCGTCCGACCTCCTGCCCGAGCTGCAGGGTCGGCTGCCGATCCGGGTCGAACTGAAGGGGCTCGACCGCGACGACCTCTGCCGCATCCTGACCGAGCCGCAGGCGAGCCTCATCACCCAGTACAAGGCGCTGATGCAAACCGAGGGCATCGAGCTCGACTTTCAGCCGGGCGCGATCGACGAGATCGCGCGCCTCGCCGAGCAGATCAATTCGACGGTCGAGAATATCGGCGCGCGCCGGCTGCACACGATCCTCGAGCGGCTGCTCGAGGAGATCAGCTTTACCGCCTCCGATCAGCCGAGCGGCACGGCGCTCGTCATCGACGCCGCCTATGTCGAGGAGCGCGTCGGCGCGCTCGCCAAGGACAGCGACCTCTCGCGCTTCATCCTTTAGCCCGCTTCTCCCGGCTTCCGGCGGAACCGATTCCGCCCTCGCGGAATTTGCATTAGAGTCTCGGTGCAAATTCCCGAGCCGCCGGCATGAACATTCTGCGCGTACCCGTCACGCCGTTCGCCGGGCAGCGCCCCGGCACTT
>DATHCK010000093.1:0-3502 GCA_035319545.1 Allostellaceae bacterium | reverse complement strand
TACTATCTCTTTCAATGGAGCGGCAGGCGGCTTGACCAGTTACAGCAATTCGCCGGCTATGCCGGCTGTCCGCAGCTCGATACGCAGCTCGCCTTCGCCGACCACGAGCTGCGCAGCGACCCCAAATTCTCGTGCTTCTGGGGCGCGACCACCGAACCCGCCGCCTATACGGCGCTGCGCCGCGGATTTGGTGGAGGGAGCTGCTAGTTAGCGTCTTCGCGGCGAGGCTTCGTTCGCCAGCGCCGAGGTAACATCGGCGAACGATGTCATGAGCGAGGTGCGGACGTCGAGCACGGTCGGCTTGCGCGAGGCGAGCGCCGCCTTGATCGCCGGGCCGAGGTCTGTAGCGTCTTCGATGCGTTGACCGTTGCAGCCCATCGCGCGGGCGATCGCGGCGTGGTCGAAATCGTTGAACTCGGCGGCAAACGGCCCGCCGCCATGCAGCACCCAGCCCAATGCGTTGTTGTTGAAGACGACCGTGGTGATCGGGATGTCGTGTTCGATCGCCGTCATCATGCCGTTCATCGTCATCGCGAAGCCGCCATCGCCACACACCGCGACGACCGGCCGGTCGGGGTGCACCAGCTTAGCCGCGAGCGCGGCCGGGATGCCGAACCCCATCGGCCCCGATCCCGCTGCCTGCAGGAAGCCACCAGCCATCTTGGTCTGATAGAAGTGGGTCATCAGGATGCGGTTCTCGCCCGCGTCGCAGGTGACGATCGCGTTGTCCGGCAGGTTCTTCATCAATTCGCCGATAACCCGCTGCGGCAGGATCGGCTTGTCGTCGCTCTCGTATTCCGCGACGTTGAAATAACCCTGACCCTCGCGATGCGCGGCGACGCGCTTTTCCGCCTCTTCGCGGCGATGTCCGGATTTGGTGCGCACCGCCTCACAAAGTTGGCCCAGGAACATCTTGATGTCGCCGAGCACGACCTGCTCGGCTGGAAAGGTCCACGATGCGTTGCGCGGCTCGATATCGACCTGGATAAAGGATTGCCGTGTCGGGTCAAGAAGCTTGCCGTTGGCCCAGGCCGTGTCGCTCGGGCTCAGTTTCGAGCCGAGGACCAGCACGAGGTCGGCCTCGCCGATGCAGGCATTGGCGGCGGGCGTGCCGAAGGTGCCGAACACGCCGAGCGCCAGCGGATGGGCCTCGGGAAACGTGCCCTTGCCCGCCGCGGTGGTGCCGACCGGCAGACCCGCGGTCTCGGCGATACGCTGCAATTCCTCATAGGCTTGGGAGATGCGCACGCCATTGCCGGCGATGATGACCGGCTTGCGGGCCGCGAGGATGCGCTCGGCGGCCTCATTGATCTGCGCCTGGTCGATCGGTGGCGAAGGCGGCGGCAAGTAGAAGCGCGTGGGGTAGAGCGGCGGTTGCTGCTCCGGGGTGATCGTGCCGGCAAGCGAGTCATGGCTGAAGAGGATCGCCACCGGCCCCATCTGGCCGCTCGTCGCGTGCTTGATCGCAAGCTGGGTCGCCTGCACCGCTTCCAACGGCTCGTGCGCCTGCATCACCTGCTTGGTGACACCGCCAAACGCGCGGCGCGCGTCCCAACTGCCGTAATCGCCGGTCGCCTGCTGATAGGGGGCGTGGAGATGGAAATGCGGCGCGTCGGAGAAATCGGTCAGGAGCACCATCGGCGACGATGAAAGATGCGCCTCGAGCGTACCGATGAGCCCATTGCCGAGCACCCAAGGCCCCTGCCCGATCATCACGCCGGGTCGCCGGGTGAGGCGGCCATAGACCTCCGCCATGACGCCGGCGAGCGACTCCTCGCGCACCGTGACCATGCGCACCTGGTTCTGCACCTGCGCCAGGCCCGAAATGATCCGCCCAGTATGCCCGCCGGAAATGCCGAAGACGTATTCGATGCCGGCCTCGGCCAAGACCCGCGCCACCAGCACGCGCGACGGCGTCTCTTCCTTCAGCATCCGTTCGATCGCCATGGCCACGCCTCCCTGTTGGCTTTCGGAAAGCTTGCTACCGGCTGAGGCCGATAACAACGGCCTCGCGTCACATCTTTCCGGCCGCGATCGTACACAAGACGCCATGGGGATGCTAAACCCTCCCAGCTTGGGGAGGGAGACAGCGAATGCTCGCCGCCAGCTGGATTGGGATGGCGGCGACCTGTTTTGTCGCTTCGCTGCTGCAGGCGACCAACGGGTTCGGCTTTGCGGTACTGGCGGTTCCGTTCTTTTTGATCCTTGCGCCGCCAGGCGAGGCGGTTCCGATCGTCATCGTCATCAGCTTGGCGGTTTCGCTCTTTGTGATGCCGCGCCTCTATCGCTGGGTCGATGTCGGCCTGCTGCGCCGCGTGACGCTGGGCGGTCTCGCCGCATTGCCCCTCGGACTCCTCGCTTTTGCCCATTCGGACCAGATCATTGCCGGCGCGATCGCCGGGACGATCGTGACCAGCTTCGCACTAATGCTGACCTGGCATCGCTGGCGCGGGCACACGCGAACCCTCGTGCTGAGCCCGAGACGCGATTTCGCCGTCGGCGCGGTTGCGGGAGTGGCCACCGGTCTTGTCGGCATGGCCGGCCCGCCGGTGCTGATATACCTGATGCTGGTCCGCGCGCCGCTCATTACCATGCGCGCGACCTTGATCGCGTTCTTTGCCGTGATCTACGCAGTGACGCTTACCGCCAACGCGATCTTTGTCGGCATACCGGGCCGCGATTGGCTAATCGCCGCGAGCCTGTTGCCGTTTGTCTGGGTCGGCGGCCGCCTTGGGCTGCGGGTCGGCGACCGGATGGGTGAAGTCGCCGCCGCAATGCTGTCGCTCACTGTGCTTGGCGCGACCGGCGCCTATACGCTCGCGGTCGCGCTGCACGCTGCGTTATGGTGAGGAAATTTCAGGAGAATTTTATGCCACCGCTCGATGCGATCACCCAGTTCCACGATGCGCTGACTCATATCCGGCGCGACATCCACGCCCATCCCGAATTGGGCTTTGAGGAAAGCCGGACATCGGACTTGGTCGCTTTGCATCTCGAGGAATATGGGATCGAGGTGACCCGCGGCATCGGCAAGACGGGGCTTGTCGGACGGCTGCGGGTCGGCAACTCACCGCGCTCGATCGGCCTGCGCGCCGACATGGATTGCCTGCCGATCCTCGAAGCCAACGGCTTTGGTCATCGCTCGAAAAGCGACGGCAAAATGCACGCCTGCGGCCATGACGGCCACACGACGATGCTCTTGGGCGCGGCGCGGCATCTGGCGCAAACCAAGAATTTCGACGGCACCGTGCATTTCATCTTTCAGCCTGCGGAAGAGGGCCTTGGCGGCGCATCGGCGATGCTTGGGGACGGCCTTTTTGAGCGCTTCCCGTGCGATGTGATCTTCGGCATGCACAACCGGCCGGGGCTCGCGGTCGGCAAGTTCCAGACACGGCCCGGCGCGATGATGGCGGGCGGCGCCTATTTCGACATCACGATCACCGGGATCGGCTCGCATGGCGCGCGCCCCGAGGCGGGCGTCGATCCGGTCGTCGTCGGCTCG
>DATHCK010000092.1:0-22439 GCA_035319545.1 Allostellaceae bacterium | reverse complement strand
AGCTTGTCGCGGATGATCTCGGAGAAGCCGAGGATCGCGTTGAGCGGGGTGCGCAGCTCGTGGCTCATCACCGCGAGAAAAGACGATTTGGCGCGATTGGCGGCCTCCGCCGCGCCGCGCGCGTCTTCGAGCTGTCGCGTGCGTTGCTCGCTGCGCCGCATACTGAGTTGCAGCAGGGTCAGCGCCGTGCCGACCCCGAGATAGAGCCCCTCGCGCACCACGATATATCCACGCGTCAGCGCCGCCGGTCGGTTGGCCGCGATCATCCATTCGAGCTCGTCGATGGCCACTTCGCTTTCGACGACCAGCGGGTTGGCGTCCATGCGCACCGCAATCGGCTTTTTCGCGTAAAGTGCCCGGCCGTAATCCTGCGCGAGGCTCATCGTCAGATCGAACCGGTGGACGAGGCCGACGGGCTTGCCGTCCTCGACGACTGGGATCGCTATCGTGTCGGGCTCGGCGCGGAGCCGGTCGTAGACGTCGCCGCAACGCGTCTCCGGCGCGACCGGCACCACCGGCAGCGCTGCGGCGGCAACGCGGATAATTTCGGACACCTCCGTTTCGACTGCCGCGCTCGACATCGCCCCAAGTCTCAGCTGGCCGTTTTCGCCGCGAGTATTGTTCGGATCGCTTAATTTAGAGTTACATGCTCGGGGGGTGATTTGTTGGCGATTATACCAGTTTTCTCTTTGTTACATTAATATGACAGCGCGGCTATATTTGACGCCTGCAAATGTTGGTCGCGTTAGCCGTTAGGCTGTTGCGCGCGACTTGCGCTGTGCCAAGATCGCGAAAGACCGCGGGAGGAAATCTAATGGCATCGATGAAGGAGAAATTTGCCAAGGGCGAGCTCGTGCTGTGCATGAATTTGCGGCTTGCACGCTCTGTCGACATCGCGATGGTGGCGAAGGCCGGCGGCTATGACGCGCTTTATGTCGACATGCAGCACGCCCCCTATTCGATCGAGACGACCTCGACGATCTGCGCCGCGGCGATCGGCATCGGCATTACCCCACTGGTCCGCGTGCCGGCGCACGACAACGGGCAATGGATGGCCCGCGTCCTCGATGGCGGTGCCATGGGCGTCATCGTTCCCGATGTCGGGACGCCCGCCCATGCCGAGGCCGTGGTCAAGGCGTGCCGGTTTCCGCCGCTCGGTGCGCGCTCGGTGATGGGACTTGGGCCGGCGCTCGGCTATCAGGCGGCGCCGCTATCCGAGCTCAATCCACGGCTCAACGCCGAGACCGCAGTGATCGTCATGCTTGAGACCGCCGAGGGGATCGAGAATGCCGCGGCGATTGCCGCGGTCGACGGCATCGATTGCCTGTTGATCGGCTCGGGCGACCTCACCACCGACTACGGCATTCCGGGCCAGGTCGACCATCCGAGACTGCGCGCCGCCTATGAGCGCGTCGCCGCGGCATGCAAAAAGCATGGGCGCATCCTTGGGGTTGGCGGTATCCGCCACAATGTCACGCTGCAGGGCGAGCTGATGAAGCTCGGCGCACGATTCGTCATCGCCGGCACCGACACCAACTACGTCCTCGCCGGCGCCAAGGCCGACACCGAAGCGCTGCGGAAGATTCCGCTCGGCTAAGCGGGAGTCATCGCGGCGCCGCTTCCGGCGCCGCACACTATTTCAGGGTGGCCCGGTGACGGGAACCTGGGTCGGTGGCGGTCCAAACGACTGGGCCGGATACGGCGTGCGCGTCGTGGCGTGCGGGTGCTGCTCGGCGATGCGCAGCGCCGTGAAGCAGCTGACATCGATCAACGCCAGCAGCACCACGACGACAAGGAGGAGCGGATTGATGATTTGCGCGGCGCGGTCGAGCCGTTCGAGGATCGGCCCGCACCGCTCGCGCCAGGTGAGCAAGGCTCGCCGCACCGCGCTTTCCGAACCCCGCCGCATCACCCGCTCAGGCACTCTCCTCTGAAATGTCCCGCCCGGTATGGTCGCCCATCAGCGCCGTCGCGATGATGCTGACAAGAGCCATGAACGCGATGTAGGCGGCGATCGCGACACTGGAGTGGTACGCGGCGAACAACGCCGTCGCGATGATCGGCGCCGGACCGCCCGCGGTCAGCGAAGCCAGCTGATAGCCGATCGAGCAGCCGCTATAGCGTAGCCGCGGGGTGAACCCCTCGGCGATCAGCGCGGCCTGCGGCCCGTACATGATGTCGTGCGGGATAAACGACACGATGATGGCGATGACGATCAGCGCCGGCGCCAACGTGTTGAGCAGCCCGAAATAGATAAAGCCGTAGATGCCGGTGAGTAACGAGCCGAAGATGTAAACCCGCTTGCGGCCGAATCGATCGGATGCCGCGCCGGCGAGCGGGATCGTCAGAAACGACAGCAGCCCGGCGCAGATGAGCGAGGTCAGCACAAAGTCGCGCGACATGTGCATCACCTGGTTGTTATAAGCAAAGACGAAGGCCAGGTAGATGTAGGCTGGCCCCTGCTCGGCGCTGCGCGCGAACATCGACAGGAAGACCTGCCTCGGCTGGCGCTTCATGACTTCCAGCGCGGGAACCCGCTCGACCCGCTCCTCCTTGACGATGCGGCGGAATACTGGCGTCTCAAGAATGCCGAGCCGGATGTAGAGGCCGATCCCGACCATGATGATGCTGAGCCAGAACGGGATGCGCCAACCCCACGCGAAGAACTGATCGCCGGCGATCGCGCTGCCGATCAGCACCGCCATGTTGGCAAGGAACAGCCCCGCCGGGCCGCCGAACTGCGGCCATGAGGTGATAAAGCCGCGATGCTTGTTGGTGCGCGCCCATTCCATCGCGAACAGCACCGAGCCGCCCCATTCGCCGCCGACGCCGATGCCCTGGATCATGCGGATGACGGTCAGCAGGACCGCACCCCAGATGCCGATACTGTCGTAGCCCGGCACAAAACCGACGGAGAAGGTCGCCAGCCCGGTGATCAGCAACGTCGCGATCAGCGCCGCCTTGCGCCCCATGCGATCCCCGAAATGGCCGAAGATGAAGGCGCCGATCGGTCGCCCGACAAAACCGACAAAATAGATCGAGAAGGCTTCGAGCACGCCGATCAGCGGGTCGGAATGCGGGAAGAACAGCTTGCCGAAAACCAGCGGGGTGACGACGCTGTAGAGCAGGAAATCGTACCACTCGATCGTCGTGCCGACCGTGCTGGCGATCACCGCCTTGCGTAACTCCGCGCGGTGCTCGCTTTCAGGCAGCGGAGTCAGGGTGATATCGGCAGCCGTCATGCGTGTTCCTCCCTGTGTGACCGACCGTTTATCCGGTTCGGTTTTTCGGCCGCGCTTTCCGACGGTGCACGGCGCGCGGACAAAGGGAGGGATTATCCGGCCGCGGCTTCGGACGTCTTTAAGATAGGTGAATATCGCGGTTGAATCGGCTGCAGTTTTTTTTCGACCGACGACGGGCCGATTACGGCGAGCGCCGGGCTTCGCTCGCGATGTTGGGGGTCTCGGCGTCGAGCCAGTTCTCGGCGCTGAATTCCGCCATTCGGAAGCGGTTGATATATGTCCGCTCGAAATCGGCGAGCGCGGTCAGTGCCTCGTAATTGTGGATCGTCACCTGATGGCGCTCGACGGTCACGAGTTCTTCTTCGCGCAATTGGCGGAGCGTCTGGTTGACGTACTGGACGCTGAGGCCGAGCGCATCAGCCAATAATTCTTGGGTCAGCGGTAGCCGGTAGGAGGTCTCGTCGGCAAGACCGATCGCCTGCAGCCGGACCAGCATCTCCAAGAGAAAATGCGCCACCCGTTCGAGCGCCGAGCGGCGACCGACCCCGATCAGATGCTCGGCGTACATCGCGGTCTCGCAGGAAAGGCTCCAGAAGATCGCGGCGCCGAGCCGCGGGTGCGTCTGGAACAATCCCAGCAGGCGATTGAACGGGACCGACGACACTGTGCAGTCGCCGAGCGCGGCGATCGAGTAGAGCGCGCTTTCGAAAAAGCAGCCCGGGAAGCCGATGAAATCGCCCGGCAGTATAATGTTGAGAACCTGTCGGCGGCCGTCCTGTAAGACGCGGTAACGCACCGCGACGCCGCCGATGAGGACCAGCAGTCCGTCATATTTGCGGCCTTCGATCACCATTTCGCGGCCGCGCGCGACGCGTCGCGGACTGGACTGAAACTCCGCGAGAACTCCGATTTCCGCGGGCGCGAGCGAGATCAGGCGCGACAATCTCTGGGTCAGCGGGAAGTCGTCATTCTCCATCAGTACGGTGTCCCCCCCGAACGTTCTCGTCGCATCGCGCGAGCATACCAGCAGAACTCGCCGAGGAAACGGTCGAGCCGTCCTTCGACCCAGGGTTCAAGCGGGCGCCCGTCTTCGGCGAGCGCCTGGGCGATGCGCGGGATCGGCAGTGTGCTCGGGACGCTCGACATGCCGAGCTCGGCCAGGGTCATGCGCAGCTGCATCGCCGCGCGCACCCCGCCGAACTGGCCGGCCGAGTAGCAGACGATCGCCGACGGGCGCCAGAAATACTCTTCGAGGAAATGATCGAGCAGGTTCTTCAGGGCGGGCGGGATGCCGTTATTGTATTCGCCGCTAACGATCACAAACCCGTCGGCCTGGCGGTACAGGTTGGCCAGCCGTTCGAGGTTCGCCGGCGCCTGACCCTTCGGGTGCTCCTTGTACATGCGGTCGAGAAGCGGCAGCTCCTCGACCAGGGGATCGACGAGAACCGGCCGGTGACCGCGCGCGGTCAGCGCGTCCATCAGGAGCCGCGCGGCGCGGACTCCCACCCGGTCGCGGCGCACCGATCCGAGGATAACTGGGATGCTGAGGCCGACTCCCGGCTCGCTCATCCAATCTCCTTACGCCAGCACCTCCTCGGCGGCGGGCACTGTCTTGACCTCATGCGCCTGCAGCGCCGGTAGCACCTCGCGCGCAAAGCGCTCGATCTGCGCCATGAATAGCTCGTGCGGCAGCGCTCCGCGGTTCATCGCCAGCTGCACCGTGTTGGCGCCGGCGCTGTCGGCGGCCGCGATGATGCGCTCGATGACCTCGTCAGCGGCGCCCATCGGCATGGTTTCGGCCTGCTCCGCGAGCTGCTCCATCGTCAGATTGCGAAACTCCGAACGCAAATTCTGCGCCGCGCGCAGGTTCTCGGGCCGCACGTAATCGGTCGAGGTCTGGCTCGAGTAACCGGTCTGCCGCTGCATCTCGGTCTCGGTGAAGTTGCCATGGCTGAAGAGGGTGCGGTTGAAATAGAGGATGTGGGGGCCGTATTCCTTGAGCGCCTGGGCTTTTGAGTCGGCGACATAAGCGGTGATGCCGAGCGACAGGTGGTTCGGCGTGATGCGGTGGCCGGCGGCGTCGAGACATTTGGCGTAATAGCGGATGATGTCGTCGCGCAGGCCCCGGGCGCGGCCGAGACCCGGCGTGATCGGGCAATCGTGCTTGGCGGCGAACTCGATCGACTCCTTGCTGCCGACGACCGGGATCCAGATCGGCGGGTGCGGCCGCTGCACCGGGCGTGGCCAGAGCGCGACATCCTTGTACGACCAGAATTGTCCCTCGTAGTGGAACACCTCTTCGGTCCAGGCGCGGGTGATGATGTCGAAGGCTTCCTCGAACCGCGCCCGTGATTCCGAGAGCGGCACGTTGTGTACCTGGTACTCGCGCGGAATGCCGCGCGCGAAGCCCGAAATCAGCCGCCCTTTCGACAGGCAGTCGATCATGGCCAGCTCTTCGGCGAGGCGCAGCGGCTGATGCACCGGCAAGAGATTGCCGTAGATCAGCAATTTAAGGTTCCTGGTGCGCTGCGCCGCCGAGGCGGCCATCAAATTGGGGCTGTTCATCAGCCCGTAAGGCGAGCAGTGGTGCTCGTTGAACCCGACCCCGTCATAGCCGAGCTTGTCGAGCAGCTCCCAGGCGTCGAGATGCTCCTCATAGGTGCGCATCGCCGTGGCGGCGTCGAAATACTGGCCGGCGAGCGGGTAGGGCAGCTCCGCCTCGCCGTTTTTCAGATGGTCGAGATTGGCGTCGTAGGCCAACAGGTCGAAAACAAAAACCTTCATGACGCGATGCTCTCCCGCAAAGTCTTGACCCGGCCGCCGCGGAAATGCAGCAGTGCCGTCGCCACCGCGGCGATCACCGCAAAGACGCAGGCGCAGAGGAAAATCTGCGTCGGCGGCATGCCGAGCGACAGAAGATAACCGCCGAGAACCGGCGCGATGATGCCTCCCAGACGGCCGATGCCAAGCGCCCAGCCAAGACCGCTGGTGCGCATCCGCGCCGGATAGAGCTTGCCACACGTGGCGTTGGCGCCGGTCTGGCTGCCGATGATCGTCATTCCGGCAAGGAACGTGAACACCAGCATCAGCGCATACGGCAGCGCCACGAGCGCGATCATCGCGATGAATACCGCGCCGATGGCGTAATGGAGCGCCAGCGACCGCTCGGGCCCGACATGGTCGATCGCCCAGCCGAGATAGAGCACCGCGAAGATCGCGCCGCAATCCCTGAGGCTCGAGGCGAAGACCGCCTGCGCCGGAGTGTAGCCAATCAGCTTGAACACGGTCGGCATCCAGTAGCCGAACAGGAACAGGTTCAGAAGGCTGCAGAAGAAGATGGTCCACATCAGCAGCGTCTGCAGCAAATAGCCCTTGCCGAACAGCAGCTTTACCGGATTTTCCTGCGCCACGTCGACGTGGTGGGGTTGCGCCTCGGCAATGCCGAGACCCTTGAGGAGCGCCGCGTCACGCGCTGACAGGTTCCGTTTATGGGCGAGGAAGCGCGGCGACTCTGGCAGCCACAGCATCAGGATCGGCACCAGGATCAGCGGGAAAACGCCGCCGGCGACAAAGATCGACTCCCAGCCGAATTGCGGCAGCAACCATAGAGCGACGAGCTGCCCTCCGACAAATCCGCCCACCGGCGCGCCGGTAAAGCTCGCCATGATCATCAGTGCCCGCCGGCGTTGCGGCGCGTAATCTCCGGCGAGGCTAGCCGCGCCCGGGAACGCGCCGCCGATGCCGAGCCCGGTGAAGAAGCGCGCCACCGTCAGCGCCAGCAGCGACGGTGCGAGAGCGCTGGCGATCGAGGCCAGTCCGAAAATCAACAGGCTCGTGACCAGCAACGGCTTGCGCCCGAGGCGATCACCGATCGGGCCGGCCGACAGCGCGCCGATCAGGATGCCGATGCTCGACCAGAGGAAGGCGGTGGTGAAGGCCGGCGGCGGCAGATGCCAGACATCGATCAGTTTCGGCACCGCCCAGGCGACGGAATTGATGTCGTAGCCGTCGCAAATCTGGATGAGCGTGCACAACAACGCGACGCGGAGCTGCAGACGGCCGATCCGCTGGTTTTCCAGCGCACTCTCGACCGCCGAAACTGCAGTGTCCGCCATTGTTTCCTCCTGAGCGCGATCATTAAAGCCGGGTTGCGCCGGTCTTTGTGGGCCATCGTGTTGCATTTCCGCGCCTCCTGCGCAAGCCTCGGGGGAACAGTCCTTTGCGCGGAGCTTGCCGATGACCGTCCGTCCGCCCGCCGAGATCGGCATGACCCTCGACGAGGTCGATACGCCCGCCTTGGTGATCGACCTCGACGCGTTCGAGCGCAACCTGAAGCGGCTGGTCGAACGCACCGCCGGCTCCGGTGTCCGGCTACGGCCCCATGCCAAGACGCATAAATGCGCGGTCATCGCGCTGAAGCAGATGGAGTTGGGCGCGGTTGGGGTGTGCTGCCAGAAGGTCAGCGAGGCCGAGGCGCTCGTCTATGGCGGTGTCAAGGACGTGCTTGTCACCAACGAGATCGTGGGCAAGCCCAAGCTGCGCCGGCTGATGGGGCTTACCGGCATGGCGCGGATCGCCACCTGCGCCGACGACCCGGCGCAGATCACCGCGCTCGATGAAGCTGCGGCTGAGGCTAGGATCACCCTGCCGGTGCATGTCGAAGTGAACATGGGCGGCAATCGCTGCGGGGTCGAGCCAGGCGAGCCGGCATTGGCGCTGGCCCGCCAGATCATCGACGCGCCGCATCTGTCGTTTGCCGGACTGCAGGCCTATCATGGCTCGGCCCAGCATTTGCGGACCTGGGCGGAACGGCAGAAGGCGATCGCCGGCGCGGTCGATAAGGCAACTGCCACCCGCGACCTGCTCGCGCGGCACGGCATCCCTTGCGCTAACATCACCGGTGCCGGCACCGGCACCTTCGAGTTCGAGGCGGGAAGCGGCGTCTATACTGAGCTGCAGTGTGGCTCATACGTCTTTATGGACGCCGATTATGGCCGTAATCTCGACCGCGACGGCGGCATGACCCGCGCCTTCGAGCCGAGCCTCTTTGTCTGGGCGACGGTGATGAGCCGGCCGACCGAGGATCGTGCGATCGTCGATGCAGGCCTCAAGGCGCTCGGCATGGATTCCGGACCGCCCAATGTGTGGGACGAGCCCGCCGCCACTTACGACCGCGCCTCCGACGAGCACGGTCGCCTGCTGGTCGGCGGCGCGACCAACCGATTGAGGCTCGGCGACAAGGTCAAGCTTGTGCCCGGCCATTGCGATCCGACCGTCAATCTCTACGACTGGTATGTTGGGGTCCGCGGTGAGCGGGTCGAGGCGATCTGGCCGATCGTGGCGCGAGGTGCGGTGTACTAGCGCGGTGCGTCGGGCGCAGGCCATGTCAGTCTGGCCATGACGAGAACCAGGAACACCGTCAGGAACTCGGACGCCAGCAGCCACTCCTGCCAGATGCCGTAGCTGCCGAGCGCCACCACCAGAGTGGCCGCCGCGCAACCGCCGGCGGCGGCCGCATAGAGCCGCGGCCAGGCCACGTTGCCCAGCGCCAGCCATACGCGGGCGAGGAGCGCCGCCAGCAGCGCAGCGCCGCCGATCCCCAGCTCCAGCCATACTTGCAGCGCCGCGTTATGCGGATGAAGGGGAAGCCAGGGGCGGTCTTCCGGGGTCATTGCATTGCCGCCGGGGATGGCGCGCGAGGAATCCAATCCCCAGCCCAACAGCGGCTTCTCGGCGATGCGACTGCCGGCAAATGACCAGATTTCGAGCCGGTGCCAGGCCGAGAACTTGATGTACTCGGCCGCCTCACGCGCCGCGTCGATGTCGGCCAGCCGCGGCAGGGTCAGCGGCGCAATCGCCACCAGCACCACCGACAAAACCGCGGCCGTCCGCGCGAGCGCTCGCCGCCGCCAGTAGAACCCGGCCGCGCCGCCGCCGCCGATGATCACCGCCAGCTTCGCCATGTCGCCGACGAGAAGCCAGATCACCGCGATCGTGAGCGCCGCAAGCAAGGCGGCGGCGAGGTAGTGGCGCCGCAGCACCAGCATCGTGCTCAGCGGCAGCAGCAGCAGCGCGAAGCCGGTTTCCGCCTGGTTGAGCATCGTCACCGCAAACTCGCGGCGCGAATGCGCCGCGGTCAGCGCGCCATCCGTCGCGTATTGCACCACCGCCAAGGTCATCGCCGCGAGCAGGCCGGAGATAAAAAACGTTATCAGCCGGCGCGGCGCCGTGATCCTACCCGACGCCGCCGCCAGCGATAGCCCGGCGACAAAGAGCCCAGTGAGGCGCAGCGCGATCAGCAGACTGCGCCAAGGGTTGACCGCCCAGAGCGACGACGCCGCGCCGAACAGCACCAGCATGGCGAACAGCAGCGCCCAGCCGCGCACCTGTTGCCAGGCGGCGGCACCGTTCGGCGCCACGACCCCCAGGGCACACACCCCCGCGACCCCGATCAGCGGCGCCGCGCCGCGCGAGGCCAGCACCAGGACCGGCAGAAACAGAAAGGCGCAGATATCGAGGCCGAGCTCGAACGCGGAACGGGCAGACGGTTGCATTGTCGCCCGCGACCTTGGCAGAAAACCCGGCGCGCTGCCATCGCGCGGCTCATGTATGCTGGCGGAAAGCACGGCGGGAGGAGAAGCAATGGATTTCGGCATCGGCATTGCCACGTCGAGCGACGCGTGGAAAACCGCGCAGCGTGCCGAGGAGCTCGGCTTCACCCACACTTGGTTCTACGACACGCAGATGATCACCGCCGATTGCTTTGTCGCGATGGGCGCGGCGGCGATGAAGACGTCGAAAATCCGTCTCGGCACCGGCGTACTGGTGCCGTCGAACCGCCTCGCGGCGGTCACGGCGAATGCCTTTGCGACGCTGAACGGGCTCGCTCCCGGCCGCATTGATTTCGGCGTCGGCACCGGGTTCTCGGCGCGCCGCGCGATGGGTTTGGGCGCGATGAAGCTCGCCGATATGGAGGAATACATCCGCGTCGTCTACGCGCTCTTGCGCGGCGAGATCGTCGAGACCGAGATCGAGGGCAAGCCGCGCAAAATCCAGTTTCTCAATCCGGACGCCAATCTTTTCAATACCAAGGCCGATGTGCCGCTGCATGTCTCGGCCTACGGCCCGCGGGCACAGAAACTCACCGCAAAGCTCGGCGCGCACTGGAAATGCTTTATCCAGGACGTGCCGGGCGCGCTCGACCAGCTGGCCGGCATGAAGCAGAGCTGGGTCGAATCCGGCCACGCGCCGGGCGAGCTTTATTCGACCGCCTGGGTCTGTGGTTGCGTCTTGGAGCCGGGTGAGCCGGCGGACAGCCCGCGCGCGGTTTTGCAATCGGGGCCGCGTGCCGCGACCCTGCTGCATCGCGCCGCCGACGCCGAGCAGCAGGGCTGGCAGAACACGATGAATGTCGCCTATGACGGTATTCGCGACGAGGTCGAGGGCTATCTCGAACTGGCGCGGCATTTCGAGCCGGCGGATGCGCGATACCTCTTCAACCATCGCGGCCATTTTGTCTTTGTGAAGCCCGAGGAGCGCAGGTTCATCACCGCCGAATTAATCCGCCGCACCACTTTCACCGCGCCGCTCCAAGAGCTGACCCAGCGCGTCGAGGCGCTGCGCAGTGCCGGCTGGAACCAGATCGTGATCCCGATCGTCCCCGGTGAGGAACGCGCGCTCGAAGACTGGGCGCGGGTCAAGGCGGCCTTTCAATAAGGAGAATATCAATGCCCGACGACGCCAACCCGATCGCCCAGCGCGTCAGCCATGTGGCGCTGGTCGGTTTCATCGCCCGCGCCTATCGCGCCGCCGGCGTCCCCGACGGCGATGCGCAAAGGGCCGCCGACTTCATGGCCCGGTCGGACATTGCCGGCGCCGACGGGCATGGCGTCTTTCGCCTGCCACAATACATCCGCCGCATCCAGACCGGCGGGATCAATACTAGGCCGAACATCGTCGTGCATCGCGCCGCGCCCGGCACTGCGCTGGTCGACGGCGATAACGGGCTCGGCGCGCTGGTCGTGTCGCGCGCGGTCGAGACGGCGATCGAGATCGCCGGCACCCAGGGTGTCGGCTGGGCCGGCACGCGGCACGGCAACCATGCCGGCGCCGCCGCGGTTTATGCCGCGATGCCGGTGCCGCACGACATGATCGGCATCTATTTCGCGGTCGGCAACGCCAACCATTTGCCGCCATGGGGCGGGATCGACATGTTGCTGTCGACCAATCCGCTGGCGATCGCGGTGCCGGCGCTGGAGGAGCCGCCGTTGGTGCTCGACATGGCCACCACGGTCGCCGCCTACGGCAAGGTCAAGGTCGCCGCGCAGCAGGGCAAGACCATGCCGGAAGGCTGGATGATCGACCGCCAGGGCCGGCCGCTCACCGACCCAACCGCTCGGATGACGGGTTCCTTTTGCCGATCGGCGGCTACAAGGGCGCGGCAATGTCGCTGATGTTCGGGCTGTTGGCAGGGACGCTCAACGGTGCCGCCAACGGCGAGGACGTCATCGACTTCAACAAGGACGACACCACGCCAACCAATACCGGCCAGGCAATCTGCGTGCTCGACATCAAGCGCTTCGCCGAGCCCACCGCCTTCAAGCGGCAAGTCGACAGCGTCATCCGCCAGCTCCACGGCTCGGCGCTTCTGCCGGGCTTTGACCGCATCCGCCTCCCCGGCGAAGACCGCGCTGCCCGCATCGCCGAGCGCACCAAAAACGGCATCCCCATTCCGGGCTCATTGAAGACAGCGCTCGACAAGATGGCCGAGGATTTGGGGATCGCGAAGGTGCTGGATTAGCGCATGACCGTCCTCGTCGAAAAGCATCCTGGCTATCGGCAGATCATTCTCAATCGGCCGGAACGGCTGAATGCGCTGACCGCGGCGATGGGCGGGGCGCTGCTCGCCGCGCTGAGCGAGGCGGAGACCGACCCCGAGTGCCGCGCCATCCTGCTGACCGGCGCCGGGCGTGCATTTTGCGCGGGCCAAGACCTTACCGAGGTGATGCCGACGAAGGATGGTCCGCCCAACCTGAAACCGCTGCTCGACGGCTATAACGCGGTGATCCGCAAGCTGCGCTCGCTCGAGATGCCGGTCGTCGCCGCGGTCAATGGTGTGGCGGCCGGTGCCGGTGCCAATCTGGCGCTCGCCTGCGACATCGTGCTGGCGGGCAAATCGACGAGTTTTATCCAGGCCTTCGCGCGGATCGGCCTTATTCCCGATGTCGGTGGCACTTGGTTTCTGCCGCGGCTGGTCGGCCCGGCGCGGGCGCGCGCTCTCGCGATGCTAGCCGAGCCGCTCTCCGCCGAGCGCGCCGCTGAATGGGGCCTCATTTGGCAGGCGGTCGACGACGAAAAGCTCATGGAAGCTGCCCAAGCGCTCACCGCGCGGCTCGCCCAAGGCCCGACGATCGGGCTCGCGCTCGCCAAGCGCGCGCTCGACGCGGCCGAGACCAATACGCTCGACCAGCAGCTCGATCTCGAACGCGACCTCCAGGATGAGGCGGGCCGCACCGGCGACTATGCCGAGGGTGTCCGCGCCTTTCTCGAAAAGCGCCCGGCAAAGTTCATCGGGCGATGACCGCGCCGGCGCGCATGACCGCCCGGCAAAAACGCGGGCGGTCGCGGTAGGACATCGCGGAAAACCTGCGATACAGTGGCAGAAGCTGTCGGTTGCTTATCATCCGCCACTTGAGTGATCCGCCGCAGGAGTTTGAGCTGATGCAATACAAGCGAATTTCGGCCGATTGCCATCTCGACATGCTTTGGCTGCCGCCGGACCTGTTCACGCGCAACGCGTCGAGCAAGCTAAGAGATCTCATGCCATACGTCGAAAAGCAGGCGGACGGCACCGAGGTCTGGACCGATAAGAACGGCGCCAATTACGGCATGCCGGGCGGGGTTGGCGCCACCGGCACGCCGCATGTCCCCGGCAAGCAGCTGCGCGCCGACAAGATGGCCGAGGCTGGTCTCTACCGCGACTATTTCGAAAAGGGCCTGCGCCGTCCCGGCGACCCGCATCTGCGCGTCAAGGACATGGACCGCGACGGCGTCGACGCTGAGGTCATCTACGGCATTCTGGCGGCCTGCGCCAAGATGCAAGATCCGGAAGCGGCTGACGAGATGTTGCGCATCTACAACGACTTCCTGCACAACTTCACCAGCTACTACCCCGATCGCATGATCGGTCTCGCCTGTCTGCCCTATAACAACATCGAGGGCGCCGCGCGCGAGGTCCGGCGGGTCGCGAAGATGGGGATGAAGGGCGTCGAGCTTTCCTGCTCGTGGCACATGACGGGCATGTGGCACCCGATGTGGGATCCCCTGTGGGAGGCGGTCAACGAGACGCAGCTGCCGCTGCATTTCCACACCTTCCCGGCGACCGACCCCGAGCTGCGCAAAACGCTCGAGCCGGAAATCTCCCGCCGCATGACCTATAGCGGGCTGGTTCGTTTCCAGATGACGCTGGCGACGATCCTGACCGATCTGATGGGCGCGGCTGTGTTCGAGCGTTTCCCGAACATCCGCGTCGTCTTTGGCGAAAGCGGCATCGGCTGGATCCCCTACGTCATCGACCGCATGGACTTCGAGTACAAGGACCAGTACCAGGACTTGAAGCTCAAGAAGATGCCGAGCGAATACTGGCGCAACCAGTGCAGGGCGACGTTTCAGTACGACCGTATTGGCACCAAGCTGATCGAGGATATGGGGGTCGAGACCTTGATGTGGGGCTCGGACTTCCCGCATCCGGACGGTGTGTGGCCGGAGTCGAGGAAGTACATTGAGGACCAGTTCAGCCACCTGCCGGCCGACGTGACGTACGCGATGACCTGCGGCAACGCGGCGAAGTTCTACGGGCTGACCAACTGACGTGATCGCCTAGGCGATCACGTTACCCCGATGAAAATCGAGGTCCATAAACACGAAGCGCGCTCCCTCGGGAGCGCGCTTTTTTATCTTGGATGTGACGCAGGTGCATCCGCTTGGCCTCGTTCCTGCGTAATGGGCCCGTCATGTTGAAAGAGCGGGGTATCGGGCCATGAGTATCGAGCTGGTCATGCGCCTTCGCCGGGCGACGCGCACCGCCTATTCGGATCACCCCGTCGCGCGGCTGAGTCGCGCCTGGCGCCAGTTTGCCGGCAATCCCAGGGCCGCCGACATGCTACTCCTGCCGCTCACCGGGCTGGTGTTGGCGCTCCTCGTCATCGCGGCAGTGCCGGACGCGGGCGCGATCATCGCCTCGGCGTTTTCGGGCATAGCATCGCCCTAGAAGCCGCCTCGGCCGGTTGTTCACCGCGCGCGGGAGGACTAAGGTCGCCCGACCAACCGGCCTCGCGCGAGAACGATTATGACCGACCCATCCCGCATCGCCCATGGCGGTAAGGGGCTTTACGGCTCGCGGGTCGGCATCTTGATGCTCGAGACCAAGTTTCCACGCATCCCCGGCGACATGGGCAACGGGCAGACCTGGCCGTTTCCCGTGCTTTACAAGGTGGTGCCGGGCGCGACCCCCGATCGTGTCGTGCGCCACAAATCGCAGGGTCTCATCAACGCCTTTCTCGACGCCGCGGCCGAGCTGGTGCATCTCGGCGCCGACGGCATCACCACGACCTGCGGGTTCCTCTCGCTCTACCAGAAGGAGTTGGCGGCCCATGTCCGCGTGCCGGTCGCGGCGTCGAGCCTGATGCAGATCCCGCTGGTCGAGCGCATCCTGCCGCCCGGTAAGCGGGTTGGCGTCTTGACCGTGAGCGCCGCGAGCCTCACACAAGAGCATTTCATCGCCGCCGGCGCCAATCCCGAAACCCCGGTCGTCGGCACCGATAACGGCCGCGAGTTCACCAAGGTCATGCTCGACGAAAAGCACTCGCTCGACGCAGCCATGGCCGAGCAGGACATCATCGACGCCGGCGACGCGCTCGTCGCCCAGCACAAGGACATCGGCGCCATCGTGCTCGAATGCACCAACATGACGCCCTACGCCCGTGCGTTGGCGGACCACCTGCTGTTGCCGGTCTACAGCATCTACAGTTTCGTGACCTGGTTTCAGGCCGGGCTCGCGCCGCGCGATTTCGGCCCGCCGGGCAGCGGCTTGCGCGAGTGGCGCGAGCGGTGAGCGTCTCGATACGCTTCGCGACCGCGGACGATTGCGGACTGATCCTCGAATTCATCCGCGCGCTGGCGCTCTATGAAAAGGCGCCCGACGCCGTCGTCGCCACGAAGGCGCAGTTGCGCGAGCATGGCTTCGGCGCACGGCCGCATTTCGAGGCGCTGATCGCCGAGCTCGATGGCGAGCCGGTGGGCATGGCGCTGTTCCACCCGCGCTTCTCGACCTGGACCGGCACGCCGACGGTCTACCTCGAAGACCTCTTTGTGAATGAGGTGGCGCGCGGCCATGGCGTCGGGCGCCGGCTGCTGGCGCGGCTCGCGAGCCTGGCGTTGGAGCGCGGCTGGGCGCGCATCGACTTTCACGTGCTCGACTGGAACCCGGCGCGCGGCTTCTACCAGAAGCTCGGCTTTGACCACCTCGACCAGTGGCTGCGCTACGGCGCGGGCGCCGGTTGGCTCGAACGTCTCGCCGAGTGGGACGAGCCGGGCTGAGCTAAATTAGAGCACCGCTGGCCGCAGCCAGCTTTGCAGATTGCCGACGTTTTTCGCCATGATCGGCTGGCTCTCGCCGAACTCCGCCTGCAGGTCCTCGTCGAGCGCGTGATAGAAGGTGTTGCTGACGACAATCTCCGATGGCTGCGCCTTGTCCATCAGCCGCGCGGCGATGTTGAGCGCGTCGCCGATAAAGCCGATATGCGAGCGCGCGAACGGGCGCAGCGGCATCAAATTCAACGAACCCATCGCGATGCCGATATGCACCCCATGCTTTTCCTGCACATTATCGATCCGGCGTTGCCAGTGCTCCGATGTCGAGGCGCCGATATCGAGGAGCGCCTTGGCGCAGTCGAGCGCATCGGCCGCGTAACCGGGCTTCTGGTCGGAGAAGCCGAACAGCCCGACCACCTCGTCGCCGACGAATTGGTAAAACATCCCGCCATATTCATGCACCGCGTGGCGGGCTTGCGAGTAGAACGCTGTCAGCACCTGCTGGGTGACGCGGTCGTCCTTTGTGTCGCGGACATAGGCCGAGAACGAGCTGATATCGGCCATGACGACCGCGATGTCCGAATAGCTGCCGATCCGCCAGATATCGCCAGGGCCGCCGCCGGCGGTCTTATCGCGCAAGCGGCGAAGCGTCCACGGGCTGAAGTGCCAGAGCAGCGCGGAGGCCAACGTCTCGTAGTAGTCGTGGTCGAAGATCTGCCCCCAGACGCCCATCAAGATCTGGCGATGCAGCTCGATGATGTTCGACTCATCCAAGCTCGCGATCTCGACGCCGTAATAGCGTTTGATGTCGGCAAGCAGGCGAGCCTCATCCCAAATCTCGATGTCGAGCGACGTGCAAACACAATTGCGTAATCGCGTCTTCAGCGTTTCGGCATCGAGATCGCGTGTCACGACGATCAGCCGGGCGCAGGTCGCGCGATGATTGACGGCGTATTTGCGCTGCACGCTGCGCACCGTTTCCTCGAGCGACATGCCGTACTTGATCTCGACGAAATAGGCCGGTTGGCCGGGAACGGTCACCACGATGTCGCCGAAGGCGCTGCGCGGAACGAGCTGGACCTCGCGCGAGATCTTCACCGTTTCGGGGTCCATGCCGTCGGCGACATGCCTTAGGCGGCACAGCTCGCAGCACAATTCCTCGAGAAACAGGCGCAGTTCGCCCTGAAATTGCTTGTCGCTCATGCCCCCTGCCCGCAATGTGCCGTCGCGTTATTCGTCACGCCGCCGCAATATATCCGCGGCGCCGCCGCTCGCGATAGTGCAAACGCCGGCCTCTGCGATCGGCTATTTTCCGCATCGGCGGATGTTCTAAGATCGCGCCAGCTCTGTCCTTCCCGAAGGGATCGATCATGCTCGAAGTCTGGTCTTGGCCGACGCCGAATGGTCACAAGGTTCATATCGCACTCGAGGAGCTGGGCCTCGACTACAAGATCATCCCGGTCAATATCGGTGCCGGCGACCAGTTCAAGCCCGAGTTTCTCAAGATCACTCCCAATCACCGCATCCCGGCGATCGTCGATTCCGACGGGCCGGGCGGCAAGCCGTTCACCCTCTTCGAGTCGGCGGCGATCATGATGTACCTGTCGGACAAGGCGGGCGGGAAGCTCATGCCGAAAGACCCGGCCAGCCGCTACAAATGCATCGAATGGATGATGTTCCAGATGGGTGGCGTCGGCCCGATGTTCGGCCAGTGGAACCATTTCGGCGCCTACGCGCCCGAGCGGGTTCCCTATGCGATCGAGCGCTACTCAAACGAGGTGAAGCGGCTGACCCGCGTGCTGAACCGCCGACTGGAGGAGACTCCCTGGCTCGCGGGCGACGAATACAGCATGGCCGACATCATCACCTTTCCGTGGATCCGCGTCGCGACGCAGCATTCCTCGCGCTTCGACGATCGCGGCTACCTCGATCTCGCCGACTATCCCGGTGTCAAGCGCTGGTGCGACGCGATCGAAGCGCGGCCGGCCGTGCAGCGCGGCCTCGCGGTACTGTCCGATGCGCAGCGGCCGGGCAAGATTACCGACGAGGAGCGCGAGAACACGTTCGGCAAGACGCAGTTCCAGGCGCGGTGATCAGGCGCGCGTCGCCACCTTTGCCCACAAGAGCCGCGCCTCGCGCAATGGGTCGCTGACGATGCGGCAGCGCGTGTCGAAGACCATCGTCGCGCGCTCGGCCGCCGTATAGGCGGGCCAGGCCGGGATGGCCGCGTTGTCGGGGCTGCCGGTCCGCGCGAACGCGGCCCATGTCGCCGCCATCGCCGCCGCCAACTCCGGCGCGCCATCGGCGCCTTTCGTGCTCAGCGGCACATCGGTCGTGTCAAAGACGAACGGCAGATCCATCGCGTGATGCGCGCCCATTCGCCCGCCGGCAAAGGGCGACGGCCAGTCGAGCGAATAGTGATAAACCGGCGCGCCGCCTCTCGCCGCACGGCGCTCGGCGTAAAGCCAGGTGCGCACCGAGAAATTCGAGCCGGTCAGCGCCGCGATCAGCCGGTCGCCCGGGCTCGCGCCGGGCAAGAGATCGCGGTAAAGGCGCAGCGCCACATCGACATCGGGACCGGCGACAGCGGCGACCCGCTCGCGCAACTGATCTTCGCCGAGCGTGCGGTGCCATACCGCATCGTCATCGAGAAAGAGGCTTGCCTCACGCGCGGTGCCGCCGATCATCAGCGGGATGTCGTCGCCGAGCGGCGAGGTCGCCGGCTCAGCCGGGTGCTGCGTCACCACTTTGCCGTCGACGACCGGGCCGAAATCGTAGCGGTCGAGCAGCGGGTAGGCGCGCGGGCCGGCGGCCTTGGACGCCGGGATGATCGTGCCGAGCAGTGTCGAGAGTGGCGCATCAAGCAGCTTGTCGATGCCGCCAAGCTGCTTGACGACCACGTCGGCCAGCGCGTTGGCGCGCTCGCGCGTCGTAAAGCGCACTGCGGCGCCCGACTGGATCACCGCGCGATGAAAGAGGCCCTTGGCCGCCGGCATCACCAGCAGCGCGCTGACCTTTCCGCCGCCGCCCGACTCGCCGAAAATCGTGATGTTTCCGGCGTCGCCGCCAAACGCGGCGACGTTGTCGCGCACCCATTCGAGCGCCGCGATCATATCGAGCGAGCCGGCATTGCCCGACCCGGCAAACCGCTCGCCGCCGATGTCGTCGAGATGCAGATAGCCGCAGATGTTGAGCCGGTGGTTGACGCTGACTACCACGGCATCGCCGCGCCGCGCGAGGTTGGCGCCCTCGGTCACCGCGCGATTGCCCGAGCCGTAGGCGAACGCGCCGCCATGCAGCCACACCATGACCGGACGCTTGCCCGTGACGCCAGGCGTCCAGACGTTGAGGGTCAGGCAGTCCTCGGTCTCCGGCGTGGTGTCGAGCGGCCCGAGGATGCCATCCATCTCGCTGCGGCGTTTGACCTGGGCCGGAGATTGCGGCGCTCTGCCGTGATAGGCGAGCGCGTCGCGTGTGCCCGCCCACGGCGCAACCGGCCGCCGCGGAAGAAAACGGTTCCGGCCGGCGGTCGAAGCGCCGTAGGGGATGCCCTTAAAGGCATGGATGCCGCCAGCAACCACCCCGCGGATTTTGCCGGAAGCAATTTCGATCGTGGGCGACGGCGCGACCCTGGACATGTCATTAGCCATGGCGGTTCTCACTGCTACTTGCTGAAGGGAGCGTACCGTGCGTAGTACGGAATGCGCGGAACTTTCTTTCGCGCACCATCCCGGCGAAGGCCGGAACCCATCGATCCGCTGCTCGTGCGGCTGAAACATGGGCCCCGGCCTTCGCCGGGAAGGGTAGTATTAGTTTCCGTCCGCCTCGACCCGCTCTGCGGAGGCCACCGACATCTTCCGCCGATGCACCGCGGGGGCGAGCACGCACAAAAGCTCGAACATTATCGTCGCACCGACGAGCGCGGTGTTGCCACTGGGATCGAATGGCGGCGCGACCTCGACGACATCGCCGCCGATAATGTCGAGTCCGGCGAGGGCGCGCAGCATCTGCTGCGCCTCGGCGGTCGAATAGCCGCCGACCTCCGGCGTGCCGGTGCCAGGCGCGTAGACCGGGTCGAGCCCGTCGACATCGAAGCTCACGTAAGTGGGGCCGTCGCCGACGACACGCCGCGCTTCGGCGGCGACCGCCGCGGGTCCGAGCGAGAAATACTCCTCGATATGCACCATGCGGATGCCGACCGACACTGCCCAGTCCTTCTCGTCGCGCTCGTACATCGAGCCGCGAATGCCGATCTGGATCACCCGTTTCGGGTCGATGAGCCCTTCTTCGATGGCGCGGCGGAACGGCGTACCGTGGGTGTATTTCTCGCCGCCGAAATAGGTGTCGCCGGTGTCGGAATGGGCGTCGAAATGAATGAGGCCGACCGGCCGCTCGCGAGCAATCGCTCTGAGGATCGGCAGCGAGATCAGATGGTCGCCGCCGGCGGTCAGCGGCGCGGCGCCGGCGTCGTGCAGCCGGGAGTAGAACTCCTCGATCCGCGCCAGCGAATCCATCAAATCGATCGGGTTGATCGGCGCGTCGCCATGGTCGCCAACCCGGCATAGCTCATAGGGCGCGGTCTTGCTGACATGATGCACCCGCCGCATAAAGCTCGACATGTTGCGGATTTCGCGCGGGCCGTGGCGCGCGCCGGGTCGGTTTGTCGTGCCGCCGTCAAACGGCACGCCGCAGAGCGCGATATCGAGCTTTGCCGGGTCGCGCTCGACCGGCAGGCGCATAAAACTCGGCACCTCGCCAAAGCGCGGCATGACCATGCCCGAAATGGGCTGCGGATTTTGGCTCTGTGGCATCTTTAAAATATAGGTACGCCGTCCCCCACGGCGAAAGGCCATGATGCTAGCCCTCTGAACATGACGGTTTCACGACAAGCGGCGGGCGCTTGCCGGGCAGAGCTGCGAGAATCGCCGTTTCGGAAGTGGCTGAAGGTGGAACCGGCAGCGTGTCACGCGCGAATTAGCGGCGACGAACTGAGCCTTGGAGCATCGGCGATGACCGACCGGCACCCCGCGCCCGAAACTCCCGTCAACCGCCAGCGACTTATGTTTTTGGCGATTTCCGGCTACCTGATCGCGAGCTTTTTGTGGCGCGCGGCGACGCCCACACACGAATACGCGATGCGCGATGAACTCTATTTGACCATGGGGCTCGACCTGCTGATGGTGGCCGGCCTCATCGGATTGAAGATGCGGATGGCAGGGGGCAAATCCCGTTCGCGATCGCCCTCATCGCCGGGATCGGCCTCTTCGCGATTCGCCTGACCGGCGACTCGGCGTGGTGGACTGGACATCTTATGTACTCTCTCCCGCCGCGCTAGGATCGGGCGGTACTCAAGAACTGCGGGAACTGAAGACAGGCCAATGCTACGGCGGGCGACGGAAGCGGATGTGCCGCGCATCCGCGACATCCGCGATGGCGTGCGCGAGAACATCCTGTCCGATCCGTCGCGGGTCACGGCGGTGGACATCGCGTGGTTTCTCGTCAATGGGCCGATCTGGGTCTGGGAAGAGCCGGATGGCACGGTCGCTGGGTTTGCCGCCGGCGACCCGCGCAGCGGCTGGGTCTGGGCGCTGTTTGTCGCGCCGGGTCATGAAGGCAAGGGGATCGGCCGGGCCCTACTCAGGGCGGCTTGCGAGACGCTGCGCAGCGCGGGCTACAAGATCGCGACGCTGTCGACCGAACCCGGCACCCGCGCCGAACGCCATTACCGCGCCGACGGCTGGACCACGACCGGATCCAGCGAACGTGGTGAGATTGTCTTTCAAAAGCCACTTTGATCGCGTATCCGGCGAAACCATGAAAAACCAAGTCACTGCTGCGATGTTGTCGCTGGCGATCGCGGCCCCCGCCTTGGCGCAACAGCAGCCGGCGTCACCGTTCAACACGCAGCCCGCGAACCCGTCAGCGTCACCCCTTCCAACAGTCCAGTCCGCGCCGCTGTCGGCGCAACCAACGCAGCCTGCCGCGCCGGCGCAGCCTCCCGCTGCGTCGCCTTCAGCGCCGGCTGGGCGCGATTTCTGTGGGCAGAGCGTCACCGCGCAGCCCGCTGACCCGCGATCAGTTCCCGATCGCTACCGTCCGTTTGTCGGCATTTTCAGCGATGCGGCTTGGAACCCGCAGACTTGCGCTGCGCTCGTCGTCGAGACCATCGGCGATGACGGCACGGCGACGATCACCTATGCCTTCGGCCCGCAGGCCTCGAGCGACAAGACGCCGGGCGGCGTGCTGCACGGTACCGGCATCGTCAAGGACGGCGCATTGCTGTTCCAGAACTCGGACGGTAGCCAATACGCGTTCCAGCCGTTCTACCGCGACCTCGTCGGCAAATGGACGACCCCGCAAGGCCAGACCTACGAGGCGATTTTCAAGCGTGCGTTCTGATCTGCTTCATTTCCCTGGGCGAGTTGACGCTTTCGGGTCGGCTTCCTAGATTTCCGGCGCACGGAAGGTAGTCGAGAACGAGAGCGTGCGCAGCACTCTGGGACAACCGCAATTCTCGCCGATCAGCGAATTGAACGCGCGCAGCCGCGAGATCTTTCGCATGATCGTCGATGGCTATGTCCAGACCGGCGAGCCGATGGGCTCGCG
>DATHCK010000091.1:0-23567 GCA_035319545.1 Allostellaceae bacterium | reverse complement strand
TAATCCCGCAAGACCGCTGCTAGAGGCAAACCCCAGCCCTCGCCAACACGAGCTCACCGGCACGACCCGAGGACCGCCCGACAAACCGGAAGTAGGCAGTGAACAGGACTTTGAACACCCGCTCGCCGGGATGCGGTCGCTTGCGGGCGGCGTCAGCGAGAGAGAAGGTGCGTGCGCCCGTCGCGCCTGTCCGGTGCGAAGCCAAGCGCCTCCCAGAACGACTCGCTGCCGCCAGCGGCGTTGCAGGTGACCGCTCGACCGTGCCGCCGCGCGTCGCCGAGCAGCGCCGTCACGAGCGCGCGCCCGACGCGGCGTCGGCGATAGGCGAGGGCGACAAAAAACCGCCGCATCCGCAGGGCGTCGGTGATCGCTGGCTCCTGCGTCAGCCCGCCGATGCCGGCCAACCTGTCGCCAACATAGGCGGCGTACAGCGCCTCGCCCGGACGGTCAAAGCGCGTCGCGCCGCTCATCCATTCGTCGGCGAGTGTGTCGAGCATCCGGTAGCCTTCGGCGTAAGCCTCGTCGCGTAGAGCCGGGAAACCGGCGGGGAGGGCATCGATGATTCGCTCCAGGCGGATCATTCCTGCGCCTTCACCTGTCGCCACAGCGCTTCGAGCACGTCGAGGTCGCGGCCGACATCGCGCTCCTTGGCCAGCGTTTCGACCGCGCGGAAACGCCGCTCGAATTTCGCCGTCGCGCGGCGCAGCGCGGTTTCCGGCTCGATCTCGAGCTTGCGCGCGAGATTGGCGGCGGCGAACAAGAGATCGCCGACCTCGTCCTCGAGCTTCACCCTGTCGCCGCCGGCGTCGAGCGCGGCTTCGATCTCGCCGATCTCCTCGGCGATCTTCGCGATCACCGATCGAGCATCGGGCCAATCAAAGCCGATGCGCGCGGCGCGGCGCGAAATTTTCGCGGCGCGCAGCAGCGCGGGATAGGCGAGGGCGACCCCGTCGAGCACGCTGTCGCCGCCGCCTCTCGCCGCCCGTTCCTCGGCCTTGTGCGCTTCCCACGCCTCGTTCTGCGCGGCGACCGATGCGATCTCGGCGTCGCCAAAGACGTGCGGGTGCCGGCGCACCATCTTGTCGGCGATCGCCGCGGCGACCTCGTCAAACGCGAAATAACCGGCTTCCTCGGCCATTCGTGCGTGGAACACCACCTGAAACAACAGATCGCCGAGTTCGTCCTTGAGCGCCGCCATGTCGCCGCGCTCGATCGCGTCGCCCACCTCATAGGCTTCCTCGATCGTATAAGGCGCGATCGTTCCGAAATCCTGCTCGCGGTCCCACGGGCAGCCGCGCTCCGGATCACGCAGCCGCGCCATGATGCCGAGCAACCTCGCGATCGGCGGGTAAGCGTGGGTCATCAGCGCCTCACTTGATCTCCGATCATTCGATCCACAAGGCATTCTTTTTGTGCCAATCTTCGATCGAGAGTTCGGGATAGCCGTCAAAGCAATCGTCGGCGGGACCGACCTGCGGCTCGACCCAGCTCGCCTTGTCGCGCAGCAACAGATGCACGCTCTTTGGCGGCTTTGGCAGCTCGGTGTCGATGCATGAAGCGAACGGGTGCACCAGCTCCGGCCAGTGGTCGTCGCTGACCCAAAGCGGGGTCCCGCATTTCTTGCAGTAGTACCGGTCGGCCGAGCCTTTTCGCCCGTCGATCGGCGCGTTCCATACCCCGAGAGAGCGTTTGCCGCTGACTTTAAGAGTATCGGCTATCCCCATGATGTTAATCGCGTAACCGCCGCCGCCCGCGCTCTTGCGGCAGATCGAACAATAGCACCGTTGATAGGGATAGGGCGTGTGGCTGTCGACGGTAAACCTGACCGCGCCGCAACGACACGATCCTGCGAGACGCATCGGCATTAAAGCCTCCTCGGCACGGAGCCTTTCTTGAGAAAAATTCGTTTATGATCAGTTGGACAGCCCAATGTTCAAATACCTCATAGCCAAATCGCGGATGAAAATCCGGCCCTTGAGACGAGAATGTATCCACCCAGGCCGAATGGCAGCCGAAATCAATCGCCCATCGCGCGGCCTGAGCGATCACGATGGCCACTTGGAAACCGGCCGGCAAATTCATCGCTGGCCTTACGGTAGGGCAGAGCGTTCGGCGCGACGTGGGCCAACGTGAACCATCGCGGCGATCAACAAGACGAAACTCGCATAATATATATTATGGAAAATTATATCGGAGCTGGACGAGGCGCTTCGTCATGAACACCCGCTCGTAGCCCGCCTCGTGGCCACGACCGGTTTCGACAAATCCCAGGCGCGTGTACAGCGTGATGTTCTCCGTCATCATCACATGCGTGTAAAGCCGCAACTCGGCATGACCGTGCCGCCGTGCCTCGGCTTCGGCGAACGCGATGAGCCGGCGCCCTAATCCCTGACCCTGGCGATTGCCGCGCACCGCGATATTGTCGAGCAGTAGATGGTCGCGCTTGGGCAACAGCACGATGATTGCGATGATGTCGTCGTTGTCTTCCAGCACGCTGACCGCGCCGTCGGCGATCAGCGCCGCGTAGTCGTCGAGCATCGGCCCCGGCGGCTTGCCGATGCGTTCGATGTAAGGCGCATAAGCGTCGTGGACGATGGCCTCGACCTGGACGCGGTCGACCGGATTGGCCTGGCGGATCGTAGGCTCGCTCATGGATCGGGGAACTCCACGACAAGACCGTCATAGCCGGGCTCGACCCCAGGCGGCAGTTGCGCGGCAAGCTGGGCATAATCGAGCGGCCGATCCATATGGGTGAGGATCGCGCGCCGTGGCTTGACGCGCTCAATCCAATCTAGGGTCCTGGCGACATGGGCGTGCGTTGGGTGCGGCTCGTAGCGCAGGCAATCGACGATCCATACATCGACGCCCGCGAGCGCGACAAAGGCGGCATCGTCGAGCTCGATGACATCGGTGGAATAGCCAAGCGGGCCGATGCGAAAGCCCAGCGTCGTGCTGTAGCCGTGATCCTGGACAAATGGCACGATATTCATCCCTGCGGCAACGAACGGGCCGTCGATGCGATGCGGCGCAAGGCTCGGCCCGGTGAAGTACCCGTCGGCCGGGATCGGCCCGAGCGCGTAACCGAACCGCCGCTCGATTTCCTCGAGGGTCGCTTCTGTGGCGTAAAGCGGGATTTGCGCGCGGATCGCGCGGTTGATCGCGCGCAGATCGTCGATGCCGTGAAGATGGTCGGCATGCGCATGCGTCATCAGCACCGCGTCGAGCCGACCGACCCCGGCGTCGAGCAGCTGTTCACGCAGATCGGGCGAGGTGTCGATCAGCATCGTCTTGTCGCGATTTTCGACAAGCAGCGAGGCGCGGCGCCGGCGGTTGCGCGGGTCTCGCGGGTCGCAGGCGCCCCAATCGGGACCGATCGCCGGAACGCCCATCGACGGCCCGCAGCCGAGCATCGTCACCTTCATCGTGGCGGCGACGCCTTGGCGAAGAGGCGGAAGAAATTTGCCGTGGTGATGTTAGCGAGCGCTTCCGCCGTCACCCCTTTCAGCTGCGCGACAAAGGCCGCGGTCGCGGCGACAAAGGCCGGCTCGTTGCGCTTGCCGCGATACGGCACCGGCGCGAGATACGGTGCATCGGTCTCGACCAACAGCCGGTCGAGCGGTAGATCGCGCACGATCGCGCGCAAATCCTCGGCATCGCGGAAGGTCACGATGCCGGAGATCGAGATGTAGAAGCCCAATTCGAGCGCCGCCTCGGCGAGCGCACGACTGCCGGTAAAGCAATGCAGCACGCCGGGCGGCGGCTTTTCCGCCAAAAGGATCGCCGCGATCTCGGAATCGGCTTCGCGCGCGTGGATGATGAGCGGCAAGCCGCTCGCCTGCGAGGCGGCGATATGGGCGCGGAACACGCGCTCCTGCACATCGCGCGGGCTTAGATCGTAGTGGAAATCGAGCCCGGTCTCGCCGATCCCGACGACCCGCGGATGCGCCGCCAGCTCGGCCAGACGCTCGGGCAGAAGCGCAGCATGGTCGGCCGCTTCGTGCGGGTGCGCGCCGATCGAGCACCAGATGCGCGCGTCTGCCTCGGCGATTGCCCGCACCCCGTCGAACTGGTCGAGGCGGGTGCAGATCGTCAGAATTGTGCCGATCCCGGCGGCGAAGGCGCGGTCGATCACCGCGTCGCGCTCGGGCGCGAAATCGGAGAAATCGAGATGGCAGTGGCTGTCGACCAGCATGACGGCGTTCTAGCCCATGTCTCGACGTGCTAACAGCCCTGCCCTTGTCCAGTGCCCCTATCCGGTGCCCGCAGCCGCCTCGATTGCGAAGAACGCGCTCATGACGGTCTGTTTGCGGTCGAGGTTCAGGCCGTCGGCGCTCGCGAATTTGTCCGCGAGGTCGGAGCTCAGCCGCGCCCAACGCGCCGCGCTGGCGCACTCCCCAGCGCGTGCGGCGGCGGCGGCCTGCCGTGCTAGGTGTTGCCGCAGCAATTCCTCGAGCGCGTGATACGACTCCTCGGCATCGGGTCGCGCAAGCCGGTCGGCGAAGCCGTGTAGCGCCAGAGCGTCGATGCGGGGCCGACGCGCCAACACCGCGAGCATCGTGTCGTAAAGCTCGACCCCGCCGGACCTGGCCAGCTCGAGCGCGCGGCCGATGCTGCCCTCGGCGAGGTCGATGACGCGCGCGGCCGCATTCTCTGTCAGCTCGGGGCAATAGCGGGCCAGCAGCGCGCGGACATCGCCATCCGACAGAAGCGGCAATTTCATCTGCCGGCAGCGCGAGCGGATCGTTGGCAGCAGTCTGCCGACGCTGTGCGCGACGAGAACGATCAGCGCGCGGCGCGGCGGCTCTTCGAGGATCTTGAGGAGCGCATTGCCGGCATTGCGGTTCATCGCGTCAGCGCCATCGACGATCACGACTCGCCAGCCGCCTTCGGCGGCGGTCAGGTGCAGGAACGCGCCGATTTCGCGCAGATCGTCGACGACGATCTCGCTCCGGAGCCGCCTGCGGCGCGGGTCGTAGGCGCGCTCGACGGTAAAAAGGTCGGCATGGCCGCTTGCAGCCACCCGCCGGAACACACCGCTTTCCGGCGAAATCGCCAGACCCGGCAGCCCGGTCTCGGCCGGGGTGCCGAACATGTCGAGCCCGGCTCCCTCGCCGCCGCGCCACAGCACGTAACGCGCCAGCCTAAACGCGAGCGTCGCCTTGCCGATGCCGCGCGGCCCCGACAGTAGCAGCGCATGCGGCAGACGGCCGGTATCGACAAGCTGCTTCAAACTCGCCTCAACGGCTTCGTGACCGATAAGGTCAGGGTTGGCGCGCGGCTCCGGCGCTTGTAATTCGTTGCTCATGAGAGGGCGATACCAAGCCTTGCCGACACTACGGCGATGATCGCGCGATGCACCACATCGACACCGGCCGAGGCGTCGATCACTGTGCAGCGCTCGGGTTCAGCGGCGGCGATGGCGAGAAATCCATTGCGCAGCCGTTGGTGAAAATCGCGATCGAGCCTCTCGAAGCGGTCGGTGGCGCCGCGACTGGCGGCACGCGCCAGGCCCTCCGCCACGGGCAGATCGAGTAGTAGGGTCAGATCGGGGACGAAATCGCCGAGCGCAAAGCGCTGCAACGCTCTCAGCTCGGCAAGTGGTAAACCGCGTCCGTATCCCTGATAGGCGATGGTCGAGTCCGTAAAGCGGTCGCACACCACGCAGCGCCCCGCCTCGAGCGCCGGCCGGATGGTTTGCGCGACATGATCGCGGCGCGCGGCGAAAAACAGCAGCGTTTCGTCGATCGCATCCCAGCGCTCCGTCTCGCCTTCGAGCAGCAGGCGGCGGATCGCTTCGGCGCCAGGCGAGCCGCCCGGCTCGCGCGTCGCCAGCCCGTCGATCCCCGCGCGTTTAAACGCGGCGACGAGCAGAGCGACCTGCGTCGATTTTCCCGCCCCCTCGCCGCCCTCGACGGTGATGAATCGGCCACGCGTGATCAGTGCCGGGTTCCCCATATCAGATAGCCGGCGAGCGTCGCCATGCGGCCGATCGTGCCGATGGGCCGTACGTCCGCGGCGGCGTAGAGTGGCCGCTCGACCGGATCGGCGCCTGGCGTCGCGATCGTGACCTTGCCGATCGGATCGCCCTTCTTGATCGGCGCCGGGATGGGATCGTCATAGTTGACCGTAACCTTCATGTCTCGGCGCGACCGGCGCGGCAGCGTTACGGTGAGGTCGTCGGCGATGGTCAGTCCGACCCGCGATTCTTCGCCAAGCCAGACATTGGCGTCGTCGACCTTCTCACCCGCGTTGAACAGCTTGTAATCGTTGAACTCGCGGAATGCCCATTCGACCAACCGCTCGCTCTCTGAGGCCCGATCCTTCATGCTCGGAAGGCCGGACACGACAACGATCACCCGGCGATCCCCGCGTAGGACCGACCCAATCAGGCTATAGCCGGACTCGTCGGTATGCCCGGTCTTGAGACCGTCCGCGCCGATGTCCTTGTACAGTAGCGGGTTCCGGTTCCCCTGGTCTATATTATTGAAGTTGAAGTCTTTTTCAGAGAAATAGTGATAGTATTCGGAAAAATCGCGGATGAGCCGCAAGCCCAGCGTCGTGAGGTCCTGCGCGGTCATCCACTCATTCGGATCGGGCAGGCCGGTGACATTGGCGAAGTGGCTGTTTTTGAGGCCGATTTCCGGGGCCTTCTGGTTCATCAGGTCGACAAAGGCATTCTCGCTGCCAGCGAGTCCTTCGGCGAGGACGAGGCAGGCGTCATTGCCCGATTGCACGATCATGCCGCGGATCAGATCGTCGATCTTGATGTGGCCACCAACCCCGACAAACATCTTTGAGCCGCCAAGCTTCCAGGCTTTGTCGCTGACCGGTAATTCGTCGCCAAGCGTGATCCGGCCGTCTTTCAGCATGCTGAAGACCACGTAGGCGGTCATCAGCTTGCTCATCGAGGCGGGGGCCATGCGGTCCTCGGCGTTTTTCGCGAACAGCACGGTGTTGGTGTCCGCCTCGGTGATGAGCGCATAACGGGCCGAGGTATCAAAGGCCGTGCTGGGCAATGGCGGCGGTGTGGCGGGTTTGGATGCCGCGGCCGGCGGATGAGTCGCGACGACTGGCTTGTTGGTTTGCGCGGCGATCCCGCTGCCGATGGCAATCGGCAAAGCCAACAGCGTCGCGGCAGCCACGGCCGCCCTCGAATGTCGCCGGCATGCTTTCATCGCTGTCTCCGCGCCCGTGTCGACCCAACGGGCTGCGGCCTAGTTTAATCGATCACGATCTGCGCGTCGCGATAGCCATTGCCGATCATCTGGTCGCGCAGGCGATCGGCGTCCTGCTCGGTCGCGACCGGCCCGGCCTGCACGTGATAGGACGGCGAGGCGACAAAGAACCGGCGCGACGGCGGCGGTCTGTAGGCCGCGATGGCGGTGCCCACCTGTTCGCCATTGCTGACCATCCCTTGTTCTGCGGCGCCGGCCGCAGCGAGGCTCTGCTGCGGCAGAATCCGCACCCTCACCAACGCTGAGCCGCTTCCCTCGAAGCCTAGCAGCTGCGCGGCGCGGCGCGACAGGTCGATGATCCGGCCGCGCACAAACGGGCCGCGGTCGTTGATACGCACGTGAAGCGCCCGGTTGTTTTGCAGATTGACCACCTCGACGATGCTCGGCAGCGGCAGCGTCGTATGCGCCGCAGTGACCCGGTTCATGTCAAAGATTTCGCCGTTGGCGGTGTACTGCCCCTGAAACCCGTCGCCGTACCACGAGGCAATGCCGATCTGATCGTAGGTGTAGTCGACACGTGGATAGTAGGTGACGCCCTTGACGCTGTACGTCGCGCCGACTTTGTAGCTCGGATGCGGTTCCAAGGCCTGATGGCTACCGACCAGCGGCACCGGCACAGTGCCGCAGGCGCTCAGTGCAAAACCCAGCGAGGCGAGCAGTAGAGCCCGCCGTATCCCTTCCCCCATGTGCCCCCCAGCACAATCAGGCGATCCTGGCCGAGCCCCCTACCCGGCCCCGAAACTGTCGGCGAGCATGCCGACAGAAGCGGCGAAATACGTCGATTTGTTCCATTTCATGATGGCGCGGAAATTCTCGTAGACGAGCAGCGCCGGCCCGTCGCCGCCGTCGGGCATGACGAGCGACGCCTCGGTCGCCGGCAGTGCCGTGGAATCGGTCGAGCGCACGCCCATCCGGCTCCAGTCGGATGTCGAGTGCCTGATGTCGAGACCGGTTAGCCGCTGGTCGAAATTGGGCGGCACGGTTACCGACCGGCCCCAGCCCTGGTCGCCGCGCCAGCCCAGTTGCGCGAGGTAATTGGCGATCGAGCCAAGCACATCGGCACGGTCGGACCAGATGTCGCGCCGTCCGTCGCGATCAAAATCGACGGCGAAATTGAGGAAGGTCGTCGGCATGAACTGGCACTGCCCCATCGCCCCGGCCCAGGAGCCGAGCATCGCGTCGGGATTGATGTTGCCCTCATCGACAATGCGCAGCGCGGCGATGAGCTCCGGCCGGAAATACGTACTGCGGCGGCCGTCATAGGCCAACGTCGCAAGCGACGAGATCACGGCGTAATTGCCCGTCACCTTGCCGAAATTACTTTCAATGCCCCACAGCGCCACGACAAAACGCGGCTGCACGCGAAAGCGCTGGTACACCTCCGTCAATAGAGGCCAGTTTTCGGATAGCTGGGCGCGACCATCGGCGATTTTCTCGGGCGTGATGACCTTTTGCAGAAATCCCGCCAGCGTCATCGTGTGCTCGGGCTGCTGACGATCAAGTTCGATGACATGCGGCAGGTACTGTGCGCGGCGCAGCGCAGAATCGACGACGTCGGCGCGTATGCCCTCGGCAATCGCGTCTCGTCGCACGCCTGCGAGAAACGCGGCAAAATCGTCCGCACTGGCCAGCGCTCTCGCCGGATGGCACAGCCCAGCTACCAGCGGCGCGGCTATAAACGCCCGCCGACCCAGCTTGAAGGACCTCATCGCCATCAACTCGTTCACCCCTACCCCACCCCTTTTTGTCATAACGCCGCGACGACAGCAATGCTCGCTCTCGGTTCAACTTGAGAGAAGGCAAGAGTTTTCCCGTGAAGGAAAACTCAAACGCTAGAATTCCGACAGATTCGGCAACCATTTCGACATCGTCGCGACAGAAATCATGCTGGTCAATACGACGGTGATTATCGCCGGGCATCGAGTCTGCTCGGTTCTGCTAGCGCTGGGGGACGCGATAACGAGACGCCGTGTCAATCCTCACCGGCCGCGGCGGCGCTCGTCGCTGGCTCCGCTACCAGCTGACGCGGCGCGATCCTGATCAACAGCACCAGCGGCAACGAGCACAAGATGACGAGCATCATCATCTTGAAGTCGTCAACATAGGCGACCATCGCCGCCTGGCGGGTGACTTCGGCGTTAAGCGCGGCCACGCCGTTTGGCGCAGTCAGGCTGTAAATCGGACCGAGGAGATGGCCCTGTGCCAGCGGGTTGTCGGGGCGCAACCCTTGCACCAGCTGCGAATGCACGATCTGTGTATTTTGCGCCAGCGTCGCCTCGAGGATGCTGATGCCGATACTGCCGCCCAGCATACGCATCAGGCTCCTGAGCGCGGTGCCTTGGGTGAGGAGATGCCGCGGTAAGTCGGAGAGCGCGAGGATGTTGAGCGGGACAAAGGTGAGACCGAGCGTGAAGCCCTGCACGAAGCTGACGGAAATGATCGGCCACGACCCCATCAGCAGCGAATATCCGGTCATCTGCCACAGCGACGCGGCGGTCAGCAAAAAGCCTACGGCGATGAAGAGACGACCGTCGATCTTGTTGATCGTGCGACCGACAAAGATCATCGCCAGCATCGTGCCGAAGCCGCGCGGTGCCATCATCCAGCCACTGGTGAAAACCGGATAGTTCATCAGGTCCTGCATCATCGACGGCATCAACGCCAGGGTGCCGCTGAGGATCCAGCCGACTGCCAGCATCAACAGGCTTCCGGCGATGAAGTTGGGGCTCTTCAACAGATCCAGGCTGACAAAGGAGCGGTCGCGCGCCGTTACCGTGTGCACGACGAAGAGATAGAAGCTGAGGCCGGCGATTATCGCCTCGACCCAAATCTCGGTCGAATGAAACCAGTCCTTGATCTGTCCGCGGTCGAGCATCAGTTGCAGCGCACCGATCGCCACGCTCATCATCCCGAAGCCGAGTGCGTCGAACTCGTCGCGACGCACGGTGCGGGTTTGGCGGATGAAGATGAGGATGCCGAGCGCGCACAGCGCGCCGATCGGCAGATTGATGTAGAAGCACCAGCGCCAGTTCATGTTGTCGGTGATCCAACCGCCCATGGTGGGGCCAAGGATCGGCCCCATCATCGCGCCGGAGCTGAAGATCGCCATCGCCTGGCCGTGCTTTTCCTGCGGGTAGACGGTGAGCAGGGTTGCCTGCCCGAGCGGCACTAGGCCTGCGCCGAAAACCCCTTGCAGCAGCCGGTAGATAACGAGCTGCGGCAGACTTTCAGCCGCCCCGCAGAGGCCCGAAGCGATCGTGAAGCCGATCACCGAGGCGAGGAAAATGAACTTGATCCCGAAGCGACCGGCGAGCCAGCCGGTCAGTGGCATAGTGATCGCCGAGGCGACGATATACGACGTCAGCACCCAGGAAATCTGATCTTGCGCCGCCGACATGCTGCCCTGGATATGCGGCAGGGCGACGTTGGCGATCGTCGTGTCGATGCCCTGCAGCACGCAGGCGCAGATCACCGTGGCGGTGATCATGCCGCGATTAAGCGGCGGCGCGGCCGATGCCATCAAAGCTGGTTGCCTCGGGCCTTGCTACTTCGTAAGCCTGGCTGACGATACGCCCCGATCACTCTTGTGTCATGACGCCCAACGGCTTGGCTGCTATGCCTCACCTATGTCCCTTGGCCGGCGGAATGCGCTAGCATCCCCTCACCCACCCTCGACGGAGCGCTCGCTATGCCCAAAATCCTCGTGATCCACGGCGCCGGAATGAACATGCGCGGCAAGGTCCAGCTCGAAATTTTCGGGCCGATGCAGCTTCCGGAATATGACGAGCGCATCCGCGGCTTTGCCGCCGAGTTGGGGCTGGAGGTCGAAATATTCCACTCGAATATCGAGGGCGAGGTGGTCAATAAAATCTATGCCGCGAACGATGCCGGTATCGACGCGGCGATCTTCAACCCGGCGGCGTTCGGTACCGGCTACCCGGCGCTCGTCGCGGCGCTGTCGCAGGTCAAGTTCCCGACAATCGAGGTACACATCTCGAACCCGATCCGCCGCGGCCCGGCTTCGCAGACCGCCGCGGTCAGTCAGGGCGTCGTCGCCGGATTCGGCATCAACGGCTACGCGCTGGCCCTAAAAGGCCTCAAGGACCTGCTCGTAGCGAAAAAATAAGGTCAGGTTGATACCGGACATCGCGTCCTTCGGTACGCTGCTTCGCACTGGCTCAATATGACGGTTTTCTCAACCGCATCACCGTCCTACTGGTCCTAAGGTGCCTCGCCTAGCGAGGCCTCGAAGGACCCAATCGCGCTCGCGTAACTGGCTGCGCCGCAGGTTGTCGCACCCATAGTGAGATAACGCCGTGGTGCGCTGTATATTGTGTCCGTCATCCACCGACGGCCACGCGGCTGATGCACCAGTCATCCTTGGAGAATATGCAGCGCTGCTACGATTTCTATGTCGCGGGGCAGCCGGCGCCGCCGGGTGGGAAGCTGACTGTCGTCGAGATCGGCTCCGAAGAGTTCAACGGCGCGTATCGCCACATCTTTGCCGATGAGCGCTTTGCCTATGTCGGCTGCGACCGCGCTCTCGGGCCGGGCGTCGATATCGTGCTCGACAACCCCTACAAGCTGCCGCTGCCCGATGCCTCGGCCGATTATGTGATCTCCGGCCAGATGCTTGAGCATTGCGAGTTCTTCTGGCTCTCGTTTGCCGAGATGTTGCGTGTCCTGAAACCGGATGGCTACCTGTTCCTGATCGCGCCGTCGGGCGGGCCGATCCACAACTACCCGGTCGATTGCTACCGCTTTTATCCCGACGCGTTTCACGCCCTGGCGCGATATTCCGGCTGCCAGTTGCTGGATTTGTGGCATGACGATCGCGGGCCATGGAAAGACCTTGTCGGCATCTTCCGTCACGCTACTGCGGCAGCCCCCGATGTGGGCGAGATCACCGCCAATCTCGTCGCCTCGCAGCAAGAAGTGCAGCGCCGATTGCACGACACCGGCATGATTGGGCAATCGAGCTTTGACGCACCGCCTGAGGCCGACCGCACGCAAGGCGCAGCGTCATATCTCGCGACCCTAGGTCAGCTGCATCAGGCGATCGCGCCGCAGCTTTATTTCGAGATCGGTGTGCGCCACGGACGCAGCCTGGCTCTGGCATCTGGGAATGCGATCGCGGTTGACCCTGCCCCCGATTTACAGACTGCTTCCCCGCCCGGCGCGACGATCTTTCGCGAGACCAGCGATTTTTTCTTTCTCGGCAAGGCGCAAAGGGAACTGGCGCGCGGCGTCGACCTCGCCTTCATCGACGGGATGCATCGGTCGGAATACGTGCTACGCGACGTCATGAACGTCGAACGCTTCGCGCGCCCGACCTTAGTCGCGGCAATCGACGACGTGTTCCCCTCGCATCCGGTGCAGGCGGCGCGCGATCGCCGTTCGCGGGTGTGGTGCGGCGATGTGTGGAAGATCCCCTATATTCTCGCGCGTTACCGGCCCGATTTGTTGATGCTGCGGCTCGACGTCGAGCCCGCCGGGCTGCTATTGGTCGCCGGCTTTGATCCATCGAGCCGGGCGCTGCGCGACGAATACAACCCAATCGCCCGCGAGCTCGTGTACACCTCGCCGGCCGACCCACCGACCGAGGTGCTGAACCGTCAGGGCGCGTTGGTGCCCGACGATCCGCGCATCGCCTCGCTGCTGGTGCTGTTGCGCGAGCTGGCGCAGGCGAGCGCGAATTACCCGGCAGTGCGCGCCCGGCTTGCCGCGTGGCGGGCCGAGAACCGGCTGTAGCTCGCATGGCCAAAAAGGCGCCCGACCTGTCGGTTGTGGTCATCGGCTACAAAATGGATCGCGAGCTGCCGCGCACCTTGCGTTCGCTATCGCCTGCGATGCAGCGCGGCATTCGCGCCGACGCCTACGAAATCATCCTCATCGACAACGGCTCGCCCGAGCCGATGGCGACGGCGGGCTATCCGGACTTTGGCGCGCAGGTGTCGTCCCACTATATTCCCGACGCGTCCGTCTCGCCCGCGGCGGCGGCGAATTTCGGATTGAAGCAGGCGCGTGGAAGGCTGATCGGCGTCATGGTCGATGGCGCGCGGCTCGCTTCACCAGGGCTGCTCGCGACCGCTCTGCTCGCGGAAAAGCTCGATGAGCGACCGATCATTTCCTCGCTCGGCTTTCACCTCGGCTTCGAGCGGCAGATGGAGAGCGTCCGCCGGGGTTACGACCAAGGGCGGGAAGATGCGCTGCTCGACGCGTCCGGGTGGACCGAGGACGGTTATCGTCTATTCGACATCGCCTGCCTCGCCGGCTCCTCGGAAGGCGGTTTCTTTCTGCCGACCGGCGAATCAAACGCCCTCTTCCTGCCGCGCCGCTTGTGGCGCGAGCTGGGCGGCTTTAATGAGCGGTTTAAGAGCCCCGGCGGCGGCTATGTGAACCTCGACCTTTATCGCCGCGCCTGCGAGTTGCCGAACACACGCCTGGTCATGATGCTCGGCGAAGGCACGTTCCATCAGGTACATGGCGGCGCCGCGACGAATGCGGAGGTCGCCGACAAGCATCTCGAATACCACGAGGAATACGTCCGGCTGCGCGCGCGAGATTTTGTCTTTCCGCGGCCGGAGACGATCTATCTCGGCCAGGTCTCGCTGCCGGCGATGCGGGTCATTGAGCAATCCGCGCGCCTGGCGCCGCGCGGTCGGCCGCCGCGCGACCGGCTGCCTGCCGGATTTGATGCGCGCTGGTATCTTGAAAAGCACCCCGATGTGGCCGTCGCCGGTCTTGACGCCGGCGAGCATTTCCTACGACACGGCCAGTTCGAAAGCCGCGCCTGGCGGCCCGCGACCTAGACCTTGAGCAGTTCGGCGATTTCGTCGGCCGCCTTGAGACCGTGTCCGGTGATGACGGCGACCGTTGTTTCGCTCCCGCGGATCGTGCCGTTGGCGAGGAGCCGGCTCAGCGCCGCGCCGACAGTTGCCGAGGTTGGCTCGACATAGAGTCCGAGTCTCCCGAGCCGGCCGAGCGCTGGCGCAATCTCGTCTTCCGGCACGGCGACGACAGCGCCGCCGGAGTGGCGCAGCGCCGCCAGAACCTCGGCGGTGCGCACCGGCTTTACCGTGGCGATGCCGTCGGCCGCCGTGGGTCTCGGAGTGAAATTGGCAGCACCTCGCCAAATTGCATCGAATGCGGCGCAGTTCGCTGCCTGTACTGCGAAGAGCCGCGGCAGACGTGTTACCTCGCCCCGCCGCATCAGCTCATCAAAGCCGCGCTCGAGTCCCAGGATGTTGCTGCCGTAGCCGGTCGGCACCAGCACGTTATCGGGCACGGCAAAGCCGAGCTGCTCCCACAATTCGTACGCCAGCGTCTTGGTCCCCTCGATAAAGAAGGGCTGCCAGTTGTGGCTGGCGTAAAAACTGGCATCGGCGGCGGCGAGCGCGGCCTCGGTGACATCCTGGCGCGTGCCGGCGACCGCTTCGACCGCGGCGCCCGAGGCGGCGATCTGCACCACCTTGCCACGTGGCGCGGTCGCCGGCACGAAAATGCGGCATGGTATACTGGCGGCGGCCGCGTAGGTCGCGATCGACGAGCCGGCATTGCCCGAGGAATCTTCGTGGATCGCGCCGACCCCGACTTCCAGTAGATGGTTGAGCATCACCGCCGTGCCGCGATCCTTGAACGAGCCGGTCGGCATCTGGCTTTCGAGCTTGAAGCGGATCGTCGCGCCATCCCAACCGCGCGTCACCAGCGGCGTCCACCCTTCACCGAGCGAGACGCGCGGCGGCACCTCCAGTGCGAGCGCCTTGCGGTAGCGCCACAACGATGCCTTCTCCGCGATGATGTCGCCACGTCGCATTCCCTTCCCCGACGCCAGGTTCAGATGGCTGCCGCAGTCGCAGCGCCACAACGGCCGGTCGGCGGCGAGAGTCGTACCGCAGGCGGGGCACAAATAACGGGCTCGCGTCATCGCGCGACCTTATCGCCGGCTCCGGCGTTGCGCTAGGATCACCCGGCCATCAGCGGGGAGCAGGCGATGGACGAAGCAAGGCTGGTTGGCGGGTCGGCGGAGGATCGCCGACGGCTGCTTCAGCGCATGGACAAATATCTCGACCTCAACCGCAGTTTCGATTGGGAACAGCTGCAGGACATTTGGAGCGGAGCTTCCGAAGCCGTGTTTTTCAATCTCAACGGCCATACCTATAAGGGGCGTGATCACTGGACGCGCCTCTGGCGGTACTACAAGGACAATGTCTCGAGCGGGTACTGGACGCCGTTCGACATCGGCGGCGTGGTCAACGGCGATCTCGCGGTGATCTGGTGCGAACGGCAGACCCGCTCGGAATGGAAGGGCAGCGACCCCGTCCCGTCGCGCCCCTACGGTAAGGATTTCATTTCGCGCTCGACGATGGTCTTTCGCAGGGAAGACGGCGATTGGCGCGTGGTCCATGTGCATTTTTCGCCGGCCAGCGAAGCGTCGCGCCCCGGCGGCGTGTGATCCGCGCCAATGACTCCTGGCCTGCCCGAGTTTGGTCTTCGCCTGTCCGGCGCTCTCGATCCGCGACGCTGCGTCGAGCTGGCGCGGGCTGCCGACGAAGGCGGGTTTGCCTCGGTGTGGTTCGCCGAAAACCCATTGCAGCGCGGCGTTCTGGCGACGGCGGGCGCGTGCGCGGCGGCGACCGGACGGGTGCGGATCGGAGTTGGCGTGGTCAATCCGTACATGCGGCACCCAGTGCAGATCGCGATGGATTTCGCCGCGCTCGACACGCTGTCCGATGGGCGCGCGGTTTTTGGCGTCGGTTCGGGCATTGCATCGCCGATCGCACGGATGGGCCTGACGAATGACCGGCCCGTCGCCGCGGTGCGCGAGGCGATCGAAATAATCCGCGCGCTGCTGGCGGGCGATGGCGTGACGACGAGCGGCAAGGTCTTTAGCCTAGCCGGCTCTCGGCTGGCGTTTCGACCGAGCCGGCCCAACCTCCCGATCTATATGGCGGCGGGCAGCGATCGCGCGCTTCAGGTTTGTGGCGAGATCGCCGACGGCTTCATCGTTTCCAACCTGACACCGCCGTCGCTGACGGCGCGACTGACGGCGGTGGTCGCGGATGCCGCGGTCAGAGCCGGCCGACCCAAACCTCACATCGTGCAATACGCTCCCTGTGCGGTCGGTGCCGATGGTGATGCGGCGCGACAGGCCGTCAAACGGGCGATCGGCGAGACGCTGATCCTGCTGTGGCCTGTTGGTGACGAGTGGCCGCAGCGGCGCGAGGCGGTTGTCGCTGCAGGTGGTATACCGCGGGAAGAATTTGTCGCCGCTCTGGCTCGGCTGCGCAGCGGCGAGGACGCTGCGACCGTGCTCGACGAACGCTTTGTCGCCGGGTTCGCGATAGCCGGCCCGGCCGACGAATGCCGAGCGCAAGCGGCGAGCTATCGCGCCGCCGGCGTCGATGAGTTGGTGCTGAGCCTTGGCAGCGTCGAGGAAATAGCGGCGTTCTGTGGCCGTCATGCTGCATGAAGGCGACAGCGGGCACGATACTGTTGGTGCTTTTACTGTGCGGGAGTGCGCGGGCTGACGATCCCGGCGCGGCTGAGCTGCAGAAATGCAAAATCTGTCATTCGCTCGACAAAGGCGGCGCCAACCGAGTCGGGCCGAATCTTTACGGCGTCTTTGGGCGCAAGGCCGGGAGTGTCGCCGGGTTCGCCTATTCCGACGCGATGAAAAACAGCGACATCGTCTGGGACGATGACACGCTCGCCAGGTTTCTGCGCGACCCGAAGGGTTCGCTGCCTGGCAACCGCATGTCTTTTCCTGGGATCAAAGATGACGCTGCGCTGCAGGCGCTGCTGCAAAGGCTGAGGCAGGCGACGCAGTAGCCCGCGTCCGGCATAATGCGGAGATGCCGGAAGCCACGATCATCGACGGACGGGCGATCGCCGTGCGGCTGCGACAGGGCGTTGCCATAGCCGCCGAGAATCTGCGCGCTCGGCACGGCGTGACGCCGGGGCTCGCCGCGATCATCGTCGGCGACGATCCCGCGAGCCAGATCTATGTCCGTAGCAAAGCGCGCGCCTGCATCGCGGCGGGGCTCGGCTCGTTCGAGCATCGCCTTCCGGCGGACGCCGCGGAATCCTCGCTCATCGCGCTGATCGACGAACTCAACCGCGACGAACGAGTTGACGGCATCCTCGTCCAGCTGCCGCTCCCCCTTACGATCGACCCGCAGCGTATGCTCGCTGCGGTCGATCCGGCGAAGGATATCGACGGGTTTAACCCGGTGAATGTCGGATGGCTGTGGAGCCGCCAGACGAGCCTCGTGCCGTGCACGCCGCTCGGCTGCATGATCCTGCTGCGGACGGTGCATGCCGACCTCTCAGGCCTTGAGGCCGTAGTGCTCGGCCGCTCGCAGATCGTCGGGCGACCGCTCGCGGCGCTGCTCGTGGCGGCCGACTGCACGGTGACGATCGTCCATTCGAAAAGCCGCGATCCGCAGGGGATCTGTCGGCGCGCCGATATCCTGATCGCCGCCATCGGCGAGCCGGAAGTGGTCAAGGCCGACTGGATCAAGCCCGGCGCGACGGTGATCGATGTCGGCACCAATCGCGTTACCGGCGCGGACGGCAAGGCGCGGCTTGTCGGGGATGTCGATTACGCCGCGGTTCGCGCTGTCGCCGGCGCGATCACCCCAGTGCCGGGCGGGGTCGGCCCGATGACGATCGCCTGCCTCTTGCAGAACACGGTTATTGCCGCTTGCCGGCGGCGCGGCTTGCCCGACCCCGCGCTGGCGTGATGGCGAAACTCGGCAAGACGATCTCCCGTTGATCCGGTGACCTTGCACGACGAGGAACCGGTTATGTCAAAGACGAAACTGGCGGGATTTCTGGCTGCGACGGCTGTCGTCACGTCGCTCGCTGTCGCGCCCGCGGGGCATGCGCAGACGATGGTGCCGCCACCCCAACCGATGATGGCGCCGATGCAAGCGCCGCCGGACCGGTTAGACTTTTACTCCGATGCGCCAAAGGCAGAGCCGGGCGATTTCAGCTGGTCGGCGCGCCAGAATGTCGTCGACAGCGACCGCTACGAGCGACTGGTACACACCAACCCGGCGTTCCGTGCGGCGCGCATCCGGCAAGAATGCGGCCCGATGACCGAGCCAGACCTTTACCAGCAATGCGTGGCATCGTTCGACGAATAGAGGAAGCGGTCACGCTCCGAGGATGAACTTGTCGATCGCCCCGGCCCAACCGTCTTCGTCGTTGGTGCCGGGCGCGACTGCCTTGGCCTGCGCCTTGACGTGATCGGGCGCGTTGCCCATAGCGATGGGGAAGCCGGCGGCGGCGAACATGTCGAGATCGTTGGTCATGTCGCCGAGCACGGCGATCTCGTCGATGGCGAGGCCGAGCCGCTTGGCGAGAACCTCGACGATGCGGCCCTTGCTGATGCCCGGCGCGATGACGTCGCAATAATAGGCCTGGCTGCGCGCGGCATGAGCGGAATGGCCGAGCGCCGCCTGCATGACGTGCTCAACTTTCTCGATCAGCGGATGGTCGTTGCTGGCGCCGACGATCTTGCCGACCGCGCTGAAATGATAGTCGGTGTAATGATCGACGACGGTCGGCGGCACGTCGATCGTGTGGATCTCATGATCAACATGGTCACCCTGGCGATCGAGGATCACCCATTCATTGCCGACAAAGACCCAGGTGCCGACGCCATTGGCATGGAAGAGCTCGACGCTTTGCCGCGCCACGTCGGGCGGAATGCAGACCTGCTCGATGACAGTGAGGTCGGGCTCGACGATCGATCCGCCATTGTAGCCGCCAAAGGGCAGCGTGATCTGCAGCGCGTCGCGCATCGTCGTGAGGCCGAAAGGCGGCCGGCTGCTGCAGATCGTGAAGCCGATGCCGGCGTCGTGCAGTTTGCGCACGGCGGCGACGGCCGATGGGCGCAACGCTTTCTCCGTGGTGACGAGCGTGCCGTCGACATCGGTGATGACGAGCTTGATCTGGCTCATAAGGTTCCTCAGCTCAGGATTTTGACGCCCGTTTCGGACGCTACCACCACGGATTTCGTGCGGTCGATAAAAAGCCCGCTTTCCACGACGCCGACAATCATGCCGATCTGCTGCTCGAGCAGTTTCGGGTCGGCGATACGGCCAAAGCGGCAATCGAGAATGTAATTGCCGCCATCTGTGATGAAGACATGGTCCTCCGTCGCGTGGCGCAGGACCGGCTCGGCGCCCAGCCGCATCAGCGCCGCGGCGGTCGCCTGCCAGCCAAATTGCACCACCTCAACCGGCACCGGTGTGCCGTGGTCGCCGAGCCGCTCGACCAGCTTTTCCCGGTCGACGACGATCACCAACTCGCGGCTGGCAGCGGCGACGATCTTCTCGCGCAGCAGCGCGCCGCCAAGGCCCTTGATCAGATAGCGCGTGTCGCGCTCGACCTCATCAGCGCCGTCAATCGTCAGATCGATCTGTGCGTGCTCAGCGAAGCTCGACAACGGAATATTGAGGCTGCGCGCCTGCGCGGCGGTGCGCTCGGAAGTCGGAATGCCGACGACCGACATCCCTTCGGCGACCCGCTTGCCCAGCCCCTCGACGACAAAATACGCGGTCGAGCCGGTACCTAGCCCCACCACCATGCCGTCCTTGACAAAATCGAGCGCGCGATAGGCGGCCGCGCGTTTAAGTTCGTCACGATTTACCGGGTGATCCATGGCTCAGCCCTCGCCGTGCACCGCGCGATCGATAAACCACACCAACTCGCCGACGGGAGACACGCGCGCCGACGGCAATTCCCGCTCGCCCGCGAGCACGCGGCGCATCATCGCCGTCTTGTCGGCGCCGGCCGCGACAAAGGCGACCGACCTTGCGCTCTCTAGCGCCGGGTAGGTCAAAGTCACGCGGGGGACGAACGGGTTGAGACCGGGCTCCGGCACGCCGGTTACCCAATGACGCTTCTCGTCGAGCGCCGGTTTACCGGGAAACAGCGACGCGGTATGACCGTCAGGCCCCATGCCGAGCAGCACGACGTCGAATAGCGGGCGCGTTGGGTCGAGCGTGTCGGCGCCGTAATAGGCTTTGAGCGAGCGTTCGTATTGCTCAGCAGCGCCTTGGGGCGTGCCGTCGGTCGGAATCCCATGAACATTGTCTGCAGGGATCGGCACATGCGCGATCATCGCGTCGCGCGCCATCGCGTAGTTGCTGCTGGGGTCGTCCCACGGCACGAACCGGTCGTCGCCCCAGAAGAGATGGACGTGGCCCCACGGCATCGCCTCGACAAGCGGCGGCGCGGCGAGCAACTGATAGAGCCGCTTTGGGGTAGAGCCGCCTGAGAGAGCGATCGCAAAGCGGCCTGGTGTCGCACAGGCGAGATCGACGAGCCATTGCGCGACGCGGTGCGCGAGGCCCTCGAAATCGGGTGAGACGTCGATGCGCGGCTGGCTGGCCATTCCCCCTGCCCCTTGATCCCAGCGCCCGGGCGGCTTCGAGTTGCGGATCGCGGCAATCGCCTTGGCGTAGTCGGGCGCGTGAAACACCGCCGAGCCGGCGACGATCGCCGTCGCTCCGGCTTCGATAACCTCCCAGGCATTATCGCCGCTGAGACCGCCATCGACCTCGATCGTCACGTCGAGTCCGCGCGTCGTGCAAATCTCGCGCAACGCGGCGATCTTCGGCAGCATCGTCGAGATGAACTTCTGCCCGCCAAACCCCGGATTGACCGTCATGATCAGCACGATATCGACGAGGTCGAGAACGTATTCGATCTGCGCGAGCGAGGTGCCGGGGTTGAGCACGACTCCCGGCTTTTTGCCGAGCGTGCGGATATGCGACAGCGTGCGATGCAGATGGATCGTCGCGCTTTCCTCGCAATGGACGAGGATGTGGTCGGCGCCGGCCTCGGCGAAATCGTCGAGATAGCGTTCCGGCTCGACGATCATCAAATGCACATCGAGCGGCTTTTTCGTGGCCTTGCGCAGCCCCGACACCACAACCGGGCCGATCGTCATGTTCGGCACAAAGCGGCCATCCATGACATCGACATGAATCCAATCGCCGCCGGCCTTGTCGGCCGCCTCGACTTCTTCGCCAAGCCGCAAAAAATCGGCGGAGAGGATGGACGGCGCGACGATGACCGGACGAGCCATGGTGGCTTGTCTCAGTCGAGCGGCCGCCAAGCGCGGCCGCTGCGCCATAGCATCTGATCGGCTCCATCCGGCCCGGCACTGCCGGCGGAATAGAATTCGAGCGGCGCGCTACGGTCGTTCTTCCACAGATCGAAGATCGGCTGCACGACGCTCCACCCGGCCTCGACCGAGTCGGCGCGCTGGAACAAGGTCGGGTCGCCGATCATGCAGTCGTAGACCAGCGTCTCGTATCCGGTCGCCGGTGCGGCATTGAAATAGTCGCGGTAGCGGAAATCCATGCGCACCCCGCCGAGATGGATTTCCGGGCCCGGTTTTTTGGCGCTGAACTGTAGCGATGCGCCCTCATCCGGCTGAATCTGCAGGGCGAGGACGTTGGGCGAAATGCTGTCAACCGCCGTGTCCCGGAACAGCGCCAGCGGCGCGCCCTTGAACTGGATGGCGATTTCGGTTGTGCGCCGGGTCATTGACTTGCCGGTGCGTAGATAGAACGGCACACCGGCCCAGCGCCACGTGTCGATATTGAGCCGCATCGCGACAAAGGTTTCGGTCGTGCTGTCGGGTGCGACACCATCCGAATTGCGATAGGCAGCGACGGAACCGCCGCGCACCGTGCCGGCGGTGTATTGCCCGCGCACCACGTTGCGACGCAGATCGTCCTCGTCAAAAGGTGCGATCGCTTGCAGGGCCTTGGTCTTCTCGGTGCGCACTGCATCGGGGTCGAAGGAATTGGGCGGTTCCATCGCCGTCAAGCTGACGAGCTGAAAGACATGGTTCGGTACCATGTCGCGCATAGCCCCGGTCTGCTCGTAGAACGCCGCGCGGTGCTCGACCGACACGGTCTCGGAGACGGTGATCTGGACATGGTCGATATGGTCGCGGTTCCACAGCGGCTCGAAGATGCCGTTGGCGAAGCGCAGCGCCATGATGTTCTGGACCGTCTCCTTGCCGAGGAAATGATCCATCCGGAAGATCTGCGACTCGTCGAGGACCTTGAGGATGCGCTTATTCAGCGCCTTCGCCGAAACGAGATCGGTGCCGAACGGCTTTTCAATGATGACGCGGCGCCACCTGCCGTCTTCCTCGGCCGCGAGGCCGCCGGCACCGAGTTGGTCGATGATCGGCCCGAACAAGCTCGCGGCAACAGCGAGGTAGAACAGCACGTTGCCCTGCGTGCCGCTGGCCTTGCTGATATCGTCCAGCTTCTGTTTGAGGCCCTGGTACATCTCGGGCTTGGTCACATCGCCCGACATGTAGCTCATGCGACTGGCGATGAAGTCCCAGGCTTTTTCGTCAAGACCTCCCCCCGAAGACCCCTCCCCGCCACCACCGACAAAGCGCTTGATGGCGTCGGTCTGCGACTGACGGAACGTGTCGTCGGATTCGGGAGACCGGCCGATGCCGATCAGCGCGAAATTGTCGGCGAGGAGCCCTGTGCGCGACAGGTTGTAGATCGCGGGCATCAACAGGCGAGCAGTCAGATCGCCCGTCGCGCCAAAGATCACGACCGTACAGGGCGGCGCCTTGCCGCCCCGCTGTGGTGCTCCGTTTGCGTCAGCCATTGCTCGGCCTCGTCGTCAGCATTGCCTCGGGTACGCGCCGGTCTCAGTGGTGCTCGCCTCCGTGCGCCTCGTGCGCCATCTGCTCGGTGTGTCCACCGAACTGCTTGCGCATCGCCGATAGGATCTTCTCGGCGTAGGTGTGCTCCTGGCGCGAGCGGAAGCGCGTGTAGAGCGACGCCGTCAATACATCGGCGGGCACCGCCTCCTCGATGGCAGCCTCGATGGTCCAACGGCCCTCACCCGAATCCTGAACATAGCCCGAGAATTCCGAGAGCGTCTCGTCTTCGGCCAGTGCGATCGCGGTTAAGTCGAGCAGCCATGAGGCAATGACGCTGCCGCGCCGCCACACCTCGGCCAGATCGGCGAGATTGAGTTTGTAGCGCCGGTTGGCCGGGATGAAGTCCTGGGCAGCGCCCTTGAGGATGTCAAAACCCTCGGCGTAGGCCTGCATGATCCCGTATTCCATGCCGTTATGGACCATCTTGGCGAAATGCCCGGCGCCCGCCGGACCGGCGTGGATATAGCCGTTCTCGACCCGCGGATCGCGTCCTTCCCGGCCGGGCGTCTTGTCGATCGAGCCCGCGCCCGGCGCCAGCGCATTGAAGATCGGGTCGAGATGGTCGACCGCCTCCTTGGCCCCGCCGATCATCATGCAATACCCGCGCTCCA
>DATHCK010000090.1:0-2185 GCA_035319545.1 Allostellaceae bacterium | reverse complement strand
CAAGCACCCACGTGTCTTTCGACCCGCCTCCCTGCGATGAGTTGACAACCAGCGAGCCGCGCCGCAGCGCGACGCGCGTCAGCCCGCCCGGCAGCACCCAGGTATCCTTGCCGGTGATCGCGAACGGCCGCAGATCGACATGGCGCGGCTCGACCGCGCCGTCGATCAGGGTCGGCGACACCGACAACGAGATACAGGGCTGTGAAATGTAATTGGCCGGGTCAGCGATCAGCTTGGTGCGGCATTCGTCGATTTCGACGCGGCTGGCGCGCGGGCCGATGGTGATGCCGTAACCGCCGGCTTCGCCCACCGGCTTCACAACCAGTTCGTCGAGATGGTCGAGCGTATAGCGCAGCGCCGGCGCCTCGCGGCAGATATTGGTCTCGACATTCTCGAGGATCGCATCCTGGTCGAGGTAATAACGGATGATACGCGGCATATAGGCGTAGACTGCCTTGTCGTCCGCGACGCCGGTGCCGATGGCGTTGGCGAGAGCAACGTTGCCTGCGAAATAGGCACGCATCAGCCCCTTGACCCCGAGCATGCTGTCCGGGCGGAACGCTTCGGGGTCGAGGAAATCGTCGTTGATGCGGCGATAGATGACGTCGACCCTGGCTAGTCCGGCGGTGGTACGCATCCACACCCGGTTGTCCTCGACCACGAGGTCGCGCCCCTCGACCAGCGGCACGCCCATTTCGCGCGCCAGAAACACATGTTCGAAATAGGCCGAGTTGTAGGTGCCCGGCGATAGCAGCACGATCTCCGGGTCCTGTCGCTCCCCGGTGGACGTTGATGGCGCGATCTCGCGCATCGCACCGACAAGGTGCATGCCGTAATCCTCGACCGAGCGAAGACCGATCTCGTCGACCAGGTCGGGGAACGAGCGCAGCATCATATGGCGATTTTCGATGACGTAGCTGACCCCGGACGGGGTGCGCGCATTGTCTTCGAGGACGCGGAAGGTGCCCTTCTCATCGCGTATGATGTCGGTGCCGCAAATGTTGACGTAGGCGTTGTGTGGGATCTTGACGCCGCACATCTGCGGCCGCCAATTGGCGTTGCCGAGGATTAAATCGGCCGGGACGATGCCATCCTTGAGGATGTGCTGGCTGTTGTATAGGTCGGCGAGCAGCAGGTTGATCGCTGTGACGCGCTGCTTTACGCCGCGCTCGATTTGGTCCCATTCCTCGGGCGGCAGCACCCGGGGGATCGCGTCGAATGGCAAAATGCGGTCGATCGCCTGGCTGTCGGAATAGACGGTGAAAGTAATGCCGAGGTTATAGAGCGCCTGCTCGACGCCGGCGGCGCGGCGCTTGAACTCGGCGGTCGGCATGCGCGCGAGGCGGTCGCGGATTTTCGCCGTCGCCGGGCAGCCCAGCATCTCGCAGTAGAAACCACCCGGATCGTAGGTATCGAGAACGAAATCGCCCATCTGGCGCCGCTATCCCCTCTGCCGGGATGCAGCTATGCACAGGTTGCGCCAAGGGCGCGCCAGCTAGAACCAGTGACGCAGCTCGATGTGGTAGCCGTTTGGATCACTGATCTCGGCGCGCGCGTAGGTGCCGCGGTAGACCGGCCCCCAGACCGGCTCGACGCCCCTCGTCTTGAGGTAGGCAAGCGCCTCCTTCATGTCGTCGACCTCGAGCGCCATCATCCGATAGCCAAGATGCTCCAACGCCGGCTCGGGCGCGACCGGCAAGCCCTCATATGACATCAGCTCGACCGTCGTGCCGCCGAGCCCGAGGTAGGCGATGTGCAGCACCACGTCTGAACCCGGCCGCGGAATGCGGTCGCGCGCGCCGACCGTAAAGCCGAGCACGTCGGTGTAAAACGCGATCGTCGGCTCCATCCGGTCGGTGACGATCTCGACATGGTCGATGCGCTTGAACATGCTCATCCTCCGGCCAGCCTTGTCGGGCGGAACGTGTGCGCCGGTTCGTCGGCGTGGTCCCGGCCGCTCGGGATGCGGTAGATCATAATTCTAGCCCACGATGCCGCGCTCGTGCAGCGAATCGACAAGCGCCTCGGCCAGTACCTCCGCCGTTTGCCCGACCGTATGAAGTCGCAGCTCGGGGTGTTGCGGCGCCTCATAGGGCGAGTCGAGACCGGTAAAGTTGGGGATCTCGCCCGCCTTGGCCTTGGCGTAAAGGCCCTTTGGGTCGCGCCGCATGCATTCGTCGAGCGG
>DATHCK010000089.1:0-32659 GCA_035319545.1 Allostellaceae bacterium | reverse complement strand
CTCGCGCTGTTCGACAGCGACCACGTGCCAACCCGCGCGTTCCTGCAGCTGACGATCGGCTGGTTCCTGCGCGATCCGCGCTTGGCGCTGGTGCAGACCCCGCATCATTTCTACTCGCCCGATCCGTTCGAGCGGAACCTGCGCGCCGGTACGACGGTCCCGAATGAAGGGCAGCTGTTCTATGGACTGATCCAGGACGGCAACGATCTGTGGAATGCGGCATTTTTCTGCGGCTCGTGCGCGGTCATCCGCCGCGAAGCGATCGAGTCGATCGGCGGCTTCGCGATCCAGACCGTGACCGAGGACGCGCACACCGCACTGCGCCTGCATCGCGCCGGCTGGAACTCGGCCTATCTGCGCTTGCCGCTCGCGGCGGGCCTCGCGACCGAGCGGCTTGCCATCCATGTGGGCCAACGCATGCGCTGGGCGCGCGGCATGACGCAGATCTTCCGGGTGGACAATCCGATATTCGGCCGCGGCCTCGATCTCGGCCAGCGCGTCTGCTACCTCAATGCGATGCTGCATTTCTTCTTTGGCCTGCCGCGTTTCGTGTTTCTTACCGCGCCGCTATGTTTCCTGATGTTCCGCCTGAACATCATCGCGGCGAGCGGTTTGATGGTGATCGTCTACGCCGCGCCGCACCTCATTCATTCGACGGTGACCAACTCGCGCCTTCAGTCGCGCTATCGCCATTCGTTCTGGGGCGAGATCTACGAAAGCGTGCTCGCCTTGTACATCTTGCGGCCGACGCTGGCGACGCTGGTCAATCCGAGACGCGGCAAGTTCAACGTTACCGAAAAGGGCGGTCTCCTGCCGCGCGACTATTTCGACTACAAGATCGTCCGGCCGCATCTGATCATCCTGGGGCTTCTCATCGTGGCCCTGATCATCGGCGTCACCCGGTGGATACTCAGTGATTTCGCCGACAGCGAAGTGCTGATGCTCAATGTGGCATGGGCGGTTTTCAACCTGCTGACGATCGGCGCCGCCATCGCGGTGGGCCGGGAAACCCGCCAGCTGCGCAATTCGGTGCGTCTGGGGCTTGAACTGCCTGGCGTGATCACGCTGCCCGACGGTCAATCGCTGATCAGCCGCTCGCGCAATATGTCGACGACGGGCGGCATGTTCATCGCAGAGCGCCCGGCCGGGGTTGAAATCGACGATATCGTCCAGATCGAGTTGCCCGTCGGGGATCGCACCGCAGTGGTGCCGGCGCGAGTTGTGGCGTGGGATGGGGAGGTGCTGCGCGTGGCCTTCGAGCAATTGACGCTGCGCCAGCAGCGCGATGTGGTCCGGCTGGTGCTGTGTCGCGCCGATGCCTGGCTTGATTGGGAAGAGCATCCGGTCGATCGGCCGTTGCACTCGGTCCGTGAAATCCTCAGCAGTATCGCCGGCTTGTTCGTGCCGCATAATTTCCGCGCGGCCGCCGTCCCCGCCGATGCCGGCCAACGCCGGCGCGAACGCGTCTTGCCGGGCCTGCTGCTCGCGGCGGGAGTGGGCTTGGCCACGCTCTTACTTGCCGGCTCCGTCTGGGCACAGACCAACGCACCGCCCGGCAGCTTGCCGACCGGGCCGGGCGCCCCGCCCACGATGGGCGTCGGACCGAGCGGGCCCGGGCCTCTGACGGGCGGCGCCGCCCCGCCGCCGCAGGGCTCGCAAGTGCCACTGCCGGGAGCCGCCGTCACCCAGCCAGGAATGGTCGGAACGGCGCCGCAAAGCACGACGTCGAGCACGAATCCAAGCCCTCCCGGACCCGCGGAGGCTTCAACGTCGGCGAATGCTCCGGGTCTCGGAAGCACGCGGACGCAAGAGCTGACGCTGAGGGACATGGGCGCCAATTCGCCGATCCGGCTGATCGGCGTGCAGGGTGAGGGCAGCTTGCCGTTCACCGTGCGCCGCGACGAGACGGCGACCAGCGCCAAGATCGCCCTGACTTTCGCCTATTCGCCGGCATTGATCCCCGAGCTTAGCCATTTGACGGTGCTGATGAACGGCGAGGTTGTCGGGAACATCCCGTTGCCCAAGGACAAATCCTCTGGCGACACGGCCGAGTTGCCGATCAATCCGGTGCTGATTCAGCAGGACAACCGCATCCTCTTCCGCTTCATCGGGCATTACACGCTCGGTTGCGAAGACCCTCTGCATTCGAGCCTGTGGCTGGTGTTGAGCAACAACACTAAGATCACCACGCAGCTGCAGAAGCTGCTGTTGCCGAACGATCTCTCGCAGCTTCCGGCGCCATTCTACGATTCGAAGGACATGCAGGGGCTGAACCTCCCCTTCGTTCTGGCCTCGAAGGTCTCGACCCAAACCCTGCAGTCCGCGGGTATCGTCGCGTCGTGGTTTGGCGCGCTTGCCGCGTACAAGGGCGCGACGTTCCCGACCAGTCTCGACACCGTCCCCAACAGCAACGCGGTGGTATTCGCGACGAGCGCGGAAAAACCGGCGGGCATCACGCTGCCCGATATCACTGGCCCGACGATCGCGGTGGTGACCAATCCGAACAACCCCGAGACCAAGCTCCTGTTGGTCCTCGGGCGCAATGCCGACGAGTTGCGGGCCGCCGCGGATACCTTGGCGCTCGGCACGCCGGCGCTGAGCGGCCAGACCCAGGTCGTCGGTGCACCCGATATCCCTGCGCGCAAACCCTATGATGCGCCGCGCTGGGTGCCGATCGACCGGCCCGTACGCTTTGGTGAGCTGGTGCAGCCGACCGACCTGCAGGGCAACGGGCTGGTACCGGGCCTGCTGACGCTGAATTTCCGAACCGCTCCCGACCTGTTTGTCTGGGGCAACACCGGTATCCCGCTCGACATCCGCTATCGCTACCCGGTGGGTACGTGGCTGAATTTCCGCGAGTCGCGGCTCGACGTCTCGATCAACAATTCGTATCTGCGCAGCCTGCCGCTGACGCAGGAGGGCGTCGTGCAGCAGGTCAAGGACGTCATCTCGCCCGACTTCGTCATGAACGAAGGGACGGTGCGCGTACCGCCCTACTATGTGTTTGGCCAGAACCAGCTACAGTTCTATTACGATCTGCGGCCGGTCAAGATCGGCGAATGTCAGGACGTCCTGCCCAATAACATCCAGGAGGCGATCGACCCGGATTCGACGATCGATCTGTCGAAGACCGACCGGTTCACCTCGCTGCCGAACCTCGGGTACTTCGTCAATTCGGGCTACCCCTACACGAAGATGGCGGATCTGGCCGAGACGGCGATCGTCATGCCCGATCAGCTGACCTCCCAGGACATTCAGGCCTATCTCGAGCTGATGGGGATGATGGGCGATTCCACCGGGTTCCCGGTGGTGCGCGCGACTGTGGTGACGGCAAACGGCGTCGATCAGGTCGCCGACAAGGATCTCATTGTGCTCGGTTCGCTCTCGCGTCAGCCCCTGATCGCGCGCTGGGTGCAGAACAACAGGCTGCGCGTCGAAGGCGGTCATCTGCGTGTCGGGATGAGCTCGGCGATCGACCGCGTCTATACGGTTCTCGATCCGAACATGCAGGCGGAGCGCGAACGCGTCGATCAGCTGCTTGTCTCGCAAGGCGATAACCTTGCGGCGATGGTCGGCCTCGAGTCACCGATCCACTCGGGCCGCAATGCGGTCATCATCACGGGGTCGACCCCGGATAAGCTGCTGACGGTCATCAACACGTTCCGCAACCGCGAGCTCAATCCTCAGATCCAGGGCGACTTGATGGTCGTCGGGTCGGGGCGGGTCACCAGCTTCCGCATCGGCGACGAGTTCACGGTGGGGCACTTGAACCCCCTGACCAAACTGCGTTGGTGGCTGGGCAATTCGCCACTGGTCTTGATCCTGTTTACGCTGATCGGCGTGTTGATTATCGCGCTGGTCGCGTACTGGCTGTTGCGCCGGCTGGCCATCGGGCGATTGGGGACCAGATCGGTGGGTTGAACGAGCGGGCGGGTCGGCGGATGTGGTGCGTTTGGGGGCCGAGCCTCGTGCGGGGCAGCGAAATGAGACGCTGGGGCTGGGCTGTCACGCTCGGCTTGCTAGTTGCCGCTGCGTTGCCGGAGACCGCCGTTCCGGCGCGAGCACAAACCGCGCAGACCGGGCAAACCCAAGCGGCCCAGCCGCAGACGCCATCGCCAAACGCCAGCCAGCAAGGCACGCAGGCGCAAGCGCCGCAATCCACCCAGCCGCAGACGGCTGTGCCGGAGAGCAGCCCACCGAACGCCGAGCAGGTGCTGCTCGAAAAGGCAAATTACTGGCGCCTCAAGGAACGCCCCGACCTCGCGGCGGAGGCGCTGACCCAGCTGCTCACGATCAATCCCAACAATCCCGAGGCGCTGTTCCAGTTCGGCATGTTGTCGGTGCAGGCAAGCAAGCCGGCCGATGCGCAGCGCTATCTCGGGAAACTTCAGCAGGTCGCGCCGAACGATCCGCATATCGCCGATCTTCAGGCGGCGATCCACACCGGCAAAATCGGTTCGACCGATCTCAATGAGGCGCGTCGCCTGGCGCAGGCGGGGCAGCTCGACGAAGCGATCAAGAAATACCGGGAAATCTTCCGCGGTCCGCCGCCGTCGAGCTACGGAATCGAATTCTATATGACGCTCGCCGGCACACCGCAGGGCTGGGACGAGGCGCGCCAGGGTCTCGAAAAGCTGGTGAAGGAGTCGCCCGACGACCCGCAACTGCGGCTGGCGCTCGCCGAGGTGTACACCTATCGCGAGCCGTCCCGGATGCAAGGCATCGCGTCACTGGCCCAGATGAGCAAGAACCCGGTCGTCGCCGCCCAGGCGATCCAGGCATGGCGACAGGCACTGACCTGGTTGGGCGGCTCGGCCAACGCCAAACAGGCGTTCGAGCAGTATCTCTCGCAATTTCCCAACGATACCGATGTCCAGCAGCTGTTGGCCGACCTCAAGAATCAGCCCGCTGGCGGCGGTGAGATGTCACAAGGTTTTGTCGACCTGAAGAAGGGCAATGTCGTCGGCGCCCAAAAAGAATTCCTCGCCGAGCTGAAATCGAACCCCAACGATCCGCAGGCGTTGGCCGGGCTTGGTCTCGTTCGTTTGCGCCAGCAACGCTTTGGCGAGGCGCGCGATCTTCTTGAGCGGGCGGTGAAGGTGGCGCCCGATCAACGCAAGGATCTCGAAGGCGCGCTCGATAGCGCGATCTTCTGGGGGCGGGTCGAGGAGGCCAGGCGGGCTGCAGCAGCGAAGAACTACGCCGCGGCACGCGGCATTCTCGCGCCGCTGCTGGCGCATCCCCACGCCGACCAGTGGGGCGCGCTAATGGTGCTCGGCGACATCGAGATGAAATCGGGAAACGCGGCGTCGGCTGAAGCAACCTACCGTGAAGTCCTGCACCTTCGCCCCGGCAACATGGACGCGATGTTAGGGCTGGCAAGCGCGCTGCGGACGGAAAACAAGACCGCCGAGCTCGACCAGTTGAAGGCCCGAATGGGCCCGGCCGAGCGCGAGCGCTTCGAAAAGGCGATGTCCGGCAACGGCGCCGGCCAGACGGAAAAGCTGCGCAACGAGGCCAAGGAAGCATCCGCGAACGGCGACAGCGCGACGGCTAACAGCAAATTTCAGGCGGCGATCGCGCTCGATCCGAAGGATCCGTGGACCCGCCTCGACTATGCCCGCTTCCTGGCGGGTCAAAACAATATGCAACAGGCTTTTGCCGTGGTTGATCCGGCGGCGACGGGGAATACCCCGACCAGCATCCTGGTGGCGTCGATGTTCGACGCGCAGCAGGACCGGTATATCCACGCGCTCGACCTGATCAACAGCATCCCGCCTGCCCAGCGCACCGACGACATCAAGAACTTTCGCGACCGCATCTATGTGCGCGGAACGATCGACAAGGCGAAGCAGATGGCCAAGGACGGCAACGCCGGCGGCGGCGAGGCAATGCTGGCGCAGCTCTACGCCGACCCCACGGTTCACACCGACGAAAAGCGGCAGGCGGCGTTTATCATCATGCACGACTTCAATGATCCTGACATGGCGGTGCGCGTCACGCACGACGCCTACGCGAAGGGCGGTCCTGATTCGGTAAAAGCCGGCGCCGACTACGCGACGATGATGCTGCTGCAGGGCGGGCACGACGATGAGGTCGCCAGGGTCGTGGCGCAGATCAACGCGAGCGGCATGGTCAACGACTCCAACCGCGAAGACATGACGCCGCTTTACATCGCGCTTGCCGTGCGCCAGGCCGACAAGCTGCGCGACAAGGGCGATTATGCCGGCGCATGGGACCAGATATCTCAATATCTTAACGATAACCCGGATAATACGGACCTGCTGCTCTGCGCTGGCCGGATTTATGCCTCGGCTGGGCGCTCAAACGAGGCGATGGAGCAATTCAAGAAGGCGTACGACCAAGATTCGGATAACATGTTTGTTCTACGCGGCGTGATCTCGGGAGCGATCCTCGCGCACCAATACAGTGCGGCTGACGACTACATCAAAAAGGGCATGCAAACGGATCCACAAAACCCCTGGCTATTCTATCTGCAAGCGCAGGTCGCAGAGGCGGAAGGACACAACGGCGCCGCGATCGAGGCGCTGCGCCAGGCGCGCGCGTTGAACCTGCAGCAGAACCCGGACCAGGCAACCAACACGACCAGCGGCCAAGGCGCGCCGATCCTGCTTGCACCGGGCGCGACTCCCGCCCCGGGAACGCTTCCGCCCAACCCGTTTCGCAGGTCCGAGGCGGTACGGCCGGTGCGTCTCTTAGCGGTGACGTTATGAGGCGGTCGCGGACTAAAGTTGCGGTCAGCCTGCTGCTGTCCGTGGTCCTGCCGACGGGCACCGCGATGGCCTCCGACCCTGGCGAGCAGCTGATGCTGGAGCGGGCGAACTATTGGCGTTCGCAACAGCGGCTCGATGTCGTCAGCGACATTCTCAACAAGATGCTCGCCGCCAATCCCGCTCAGCCCGATGCGCTCTACCAGCAATATCTCCTGGCGAGCGAGCGAGGCGACAGCGGGAGCGCTCAGCAATATTTCGACCGGCTGCACCTGTTGGCACCTAGCGACGCGCGCGCCGCGGAACTGGTCGGTGAAATCGGCCTGCCCGACGCGACCCCGGCAGAGGCGGCGAAGCCGGTTTCGACCGCCGCCAACGCGCCGGCGGCCCAGCGCGCCAACGCTCCCGACCCCGTTCTCGCGTCGGCGGATAGCGACGATTTCGCTCCGAGGAAGCCGGTAGCGCACCCGCGTGCCGCGACGCCGCGGGTTGCGCTCGTTTCGCCGCAGGCGGCGCCGACCGAGCAGTCGGCCTCGCCGACGCAGCTGTCCGATGGCGCCACGCCGTCCGTCACGCTCGCGGCGGCCGGGTCCGCTGATCTCGGCATCGCGGCGCGAGCGGTGCAAGTCGCGCAGGTCGAACTGGAACCGCCGCCGCCCGTTGCCGGATACCAGCCGCTCGGCACGCTGAGGCCCTATTCGCCGACGGATACGCTGGAAATGGACATCGACCGCGATCTGATGCGGCTTGAACAAGCTTCGAATCCGTCGCTGATCGCCGGGTTAGGGTTTCGCACCCATAGCGGCACCGAAGGAACAAGCCGCCTCGACGAATACGGCGTTCCGATCGAGGCGTCCTTCTCGCCGTGGTACACGGGAACGATGCGGATCGACGTCGTGCCCGTCTATGTCGACGCCGGGACGCCGGCGAACGGCAATCTCGGGCGGTTCGGCGCCAATCCGCTGACCTATCCGATCGGCTTGGGGGCGGTCGCGGCGGGCGGTCAGAACGCGAGCGGCGTCGGCTTGACCGGCAGCTATAGCTGGACCGATTTCAGCGCCCAGCTCGGCACGACGCCGCTTGGTTTCCCGATCACCAATATCATCGGCGACCTGGCGTATAACCCAAAATTCCTCGACGGGGCGCTGAGCCTGCGTATCGAGGGGCAGCGTCAGCCGGTGACCGACACCGTGCTGTCCTATGCCGGCACACACGCCAATTTCTCACGCTCGAACACCGTTGCACCAGGCGCGCTCGGCGGCGATCCGCTGTGGGGCGGCGTTGTCAAGACCGGGCCGCATGTCTCGGTGTTCTACGATGACCAGTTTGTCGGCGCCTATGCCGGCGCCGGTTACTCGTGGGTTGACGGCACCAATGTCGCGAGCAACACGGCGGTCGATGCGCAGCTCGGCGCCTATTTCCGCCCCGTGAAGACCGACAACTGGGCGCTGCGGGTCGGCGTCTCGCTGTTCTATACGGGCTATCAGAAGAACCTCAACGGCTTCTCCTATGGCGAGGGCGGCTATTTCAGCCCGCAGGACTTCGAGGGCCTCGGCTTCCCGGTCGAGATCACCGGCCATACCGGCCCTTGGAGCTATCTCGCCTCGGCGACGCTCGGCGTCCAGCACTTCAACCAGGATTCGAGCCCGACTTTCCCCAATAATCCGGCGGCACAGGCGACGCTGCAGACCCGGTCACCGAGCAACGCTTTTCTGATTAGCCTTAATAGCGGGATCGGGTTCGGGTACAACGTCAAGGGGCAGGTTGAATACGCGATCGATCCGACGGCTTCGATCGGCCTCGCGGGAAACCTGAATAACAGCAACTCCTACACTGAAGGCATCGTGCAGCTTTATCTGCGCAAGACCTTCGACTGGTTTGCGCCGGTCGCGATCAAGAACGATCCGGAATCGATCGCCGCGCGCGACATGCCCGCGAGCCGGTTATAGCATCGGCCACGCGACAAAGCGCCGCTTCCGAAATAAACTTAACATAGCCGCAGGCGATTGCTTTGCCTGCCGCGCAAGGTTTAGATCAAGCATCCAAATAAAATTAACGACGCTTTGCATGAGGATTTGTCAGAACGCATATTTCTGAAACAGAAAGCGACAACATCACTCGACGGTTGCCATTGTCGACGCGCCGCGAGTGCCGACCACGAGGGCGTCAGTCGGGCAAGGAAGAGCAGGAGAAGACATTGGACGGGGCACTTGCAGGATTGGCGATACTGGTGATCGGCGACAGTCACATGTTCAACCTGATGTCGCCGCTGCATAGTCTACTCGAGGACGCCGGTGCGACGGTCAATTCCTATGCGATGTGCGGCGCGACGGCGCAGGACTGGTTGGCGAAAACGACGCTGTCCTGTGGTCGGGGCGAACGCCACGAGCACGGTGCGCCTGCGATCGACTACAAGAACGTGCTGCCGACCTTCGTGCTCTCGGACCTCATCGCGCAGAACCACCCGAACCTGATCGTCGTCGAGCTGGGCGACGTGATGGAGGGATACAGCTCCCAGAAGCCCGATGACGCATGGATCCATCAGCAGGTCGGCGCGCTGACCGGCATGGTCGCCTCCCGCCATATTTCCTGCGTCTGGGTCGGGCCGACCTGGGGACAGGACAAGCCGCCCTACAACAAGACGGACGCAGGCACGAAGGCCATCGCGGAGTTGCTGTCACATTCCGTGGCGCCCTGCGCTTACATCGACGGAACGACCTTTGCCCGGCCGGGCGAATGGCCGACCAAGGACGGGTCGCATCTGCTCCCCGATGGTTACCGCAAGTGGAGCCAGGACATCACCGACGCGATCATTCGACTGAAAAACCAAGGCGCGCTGACCGCGCGCTGAGCGTTCGCGGGCCCGGGCGATGGAGGGGCGATGAACGGCGCGCTTGTCGGCCTGACGATATTGGTGCTGGGCGACAGCCATATGGCCGGCCCGAGCTATCTCATTTCGTCGCTGCATGAAGCGCTCGAAGCGCGGGGCGCCCAGGTCGACAGCTACGGAATGTGCGGCGCCAGCCCCAATGCCTGGCTGTATAAGACCACAGTCTCGTGCGGCACCGGCGAGCGGCATGGCGACCAAGCTACCCAGGCGACAAACGGCAAGCAGGAATACACCTGGCAGATTGCCGAACTGCTGAACAAGCACCATCCCAATCTGGTGATCGTCGAGGCGGCCGATGCGATCGGCGGCTACGGCTCGCCGGAATTGTCGAAGGGCTGGATTTTCGACCAGGTGCATGCGCTGGCGACGCGCATCCACGCGTCGGGCGCGGCCTGCGTCTGGGTCGGCCCCGTTTATGGCGATGTCAATTCGCCGTATCACAAAGCCGATGATCGTGTGCGCGAATTGTCGAACTTCCTCGCCCAGTCGGTCGCGCCGTGCGTCTATGTCGACTCGCTCAAATTCGTGACCAATCCGCGCGAATGGCCGACGACCGACGGTCAGCACCTGACCTCGGCGGGCTATCGCGCCTGGGGTGCCGACATCGCCAACGCCGTCGTCAGCTTGAAGGTGCAGGGACAGTTGAAGTGACGAGCCGCTGAAGTGACAGTCCGGGCTGCGCCTCGTAACCGCGCGGTCGCAGAACCTTCGGACGTCATAACCGCTTTTAAACCCCGCTCCGTACAAAAAGGAGGGTGCGCCGCTCTCCCTCGGCACGCTTGCGAGCAAAGGATCGTTTCGTGGTCAACTCTGCCCTCGTGGGGCTGGTCGTCCTGATCATTGGCGACAGCCATTTGGCGAACAAAGATTTTCTGTTGAGCTCGCTGCAGGATGACCTGGTCGGGCAGGGGGCGATCGTCCATTCCTACGGCGTTTGCGGCTCGCAGCCGAACGACTGGGTGAAGCAGACCGAGTTGCCTTGCGGTCGCGGCGAGCGCCACAACGCCGATGAGGCGGTCATCGACAAGAGCCCGAAGGTCAAGACCTGGTCGCTCGAAAAGTTGATCGAACAACACCACCCCAACCTGCTGATCGTCGAGCTCGGCGATAATATGGGGGCATACGGCGTGCAGCAGGTGCTGCCGAAAGAGTGGATCTCGTCCGAGGTCGAGGAGATGCTGAAGCCAATCGCAGCGCATCGTCTGCCATGCGTCTGGGTCGGTCCGCCCTGGGGTGCGGAGGGCGGCACATCGAAAAAGACCTTCGCCCGCGTCGAGGAGTTGTCGTCCTATCTGGCGCAGACCGTCTCGCCTTGCCGCTATATCGATTCGCTGCGTTTCTCGCAGCCCGGACAGTGGGCCACGTTCGACGGCGAGCACCTGACGCCCGACAGCTATCGCATCTGGGGCGCCGACATCACCGATGCGACAGTGCGGCTGTCGCGCCAGATTCTCTCGCAGCGCTGACGAGTTTTCCCGGTCGGCCCGTAAGGGTAACTCGCCATCTCGCCGCGCGGCCTCGAGGAATTCGTTGGCGACTGCCACGAGCAGAACAATCGCGGTGTTAACCATGGGTTAGGCGGGCGCGCTTACTTTACCGCCGCCTGGGATTGCGTTACCTCAGCGCAGCCCCGTGGGGGCGGGCTTCAGGAGATTTGTCGGCTATGGCGAATGCGCTTCTGGCAGGGTTGACGATACTGGTCATCGGCGACAGCCACATGGTGACCCGCGATTACTTGATCACGACGCTGCATGACGACCTGATGGCGCAGGGCGCCAATGTCGACACCTATGGGATGTGCGGCGCCAATGCCGGCGATTGGGTCTATCCGACCACTGTGCAGTGCGGCAAGGCCGAGCGCATAGGCAAGGAGGCGCCAGTCATCGACCGCGCGCCGAGCACGCCGACCTATCAGATCGAACAGCTGATTCAGAAGTCGCATCCAAACCTGATCGTCGTCGAGATGGGCGACACGATGGCGGGCTACGGTCAAAAACCCTTTCCACAGGCCTGGATCTATCAGCAGGTCCACACTCTGACCGGCCGCATCGCCGCGCAGAATATCCCCTGTGTCTGGGTCGGGCCGCCTTGGGGCAGCGAGGGCAGCTCCTACCACAAGACCTTCGACCGCGTGAAAGAGATGTCGGAGTTCCTGTCGACCGCGGTCGCGCCTTGCAAGTTCATCGATTCGACGCAGTTTTCGAAGCCGGGCGAATGGCCGACGACCGACGGCCAGCATCTGACGAACTCGGGCTACAAGGCCTGGGGCGCGGATATCGCCGCCGCGCTCGAACAGATGGTGCCGCAGCTGGCGACAAAGCGGTGAGCATGCCGACGAGGCGAGCAGTCTGCCGTGCGATCGGTCGGGCCGCGCTGCTCGCGGTTCTGGCGGCGACACAGCCGGGCCACGGCATCGCGGCGGAGGGCCGGCTCTATCCGAGCGGTCCGCCGAACGGCGTCGCCTATCTGCGTTTTGTCAACCTGGCGCCCCGCGAGATCACCATCACCTCGGCCGCCGCGAAGATCGTGATCCCGGCTGACGACGCGCATCGGGTCAGCGAGTTCGATCCCGTCCCGCCGGGGATGGCGCTGACCGGCTCGGCGCAGCTTGGCGAGACAAGCACGCCGATCGACGTGACCCTGACCGCCAATGAATTCGTCACCGTCGCGGTGACCGCCGGCGGCGGCGGGATCGCACTCGTCGTGTTCCGCGAGACCCCGAGCGACTTCAACGCGCTCAAATCCTCGCTCGGGCTGTTCAACGCAGACAAGGATTGCGCCAAGGCGCAGCTCGTCGCCGGCGACAATCGCCAATCGGTCATCGCCGATGTCGCGCCGGGCGCGACCGGCCGGCGGCTGGTCAATCCGGTGAATATCGAGCTCGCCGTCGCCTGCGCCGACCCGGCGCAAGCCGTTCCAGCCAAGCTCGGCCAGCTCAACGCCGGCGACCGCTACAGCGTCTTTGTCGTCGCCAGCGCATCGGGTCCGCAGGTCGTCGCGCGGCGCGACGAGCAGGCGCCCCTCCGTCCCTAGGCACAGACCCGCCCCCCATGGTCTTCTCGTCAGTCGAATTCCTCGCGCTGTTCTTGCCGGTGTTTTTCATCGCCTACCTGGCGACGCCGGGCAGTGCGCGCAACACGACGCTCTGCCTCGGCAGCTGGCTGTTTTATGCGTGGTGGAAGCCCGCGTTCCTACTGCTGATCGTCGGCATCACCTTTGTCGCCTGGTATCTCGGCCGCGAGATCGAGCGCGCGATGGACCGCGCGGACGAGCGCCGCGAACGGCTGATCCTCGCCGGCGGCATCGTCGTGATCCTCGGCTGCCTCGGCTGGTTCAAATACGCCAACCTCCTGGTGCGCACGGTGGACGAGGCGCTGGCCTCGCTGGGCGGCGGGCAGATCCCGTGGACCAATGTGATCCTGCCGATCGCGCTGTCGTTCACCGTGCTGCAGTCGGTGTCGTACCTGATCGACGTGCGGCGACGCACGGTCGCGGCGGAGCCGAGCTTTGTCAGCTTCGCGGCCTATCTCGACATGTTCCCGCATCTAATCGCCGGTCCGATCATCCGCTATTCCTGGGTCGACAAGGCGCTCATCGAGCGGCAGCTTACCTTTGAGGACATGTCGATCGGCGCGCGCCGTTTCATGATCGGGTTTGCGGTCAAGGTGCTGATCGCCGATACGCTGGCGCCGGTGGTCGAGGCGGCGTTCGAGCTGCCGCAGCCGAGTTTTGTCGATGCCTGGCTCGGCAACATCTGCTTCGCGTTTCAGATCTTTTTCGACTTCGCCGGCTACAGCGCGATGGCGATCGGGCTCGGCCGGATGCTCGGCTTCAAATACCCGGAGAATTTCCGCGACCCATATCTCGCGTTGACGATCCAGGATTTCTGGCGGCGCTGGCATATCAGCCTGTCGTCGTGGCTGCGCGACTATCTCTACATCTCCTTGGGCGGCAACCGGTACGGCGACGTCCGCACCTACACCAACCTGTTCCTGACGATGGCAATCGGAGGGTTGTGGCACGGCGCGAGCTGGTCGTTCCTGTTGTGGGGTGTGATCCATGGCGTGGCGCTGGCGATCGCGCGGTTCTGGAGCCAGCGGAGTTTGTGGTGGCCGAGCGTGCTCTCCTATCCGCTGACTTTGCTGACCGTGTTGTTCGCATGGACACCGTTCCGCGCGACGAGCTGGGATGGCACGCTGGTGATGCTGTCGGGCCAGATCGGCCTCAACGGGTTCGGGATCAGTGACCAGATGACTTTGGTGCTGCGGCCGCTGCTCTTGGTGTGGATGGCGATCGCGGCGGCCATCGTGTTCTGGCCGGCGGTGAAGGCGCGGTTCTTTCCGCGCTTCGAGAGCAGCGGTGAGTGGTGGGAAGCGCTGTGGCCGATCACGCTCTTTCTTTATGCGATTGCGGTGATGATGGGCCACCAAACCGTGCCCTTCCTGTATTTTCAATTTTAGGGCGAGGCGATGACAATCCCAGTCGATCCGCTTGCGCCCCCAAGCTCACCGGCGAGGCTCGCGCCATTGCGGCTCCGTCCTATGATGCTGCCCGGCATGGCGTTGCTGGCGGTCCTGTTGATCGGGCTCGCGGCGAGCGCCTACACGCTCGTCTTCAAGCGCGCCGAACTGCCGGAGAAGGATGTGTCGTGGGCTGATGTCGCCGACGGCAAGACCACGGCCGCGATCGGCGATTTTCTGCAGCACGCGAACCCGGTCGAAACTCCGCTAGTAACGGTCGATCGGGTGACTGCGTACATGTTGACCGGCGATCTCGGCGCGCGCGTGCGGCGCGGCTGTGACAACTGGCTGTTCCTCACCGACGAGCTGGCGCTGAACCGCGACCGCGCGGCCAATGCCGCGGCGCATCTCCGCATCGTCGAGGAGGTCGCCGCCTATCTGAAGAACCGCAATATCGGGCTTGTCGTCGCGCCGGTGCCCGACAAGGCGCGCGTCCAGGCGGCCGAGCTCTGCGGCGTCGACCGACCCGGGGCTGTCGCCGGGCGGCTCGGTGATTTCATGACGCAGCTGAGATCGGCGGGGATCGACGTCGTTGACGTGTCCGAGGCGATGAACGCGGCGGGCGGCCATCTCTACTACCGCACCGACACGCATTGGAACGAGCGCGGCGCCAAGATCGCCGCCGACGCAGTCGCTGCGGCCGTGAGGCAGGCCGGTGTCGCGCCGAGGCAAAAGGCCGAGTTCAAGGTCACTCAGGACCCCGAACACGAGCGGGTCGGCGACCTGATCCGCCTCGCCGGGCTCGACAATGTGCCGTACCCGCTGCGGCCGCGCGGCGACGAGGAAGCGCCGACCGTGATCGGGCAATCCGCCGCGGCCAATATCGGGCTGCTCGACGAGATCCCGGCGCCGGAGCTCGCGGTCATCGGCACGTCCTTCTCGCGCCGGGCTAATTTCGTGCCGTTCCTGTCGCTCGCGCTCGGATCGCCGGTCGACAACCGGGCTGAGGATGGTGGCGGCGTCACCAATGCCGCGATCGCCTATTTCGCCAAGCCCGAATTCCAAAAGACGCCGCCGCGCGCGATCGTCTGGGAAATTCCCGAGCGGATGATCGAAGAACCCGTGGTCGCTGCCGACACGCAGTGGGAAGCGACGCTTGTGGCACCCAACCCCGTGAAATAGCGCTGGTATTGTTCCGCCGCCGCGCGTTATCTCTTGGCGCGCAAAGGAGGCGAAGATGGCGGGCCCAGCCCTGGACGAAGGACTGATCTCCCTCGACTACTATGCGCGACAGCAATGCTCGCGTCAGTGGGTGCATTTCATGGCGGCGATGTTCGCCGAGTTCGAGGAGCGCGTCGATCCGGCCGAGGCCGACCAGTTTCTCGAGTCGCTGGGGCTCAAGATGGCTCGGCTGCTGCCGCTGCGCCGCTGCGCGAGCCTCGAGGAACTCGAGAACGACATGAACAGCGTCCTCGAAGGCATAGACTGGGGCTGGATGCGCATTCGCGAGACCGGCAGTTTCATCGAGATCACGCACGGCGCCTTCCCGATGGTGCCGCAGGATGAAAACCGCCGAAGCTGGCTCGTACCGGTCCTCGAAGGGCTCTACAGCGGATGGCTCGGCGAGCAGGGCGGTGACCCGTCCTTTACCGCCCGGCTGGTCGGCCAGCCGCAAGGGACCGGAGCGCTTCTGACCTTCCGCTACGGCCGTCACGGGTAGGGCTATCGCCCCGGTTCGATCCCATAGGGGTTCGATGCGAGCCTTTGCCATCGTCCGGATCGCCGTACTCGCCGTCTTGTTGCTCACCCCAGCGCTCGTTCGTGCGCAGGACCCCTCGGTTGCCGGCGAATGGCTCAAATATCGCGAGCGCTTTGTCGGCGACGACGGGCGGGTGCGCGACACCGGCAACAAGGATGTCAGCCATACCGAGGGTCAGGGCTCGGCGATGCTGTTCGCCGAGAATTTCGACGATCGCGCGACCTTCGACCGCGTCTGGAATTGGACCCGCGAGAAATTGCGGCGACCGGATGGCGCGCTTTTCTCGTGGCGCTGGGACCCGAACGCGCAGAACCCGGTCGCCGACGACAACAACGCGACCGACGGTGACATGCTGATCGCCTGGGCGTTGGCCCGGGCAGCACAGCGCTGGCGCGACCCGACGTACGCGGCCGAAGCCCGACCAATCATCGCCGAAATCCGCGAAAAGCTGATCGTGCCCGCGGCCGGCGGCCTGGTGCTGCTGCCCGGCGCCGACGGGTTTACGCGCAACGACGGCGGCGTCATCGTCAACCCGTCCTATTACGTCTATCCGGCGCTGGAGGCGTTTCCCCGCCTCGACCCGTCGGCGAAGTGGTCGCGGCTGCGATATGACGGGCTGCGGCTTCTGGCGAAGGCAGGGTTCGGCAAATGGCATCTCCCTTCGGATTGGATCGCGGTGGATAAGAGAGGCGGGGTCATCCCGCTGCAAGACCAGCCGCCGCGCTTTGGTTACGACGCGATCCGCATTCCGCTCTATCTGATCTGGGGCCGCGAAGCGACGGCGCAGCGGCTCGCCGCGGAAATGCGGTTCTGGAACGTGTTTGGCGACAAGCCGGTGCCGGCCTGGGTCGATGTCACGAGCGGCGCGCTCGCGCCGATTTCGGCGCCTAGCGGCTTCCAGGCGATCATCGATCTGGCGCGCGCCCGGTTTGGCGGCAAGGTGGGCCCGCCACCGCAAATCGCCGATACGGACGATTATTACTCGGCGAGCCTCATCCTGCTGGCCCGAATAGCGGGCCATGCGGTCGATCACTGACGCTGTCATCGTGGCGATCGCTAAAATATTTTCAATCAGTGGTTATATTTCATAAACATTACGAATTTTAAGTTGTAAGTTTGGGCGACACCTCGGCATCTCAATCGCGCGGCGATTAGCGGCCCGGCGGATAACCCCCAACCCAACGGGAGAAGCACCATGAAGCGATTTCTTACCGTCGCGGCCTGTTCCCAGCGCTGTATCTCGGCAGCGTCGCCAGCGCTTCCGCGCGGGATATGTACATCGGTGAGGTTCGGCTATTCGGTTTCAATTTCTGCCCGACTGGCTGGTTGCAGGCTTCCGGGCAGACGCTGGCGGTCAACCAGTACTCCGCGCTGTTCTCGCTTTACGGCACGATTTACGGCAGCAACGGCCAGACGAATTTTATGCTGCCGAACCTGAACGGCCGAGCGCCTTACGATTCGGGCGCGGGGGGCCAGCCGATCGGAGCTTATTACGGGTCGCCGCAAGCGACGCTCACCATCGCGAACCTTCCGGCGCATGGCCATCAACTGAACGCCTCGACTACCGCGCCGTCGGTTGATAATCCGACGGGCGGCTATCTCGGAACGCTCACCAATGCGAGCCAGAAAATCTATGCGCCGTCCGGCTCACCGGCCAATGCGCCGATGGGTTCGGGCGCGGTCGGCGTCACCGGCGGCAACCAGCCCTTCTCGACGCTAAGCCCGGCGCTGGCGATGATGTGGTGCGTCGCGATAACCGGCATCTACCCGTCGCGGCCGTAATCGGCCGAGCGCAGCGATTTGAGCGACGAGGGGCTTCCGGCCTCCTGCCGCTTTCGCCGTCTCTCGGGATTAGTCTTACTGCGGGCCGGCGCGCACCGAGGCCGGCTGGCCTGGCAGCTTGAAACGCTTGCCGGTGTCGGTGACCTGACTGCCCGTTACCTGCAGCACCGATAAGTCGGAGTCGATGAAGTTACCGACATAGATATGGCTGCCGTCGGCGCTGAAAGCGACGCCCTCGGGCAGCGCGCCGACCGTCACTTCGCCGACCCGCGTCACCTTCTTGCCGTCGATCTTCAGCACGCTGACCGCGCCGCCTGGATGGTAGTACCAGGTGTCCTTGCTGCGGTTCGAGCCACGCGCCTCGACCGTAACGGCCGTGTTGCCCTTGGGGCTGATCGCCAGACCCTCGGGCGAATCGCCGACAGTGATGTGGTCGATGATGTGGATTGGCTTCGACGTCATGTCGACGACGCTCACCGTGTCGGCGTTGCCGTCCGAACTGCCGCCGGCGCCGGTATTGGCGATGAGAGCGATTTGGCCGTTCGGGGTGATCGCCACGTTGTAGGGATAGTTGTTGGCCGGCAGATCGTTCTTGGCGTCGTAGGCGACCTTGCCGTTGTCGATGGTCAGCACGGCGACCTTGTCGCTGCCGGCCTTGACCGCCAGCGCGGTCTTGCCGTCGGGGCTGATGGCGACGGCCGAAACCTTGTCGGTCGCGACGCCGACGGTAACGGTGTCGATGATCTTGACGTCCTTGCCGTTGATCGAGAGTACCGAGATCGTCCCGTCATCGCGGTTGCAGACCAGCGCCCATTTGCCGTCAGGGGCGATCGCCAGTCCGGTTGGGGCATTGCCCAGCGTCAAGGTATTGACCACCGCCGGTGGGGTCGCCGTTAAATCGATGACGAACAGCCGGTTGTCGGGCGCGATGGCGAACGCGTTGTCCTTCGGTACGCCTTTCATCGTGTCGGCGACAAGGGCGAGATCGCGCGACGGCGTGATCGCCAGATTGGTCGGCGGCCCGACGATCGTGTTGTCGAGCGGGATCGTCGCGACGATGCGCGGGGTGGCGGGCTTCGAGATGTCGATGACCGAGAGTGTGTCGTGGCCGGGCTCGCCGATCGTCACCTTGCCGTCGGCGAATTGCGGCTTCTGATCGTTGCCGACGATCATCAGCTGCTGGGCGTTGGCGATGCCGCCGAGCGCGACATAGGCCGCCGCCAAAAGCGCGCAGCCGGCAAGCCTCGATAAACGCATGCTTTCCTCCCCCGACTTCCGGGCCGTTATCGGCCTCGGCCGCGATGCTGATCCGATCCACGCCGAGCGGCAAGCATTCAGTCGCGAGACATGAGCGCTTTTGCGGCGACGGCCTACATCGCGGCCGGTTTGAGGATCGCTTGACGTAGCCGCATCACATTCATCGGCAGCATGATCACGTGCAGAACAAGGATCGGCGGCAGGCCGGCCCAATAGGCATAAGCAATGAAGGCAACATTGCTCACGATGGCCAGGCTGCGCAAGGTAATCATCTGGCGAGCGCAAAACGTCGCCAGCACCAACGCCGAAGCGCAATAGCCCAGCAGATTGATCGTCACGGCGCGCGACGTCCCGCCGCCGAGCGCGACGCAGACAAAGGCAGAGCGAACAATTGGGTCATAGCCTCCCCAATTCCTCTCTCTTTAAGACTAAATTGCGTTGATTGATGTTCCTGAGTGCACGTGGCGTGCCAAATCATCATGGTAATATTTCATCAGATGATTTGCTGAAGATGTGAGCATACTGCTATTCAATTGGAGAAAGACTCGGAAAACGGGCAATCTTCTGCTCGAAGAAAGAGCATATTGGACAAATGTTTCGCCAATAGTACAGATCGGTGACAGCGATAGTGCTGCCATGACGGGCACTACGATGAAGAGTTAGTCAGAATGCGTCGATGGTTTCCGCGGTGGCGACAAGGCGATCGGCGTCGTCCTGGAGCATTAGACGCTCGGCGACCAACGCGGTCGCCGCCTGACGCAGTTGGTCGACGTAATGCGCCTTGGTGCCGTAGCGCTCGTGGAGCGAAGGGCGCGGGTCGCCGGCCGCCTCGCGCTCGCCCTTGGTGCGCGCAAAGGCGATGAACGAGCCATCGCGGTCGGCCAATTCGTCGGGTTGCGCCTTGTAGACATTCCAGCCGGTAAAGGTGCCGAGCGGCACTGCGACCTGCGGCAGGCGGATGCCGGCGATTTCATTACCATCGCTATCGACGGCGGAGACGAAGGTCGTGTAGGGCGCGGGCAGTGACGCCTCGTTTGGGGCGACCCAATCAATGGGCGGCAGCACCGGGTTGTCGCCCGGCGGCACGGCAAAGCCGGGGACTTGAGGCATCGCCACTGAACTGGCGGCGATGGCGGTGCCATGGGCGAGCGACGGCACGCGGCTCGGCGGCGGCGCGATGTCGCGCACCACCCAATCCTCCAGCGCCGCGAAAAGCGCGCGCAGCGCCGGCGTCGCGCTGTGCGGGTTGCGCGGGTTGACGCAGGGGCCCGGTCGCGGATCGACGCCGGGTCGCCCGCCATGCTGCGTGCCCGCGACTAGGTAGGCGCGGGCATTGTCGGGCAGCTTGAGGTCGCGGCGCAGGCCGGGATCGGTATGAATTAGCGACGCGCCCTTCTGCCAATACTCGGTGGCGCTGTTGGTCTCGATGATTTTGGGGTCGTTCGCATTGCCGGCGAGCAACGCGGCGATCCGTCCCGACACCGGGTCGGCGGTCTTGGCGGTGCTGAACGGAAACCAGTTTTCCGGATAGAGGCGGTCCTCGTGCAGCGTCGCGGTGCGGCCGGGCATCGAGAAGCTGTGGTTGGCGAAGACCTTGCCGGCACCGGCGACATGGCTGAAGACGCCGTCGAACACCTTTTGCCCCGTCTCGTCGCTGTTCATGCCGAGCTCGAGAAAATGGCGCAGGAAGCGGCCGCTTTGTGACACGCCAAAGGCGATCGCGTGGTTAATCTTGGCCGTACCTGCTGTCAGCGGGTTGGCGAGCCTGTCGCCCGACGGCTCGTGGCGCAGAAAGGACACTAAGTCACGGACGCTGGCATAGCCAATGCCGAGCACCTTCGACCCCGTCGCCTCGTACCACAACTCATAGATCTTTATCGGCGCGAAGTTGCGGCCGGGCGGCAGGAGGCGGATCGAACGGTCGTCGATGAACTCCCATTCCTGGCGCGGAATTTCCGTGCGGCGGTCGCTTTCGCGATCGCGCACGGTGAGCCGCGCGGCGGGCTGGTCGGTGGAGGCGGCGGGGTAGGAGAGCCGCCGCACGCTGCCGTCGTCAGCGGTGCGGGTGCCGAAATGAAACTCGTCGCGGATACGCCGGACGATCGGCCGGCCCTGTTCGAGCGCCGGCGGAAACTCGGCACCCAGTTCCTTTTCGGCGCGCCGTGCATTCGGGTCCCAGCCCGACCAGACGATCGAATAGCCGCGCCCCAACAGGAAGCCGAGCCCGGCATCCTCCTTGCTGCGCGGGTCGTTGCTGCCCGGCTGGCCCGGCAGGACATCGTCGAGCAGGGTGAAGATGCGCTTCGAGCCGCGATTGGGCACGTCGTAGACGAGAATGCCGCTGCCGCGTGTCGGGTTCGCGGGGCGCAGGATGTCGAAGTCGGTCGCATATTCGACGAGACCCTGGGCGTTGCGCGGCGCCTTATCGAGATCGACGATGCCGGCATTGCACGGCGCGGCGGGGTCGAGCACGCCCTTCGCGATACCCTGGATTCGCTCGTAGCTCCCGACCGCAGCGCTGAACACATGACGGTCGGCGAAATCGGTGACTTGGGTGATCTCGATATCGGTGATTGCCATGGGTACTCTCTAGATGGAGACAAGCGGCGCCGGCTGGCCGAAGCGGTGCTCGCATTCAATGAGGAACGCCAATTCCTCTTCCGTCGACTCGCGGCCGAGAATGGCGTTGCGATGCGGAAAACGGCCGAACCGTTCGATGATCTCATAGTGCAGCCGGGTCATATGGCCGTCGCTCCTGCGCCCCTCGACCGGCGGCAGCGCCAACAAAAGGTCGAGGCCGCGCTGCTGGTCGACCAATGCCTCGCTGTGCTCGAGCGGCAGATAGAAAAACAGGCGCCAGGCGTCGGGTACAGCCTGGTCAAAGCCGCGCTCCAGCGCGCGGTTGGTGGTCGCGAGCGCCAAATGATCGCTGGCGAAGGCGCGCGGGGTCGAGCGAAAGATGTTGCGCGGCACCTGATCGAGCAGCATCACCAGCGCCAGGAACTCAACGGCTCGGCTTCCCAGGCCGCATGTTCGCCGGCGATCGCCCGGTCGTGGTCGGCGGCGAATTTCGCGCGCACCGCGTCGTCGAATTCCGGGGTGCCGCGAAACCAGATCTGCTTGTGGTGAAAGCACTCCGGTTCGTGGGGCGCGCCAAACCAGAAATCGAGAAACGCAGACACCCTTTCGGGTAAAATACGGCGGGCGACGGGCTCGAATGGCATAAAAATATCCTAGAGCAGCATCGCCGTAGATCGAATCAGTTTCTTATCCCGTGTCTAGGAGAAGGTTATGCCCACCAGAACCGGCGGGTGCCTGTGCGGCGCGATCCGCTATGAGGCCGGCGGTGAGCCGCTGTTCTCGCTGATGTGCCATTGCCGCGACTGCCAGCAGCAGAGCGGCAGCGCCTATGTCGCCGCGGTGCGGATGCCGTCCGCCGGGTTCCGCATCACCAAGGGCACGCCAAGGCGCTATATCGCCACATCCGACGCCGGCAATGAGATCGCTCGTGTGTTTTGCGGCGAGTGCGGCGCGCCGCTCTACATCCAAGTGGCGACGCGGCCCGACATGGTCGGCATCCGCGTGTCGAGCTTTGACGATCCCTCGTTCTTCAAGCCGGAGGCCAATATCTTCACCAAAAGCGCGCAGCCATGGGACCATATGGACCCGGCGGTGCCAGCTTTCGACACGTATCCGCAGGGCAAGTCGTATTCGGCGAGTTAGCCATATCTCTTATCAGGCGGCTCACCGCCTGTTCTCCGCCTGTTACCCGCGAAAATAACAGGCGGTGCGTGCCGCCTGTTTGCTTCGTCGCGCGTCTCGTCGCGCCCACCACTCCCATCTAGCGGAATCAGGTCGTTTGATCGGGATTGTGGGTCAAGAACAAACGAGAAATTTTTATGTCGAGGCCGATGCCTCATCGAGGATGCGCACGATGTGGCGGGCGTCGCGCTGGGCGCCGTCGGCGATCTGGTGGCGGCAGGAGGTGCCGCACGCGGCGAGGAGCGTGCCCGGCGCGGCGGCGCGCATCTTGGGCAACACGCCCAATTCCCCGATCTTGAGCGACATGTCGTGGTGTTCGGCCTCGTAGCCGAAGGCGCCGGCCATCCCGCAACAGGTCGAATCGAAAGTCTCGACCGTAAGTTCGGGGATCAGCTTGAGCGCGTCAGCCGCCGCACCGGCGGTGCCGAACGCCTTCTGGTGGCAATGGCCGTGCAGCAGCGCGGTCTTGCCGGGCATGGGTGAGAGGGTGAGGTTGAAGCGGCCAGCCTTCCGCTCGCTCTCGACAAACTCCTCGAAAAGCTGCGCCTGGGCGGCGAGCGCCTTGACGTCGTCGCCGGCGAGCAGGGCGGGATATTCGTCACGCAAGGTCAGCAGGCACGAGGGTTCGAGGCCGACGATCGGCGTGCCGGCGGCAACTGCGGACTTGAGCGCGTCGATGGTACGGCGCGCCTCGGCGCGCGCTTCGTCGACCAGGCCGGCGGCGAGGAAGGTGCGGCCGCAGCAGAGCGGGCGGCCGATGCCGGGTTCCGGGGTCGTGACGCGATAGCCGGCGCGGGTCAGGACACGCTCGGCGGCGCGTGCGTTTTCAGGCTCGAAATAACGGTTGAAGGTATCGATGAGAAGGATGACCTCACGTCCCGTCGCGCCTTTTGTTGTCGCTCCGGTATATGGCCTCTCGGACCAATGCGGCAGGGCGCGCTTGGCGCTGAGGCCGAAGAGATTCTCGGCTATTTTTGCGAGGACGCCTCCGGGTGTGCGCAACTCGAAGAACTCGGCGAAACGCCGCGCCCATGGTGCGTAGCGCGGGAGATACGCGATCAGTCTGTCGCGCAGCGTCAGCTTGTGGCACTTCCTATATTGCGCGAGGAATTCGAGCTTCATCTTCGCCATGTCGACGCCGGTCGGGCATTCGCGGCGGCAGCCCTTGCACGAAACGCACAAAGACATGGTCTCGGCCATGGCGTCCGAGATCAACGCATCGGGGCCGAGCTGGCCGGAAAGCGCGAGGCGCAGCGAGTTGGCGCGACCGCGGGTCAGATGCTGCTCGTCACCCGTGGCGCGATAGCTGGGGCACATCACGCCGGGGTCGGATTTGCGGCAGGCACCATTGTTGTTGCACATCTCGGCGGCGCTGGCGAAACCGCCCCATTCCGACCAATCGAACGCGGTCTCGACCGGGATTTGCCGGTAACCCGGCTTGAACCGCATCAGGCTGCGGTCGTCCATCTTGGGCGGGCGGACGATCTTGCCGGGGTTGAAGAGGCCCGAGGGGTCGAACTTGTCCTTCACCTCCTCAAAGGCGCGGACGATGCGGCTGCCGTACATCGGCTCGAGGAATTCCGAACGGACGATGCCGTCGCCATGCTCGCCCGAATGCGAGCCCTTGTATTCGCGCACCATCGCGAAGGCTTCCTCCGCGATCTCGCGCATCTTCTTGACCTCGAGCTCCTGCTTGAGGTTGAGCACCGGTCGCACATGCAGGGTGCCGACCGACGCGTGCGCGTACCAGGTGCCGTTGGTGCCGTGCTTGTGGAAGACGCTGGTAAGGCGGTCGGTGTACTCGGCGAGGTCTTCGAGCCGCACCGCGCAGTCCTCGATAAAGGAGACCGGTTTCCCGTCGCCTTTCATCGACATCATGATGTTGAGCCCTTCCTTGCGGACGTTCCACACCGCGCTCTGGAAGGCCGGGTCGGTCGCCTCGATGACACTGTTGGGGAAGCCGAGATCGCCCATCAGCTCGACGAGCTGCTTGAGGCGGCGGTTGTTGTCGTCGGGATCGGGGCCGGCGAACTCGGTCAAAAGGATCGCGTCTGGCTCACCCTGCACGAAGCGGTCGACCGTGCCGCGGAACATCGGAATGTCGCGCGCCAGCTCGATCATCGTGCGGTCCACGAGCTCGACCGCGGCGGGCCCCAGCTTGACGATGTGCTGGGTCGCTTCCATCGCCTTGTAGAACGTCGGGAAGTGGCAGATGCCGAGCACCCGGTGCGGCGGGATCGGCTGCAGGTCGAGTTCGATCTCGGTAAAGAAGGCGAGGGTGCCTTCACTGCCGACCAGCAGATGGGCCATGTTGTGGCCCTCGTCGCTGATCATGTCGATGTTGTAGCCGCCGACCTTACGCAGGAGCTTGGGGATGCGGGCGTCGATCTCGTCGGCCTCGCGGCGGTGCAAACCGCGCATGTCGCTGACGAGATTGCGATAGCGCTCGGGCTGCACGTCTTCGCCGAAATTGCTGGGCACCTCGGCAAAGCGCGCCTCGGTGCCGTCGGCAAGGATCGCGTCGATCGCGCGCACGTTGTGGACCATGTTGCCGTAGCGGATCGAGCGGGCGCCGCAGGAATTGTTGGCGGTCATGCCGCCGATCGTCGCGCGGTCGCCAGTCGAGACATCGACCGGGAACCACAATTTGTGCTGCCGCAGCCCGGCGTTGAGCCGCTCCATGACGACGCCGGGCTCGACCTTGACGCGCCGCGCCGGGGTGTTAAGCGCCGAGATGCCCTGCATGTACTTGCTGCAATCGACGACGAGGGCCTGGTTGACGGTCTGACCGCATTGCGAGGTGCCGCCGCCGCGCGGCAGCACCGGCACGCCTTCCTCGCGCGCGATCTGGATCGCACTGGCGATGTCGTGTTTGTCTCTCGCGACGACGACGCCAAGCGGCTCGATCTGGTAGATCGAAGCATCGGTCGAGTAGCGGCCGCGGGTGAACCGGTCGAAGAGGACGTCGCCCTTGATCTCGCGCCTGAGGCGGGTTTCAAGGCGGGACGAGGGCGGGTTATCGAGAGGCATGGCGAAGCTCGGTCACAGAAAGCCAAAAAGATATGACGCCAAGTCCCGACAGCACGCAAGAAATCGGCGGCGCTTCGGTGACGCCCTGCCCCGGCGAGGGCGAGCCTTTGCGGCAAATGGGGCGCGGGAAACATCCAGGATGTTGCTTGTCGAGATCGAGAAGCCGGCGAACCAAACGCTCGCCGCGTGGTTTTCCGAACTGCGCACCTGGCTTGACCTCAATCGATGCTCGTCGTCGACCTTTGTCCCCGCCGGGCGGCGGATCGAGCGGCTGATCTACTGCATCTCCTTTGAGAGAGCAGCGGAGACGCATCAGTTTTCCACGGCGTTCGAGCGCTATTCGGCGACCATTCGCCTGGCGAACCGGATCGAGCGCGAACAGCTGCGCATGCTGGCGGGCACCTCCGCCGCCGACTAAGGCTCGCGCCAACCCGCTTGTCGGCCTCGCCGTTCGTCGCCATTCTGCGCGCGACGCAGCGACGAGTTGTTCCCAATGAAAAATACCGCTCCTGTCCATACCGGCCGGCATTTCCTGCAAATCCCCGGGCCGACGAACGTGCCCGACCGCGTGCTGCACGCAATGAGCTTTCCGACGATCGACCATCGCGGGCCTGAGTTCTCCGAACTCGGCAAGGAAGTTATCACCGGCATGAAACGCGTTTTCCAGACCACGGGCACGGTCGTCATGTACCCGTCCTCGGGCACCGGCGCCTGGGAGGCGGCGCTCGTCAACACGCTGTCGCCGGGCGACAAGGTGCTGATGTTCGAAACCGGCCAATTCGCCACACTGTGGCAGCAAATGGCCGGGCGGCTCGGCATCGAGATCGAGTTCGTGCCGGGCGATTGGCGGCACGGGGTCGACCCGGCGCTGGTCGAGGAAAAGCTGACCGCCGACCGCGAGCACCAGGTCAAGGCGGTGTGCATGGTCCATAACGAGACCTCGACCGGCGTTACCAGCCGGGTCGATGAGGTGCGCGCGGCGATCGACCGCGCGCGGCACCCGGCGCTGCTGATGGTCGATACGATCTCGTCGCTTGCTTCGATCGACTACCGGCATGATGAATGGAAGGTCGATGTCACGGTCGGCGGCTCGCAGAAGGGGCTGATGCTGCCGCCGGGACTCGGTTTCAACGCGGTGTCGGACAAGGCACTGGCCGCGTCGAAGACCGCAAAGCTCACCCGCTCCTATTGGGACTGGGAGGCGATGCGCGACAGTGGGACGACCGGGTTCTTCCCCTATACGCCGGGCACCAATCTGCTCTACGGGCTGCGCGAGGCGCTGAAGATGCTGCTCGAGGAGGAAGGGCTCGACAATGTCTTCGCGCGACACCGTCGGCACGGCGAGGCCACGCGGCGGGCGGTCGCCGGCTGGGGGCTGGAGACGGTGTGTCAGGATGAGCGCGAGCACTCGAACTCGCTGACCGCGGTGCTGGTGCCGGAGGGCCATGACGCCGACAAATTGCGCGAGACGATCCTCGACGCGTTCGACATGTCGCTCGGCACCGGGCTCGGCAAGCTGCGCGGCAAGATTTTCCGTATCGGCCATCTCGGCCATTTCAACGATCTGATGCTGTGCGGCACGTTGTGCGGCGTCGAAATGGGGCTGGCGAAGGCCGGCGTGCCGCACAAGCCCGGCGGGGTGTCGGCGGCGCTGCGGTATCTCGGCCAGGCATAAAGGAGCGAGCATGACCCCCGACCAGGTCGAACGCGCCGCCAGCGCGCTTGTCGCCGCTCGCAAGGGCTCGGCGATCGCATCGCTCCCCGCGGACGCCATTCCGCAGAATGAAGCCGATTCCTACCAGGTGCAGGACGCGGTGATCGCCAAGCTCGGCGAGAAGATCGGCGGCTGGAAGGTCGGCATCTCCCCGCTGGGCGGCCACTTCGCCGCGCCGATCTTTGCCTCGGCCGTAGTGCCGAGCCCGGCCAGCCTGCCGGCGCGGAGTTTCAAGTTCATCGCCATCGAATGCGAGATCGGCTTCCAATTCAAGGTACACGTTTCAAGGCGCGCGACCTCTGCCCTAGAATGGCCATACGCCGCAGACGCAATCCTTTCTTTCGTTACTCTCCACCCGACGATCGAGGTGGTCGACTCGCGCTACCAGGATTTCCGCGCGGTCGATCGCCTGTTGGCGTTGGCCGACAACCAGAATAACGGCGCGCTGGTCTACGGCGCTGGGGTGGCGAACTGGGACGGGATCGATCTGGCGCACCCGCCGATCGAGGTGACCGAAGACGGCAAACACTTTGCCGATTGCACGGGGCTCGCGGCGGGGACGCCGATCGAGTTGCTAGTTGCTGCTGCTAATCACGTAATCCATCGACAAGGCGGGATTGCCGCCGGCACGGTGATCACCACCGGCACCCATACCGGGCTCGTCATGACCGAGCCGGGTGCGACGATCGTTGCCGATTTCGGCAGGCTCGGCCGGGTCGAGGTTTCGTTTCCAACGTGACGCGGTAGTCGGCGCCGGACGATGCTTCTCCACCTCGCCTGGCGCCGCAATCTCGACGGCTTCGACGTAGCGCTGGCGGCGAACCGGCTCGCGTCGCGCGGCGCGCATCTATGGTGGCTCGGCGCGAGCGGGCCGATGCACGAGCCGGGCGATTATCTTTGCGAGCTCGACTCGGCTTCCGCCGAGCGCCTCGCCGAGTTGGAAACGGCACTCACCTTGGGCGAGGCATGGTGCCGGCTGGCCGAGGCCGAACGTCATTTCGGGAGGGCCGAGTGAGCGCGCCAGCCGCCCATGTCCACGACCGGGTCACGCGCCGCCTGCATTGGCTGAACGCGGTGCTTGCCGTGGTGACGGTTCTTTTGGCGTTGTGCCTGCTCGGCGCGCCACGGCACGGCGAGGCACGCGGCTGGTTTCTCACGCTGCACGGCTCATGCGGGATCGCGATCCTCGTGCTGACGCTGTTCTGGGTCGGTTGGCGGCTGCGTCACCGCTCGCCGCCATTGCGTCCGACGCTGCGCCGGAGCGAAGCGCTGCTGGCGCGCGCGACGCAGATCGCGATCTTATTTCTGCTCATCGCCATGCCGGTCACCGGCTATGTCAGCCTCGCCGCCGCCGGCAAGCCGGTCAGCCTGTTGGGTGTCGTGACGCTTCCGACGTTGATGCCGGAAAGCGGCCGTCTGTCACAGGCCGCGATCGCGCTGCATCTGCTCGGCGAATTCCTGGTCTACGGCTTGGTCGCCTTGCACGTCGCGGCGGCGCTGATCCACGGCTTCGTCCGCCGCGACGGCATCCTCGAGCGGATGCTGCCGAAGATTTGAGTCGTTGGGGCGCGCGGATGGCCTAGCGCACTTGATCTAGCCGCGCGCGGCCCCGACCAGAGACAGCTTGCTGCGGAAGAAGGCGAGCGCATCCCCGAGGGTCGAGCCGGCCTGCAGCCGCTGACGCCCGCTCATGACAATAAATTCGGGCGCACTAGCCGACGAGGCCGCCGACTTGACGATGGTGTAGAGCGCGGCTTCCTGGGAATGGCGAAAAACCGAAAACAGCGCGTGGCCTTCACGGTGGTCGATCGCATAGTCGCGCCATATGCCGCGCGATACGTTGCGGCTGTAAAGGCCAAGCAGCTGGTTCAATTCCGCCCGCGTGAAAAATTGCGGCCGGCGCTTCACCCGATACTCCCGCAGCGGCAACACCGTCGCGCTCTTGCTGCTCATCGCCACCCGCCGTCTCCTGTCACGCGGCTGTAATTTTGACCAATTCCGGCGGAGCGTCCAGTAGCTGCCGCCACCGTGCGGCCGTCGCGCTGTTTGGCTCGCCTCAGCCCGGCAAATATGTTAGCCAACCGCTCAACGCGACGGGGTGAGTTCGGGCTGGTGCGTTCGTGAGCGACATTTTCCGCGAAATCGACGAAGAGCTGCGTCGCGACAATCTCCTAAAGCTGTGGAAGCAATACGGCCGTTACGTGATCGCCGCGGCGGTCGTGGTGATGCTGATCGCCGGGGGGATCGTCGCTTGGCGCAACCATCAGCTGTCGCTGCGCCAGGCGCAATCCGAGCGCTATCAGGCGGCGCTGGCGCTGCTTCAGCAGGGCAAGGATGCCGAGGCGGCGAAAATCTTCACGACGGTCGGCACGGAGGGCGGCGCCTACGGGCAGCTCGCCGCCTTCGAGGCGGCCGATCTCTCCGCCCGGTCAGGCGATGTGAAGGGCGCTATCGCCGCCTACGACAAGTTGGCCGCCTCCACCGACCTTGCCCCGGAATTGCGCGACGCGGCGACGCTGCTCTCGATCATGAACGGCTTCGCCGACAGCGACCCGCAGACGATCATCGACCGGCTAAAGCCGCTTGCCGGCGGCGACAGCCCGTGGCGCGGGACCGCGCTCGACCTTACCGCCGCCGCAAAACTCAAGGCCGGCGACCAGACCGGCGCGCTCGATATATACAAACAGCTCGCCGCTGATACCGCCGGCCCGGAGGGGCTGCGCGAACGGGCCGCCGAGATGGCCGCGATACTGAAGCCCTGAGCTCGCAAATTGCCGCAATGAAACGACGCCACTTCGTCTCGGTGCTGCTCGCCACGCTGTCCACCGCAGGGTGCGGCTTGTTCGACTCCAAGCCGAAGGCGCGGCTGCCGGGCGAGCGCATCTCGGTTCTCGGGCTCGACCGCCAGATCGGGGCCGACCCGACGCTCGCCAACCGGCCGATCAATCTGCCGTCGCCGACAAGCAACCCCGACTGGCCGCAGCCGGGCGGCAACCCGAGCCATGCGATGGGCAATCTCGCGCTGCCGAACGAGGTCAAGAAGGCCTGGGAAACCAGCGTCGGTGAGGGAACGTCGCGCTATACCAAGGTCATGTCGCAGCCGGTCGTCGCGCAAGGCCGCATTTTCGCGATGGATGGCGGCGTGCAGGTCAGCGCGCTTGATGTCGCCAGCGGCAAGCGCATCTGGCAGGTCGATCTGACGCCGCCCGATCAAAAGGGCAATGCGTTCGGCGGGGGTCCATGCTTCGCGAACGACCGGCTCTATGTATCGACCGGCTACGCCGAGGTGGCCGCGCTAGATCCCAACGATGGCAAGATCATCTGGCGCAAGAATGTCGAGACGCCGGTGCACACGGCCCCGACCGTCGTCGGTCACCGGATTTTCCTCGTCACCGTCGACAACCAGCTGATCGCGCTGTCCGCGGATGACGGCTCGCGCCAATGGTCGCATACCGGCATCCCCGAGGTGGGCACGCTGCTCGGCAGCGCCAGCCCCGCGGTCGAGGGCGATATCGTCGTCGTCGCCTACACCTCGGGCGAGCTTTACGCGCTTCGGGTCGAAAACGGCCGGGTGCTGTGGTCTGAGAACCTGGCATCGGCGCGCAGCCCAAACGCCGTGTCGGCGATGGCTGATATCCACGGCCGGCCGGTGATCGACCGGGGGCGCGTTTTCGCCGTCAGCCACAGCGGCCGAATGATGGCGATCGAACTGCGCACCGGCAACCACGTCTGGGAACAGGCGGTCGGCAGCAGCCACGAGCCGTGGTGCGTCGGCGATTTCGTGTTTCTCATCACCAACGACCAAGAGATCGCCTGCCTGACGCGCGACGAGGGGAAGATACGCTGGACGGCGCAGCTGCCCAATTTCGAGGACATGGTCAAGAAATCGGACCCCATCGAATGGGCCGGGCCGGTAATGGGCGGTAGTCAGCTCGTCGTGTTGTCGTCGAGCGGCATGGCGATGTGGGTATCGGCGCTCACCGGCGAAACGCAATGGCAGACCAAGATGTCGGACAAGGGCTATCTCGGCCCCATCGTCGCGGGGGGCACGGTTTACTTGTTGACCGACGACGCTAATCTCTCGGCATATCGGTGAGCGGGTTGCTGATGAGATGGGATTTACCGTCGCGATACTCGGCCGGCCGAACGTCGGCAAATCGACGCTGTTCAACCGGCTGGTCGGCCGGCGCGCGGCGCTGGTCGACGACGCGCCGGGGGTAACTCGCGACCGGCGCGAGGGCCAAGGCCGCATCGCCGACCTCGAATTTCGCGTCTTCGATACGGCCGGGCTCGAAGAGGCCGCGCCGGCAACGCTCTCCGGCCGGATGCGGGCGCAGACCGAACGCTCGCTCGATCTCGCCGATGTCGTGCTGTTGGTGATCGACGCGCGCGAGGGCGTCACCGACGATGACCGGCATTTCGCAGGCTGGCTGCGCAAGAGCGGCAAGCCGGTGGTGCTGATCGCCAACAAGGCCGAAGCGCGCGCCGAGCTCGGCGCGGTCGGCGAGGCCTATGCCCTTGGTCTCGGCGATCCGGTGCCGCTATCGGCGGCGCACGGCGAGGGCTTTGCCGAACTCTACGACCGGCTGCGCGATTTCGGGCCGCTGCCGGAAGCCGAGATGGAAGATGCCGGCGCACCAGAGAGTGAGGAGCAAGGCGAGAGGCCGTTGCAGCTGGCGATCGTTGGCCGTCCCAATGTCGGCAAGTCGACGCTGGTCAATCGCCTCATCGGCGAGGAGCGACTGTTGACCGGCCCCGAGCCGGGCATCACCCGCGACGCGATCGCGCTCGAATGGGACTGGCGGGGAAGGCCGATCCGGCTCGTTGACACCGCCGGCTTGCGGCGTCGCGCGCATGTCCAGGATAAGCTCGAGCGCCTGTCGGTCGCGGACACGCTGCGCGCGATCCGCTTTGCCGGCACGGTCGTCTTGGTGCTCGACGCGCTCGAGCCGTTCGGCCGGCAGGACCTGACGATCGCCAACCTAGTCGCCGAGGAGGGCCGCGCGCTGGTGCTCGCCGCCAATAAATGGGATGCCGTCGTCGACAAGCCGGCCGCGCTGCGCCAATTGCGTGACCGCATCACGATATCGCTGGCGCAGCTCCAAGGCGTGACGTTGGTGCCGATCTCCGGGCTCGCCGGCACTGGGCTCGACAACCTAATGAAGGCGGTGATCGAGGCCGACGCAGTGTGGAACAAGCGGTTGCCGACACCGTCGCTCAACCGCTGGCTCGCCGCGATCCAGCAACGCCACCCGCCGCCGCTTGTCGGCGCGC